>NZ_OZ245771.1:2947500-3309987 GCF_965227715.1 Aestuariivirga sp. | reverse complement strand
CCACTCTGCCGCGTCAAGAATTTCGATGAGGCCATCACCCTCGCAAACCAGTCCCGCTTTGGATTGGGGGGAAATCTCTATTCGCTCGACTCCCGCGAGATATTCCGTGCCGTGAATGAAATTCAATCCGGCATACTTTGGATCAATGCTCCTCTTCTGGACAATGACGCCCTGCCCTTTGGCGGACGAAAGCTGTCCGGCACGGGCCGGCAGCTTGGCCCAGAGGGGCTTTCGCAGTTCCAGAACACAAAATTCGTGATGATCGATCCACGCGCAGAAAACCAGGATTTCTGGTGGTTCCCCTATGCCAAGGAAGAGAGCTTCAAGGGCGCCTGACTTGCAATGACAAGGCCGCAAAGGCCGGTTTGGAAACGCACAGCAAAGGAGAGACGCATGCCAGCGGAGAAACTGAATCCGGAGCTGGAGCGAAGGCTCAAGCTTCTCGAAAACCCTGCGGAACAGGGTGAGGACTATGATGCGGTCAGCTGGGCCTGGCTGCTGTTCCTGGGGGTGGTCCTTCCGGTCATCGCGCTGGTGTGGGGGTGGCGGATATGAGCTCCGTTCCACATCAGCATCTTGAAACGCTTCTTGAGGCCGACAAAAACGCCTGGCCCCTCCTCAAGCATGAGCGCAACTGGGGCAGCTGGAAGCTTGGCATTTCCCTCGTCACCGCCGCTGCAGCAACCTGGTGCTACATCATCGGTGAATATGTTGGATATTATCTGAACTTCGACAAGGGCTTTGCGGCACTCTTCGCGGGAAGCATGATCGGCATGCTGATCGTGGCGCTCGCAGCAGGCCCCATCTGCCTGCGGTTCGGCGTCGACTCGATTGCGTCCACCAAGCCCACATTCGGCTCACGTGGCTGGATCATTCCGGCTGCGATGCAGCAGATCTCGATCGTCGGCTGGAACTCGCTGCTCTTGATCTTCTTCGCCAAGTCTACAACGCAGCTCCTCATTGCTATCGGAGCCATAACGGATGGCAGCAGCCGGATCATCGTGCCGGCAACGGTCCTGCTGGCCTGCGGCATCGTTTTCCTCGTCCTGCTGAGAGGATCGAGCGGCGTGGACCGCGTGGCGAAGATCCTCGTGGCGCATGTCTTCGTCGGTGGTTGGATGCTCTATATTCTCGTCAGCCAGAGATGGGGCGATCTCACGGCGGCTGTGCCCGCATATGCGTCAACGAGCCCTGTCTGGAATTACACGACGGGCGTCGAAATCGGAATTGTCTCGCTGCTTTCCTGGTGGCCCTATCTCGGTGCCATGATCCGCATGGCGCCCAATGGGCGGACCGCGGCCCTTCCCATCATGGTCGGCATGGGCGCGCCCGTGCCGCTGCTCTCGCTCATCGGCATTGCCGGGATACTGGTGCTGCAAGTCTCAGATCCCGCCGAATGGATGCGGACCGTGGGCGGACCGACCTACGGCATCATTGCACTGATCTTCGTCGCAGCAGCCAATCTGGGAACGGCAGTGGCCGGTGTCTATGCGTCAGCAATCGGGCTTCGCCACTTCCCGGCGCTTGAAAACATGTCGTGGACAACGCTTCTGCTGCTCGCGATTGGTCCGGTGATCCTGGTTGGACTGTTCATCCCTGAACTGTTCTTTGCCAATTTCGGCACGTTCCTGGCCTTCATCGGCCTGGCCTTCGCGCCGCTCTGCGGCATCCAGATCACGGATTACTACTTCCTGCGCAAGCGCAAGATCAGCATCCGCTGCATCTTCTCAGGCGGTGCGCATTCAGGCTACTGGTTCAACGGCGGCTTCAACATCGCAGCCATTCTCGCCATGGCCGCGGGCTGCGGCACCTACCGGTTTCTTTTGAACCCGATCACCTATGAGAGCCACTTCCCCTATGAATATGTCACGGCCTCGCTTCCAGCCGCAGTCATCGCAGGGCTCGTCTATGCCCTGGTGACTGTGCTGGTGAACAAGCCGAACAAGAAGGGTGCTTATAACTGAGACGTTCAAATGCCAGCGATGTGGGCCTTGATGAGGCTGTTCACATCGCTGGCCTTTTCCATGAACACCATGTGGCCCGCATCATCGAAGACCACGACCTTCGCGCCGGGAAGCGCTTCAGCGTGGGCGGCGGGGATGATCTCGTCCTGCTTGCCCCAGATGACGAGTGTGGGCGGCCCATCGCCTGAGGCCAGCCTTTCGCCCGGTCGATCCTGCTGCGTGCCGCCGCCGAATAGGGCGCGTGAGAGCTCCTTCAACAGCGTATCGACTCCATCGATGCGCTTGTACTTCAGGACGTCTTCCACCAGCTGGCGGCTGACCAGGCTCTTGTCCGCGAAAAGCTGCTCGAGCACAGGCTTCAGATCCTTGCGGCCCTGCGCGGCAACGTAGGATTCGACGTAGCCGCCAATCTCAGATCCCAACCCCGCGGAGCAGATGAGGGTGAGCGATTCAACCTTCGCCGGATCTTCTGCCGCGAGCTGCATGGCGATCGCGCCTCCCATCGAATGTCCGACGAGGTGCGCGCTACTTATGCCCAGCCTCTCCATGAAGTCCGACACAGTGTCAGTGAGCGCGGCAAGCCCCGGCCTATCCAGCTTCTTGACCGATTGGCCATGCCCCGGCAAATCCAGCGCATAAACGGTTGCGCCCTCGCTCAAGGCATCGATGTTGAACAGCCAGTTGTCCAGATCGCCGCCGAAACCATGGATCAGGAGGATCGTGTCTTTGCCCGTGCCGCGCCGCGCATAGCGCACAGACCCCGCCCGCGTGTCGATGAACTCATGCTTGGGGCCCTGGTCCTCGTCGTCTTCATCGGCAGAAGGGGCAACATAGCTCGCCACAAACGCATCGATTTCCGCCTCCGGCACGGCAGGGTCGGCAATGACGCCGAGAAGCGTCTTCACGGGATAGATAGTGTCCGGCTGGCCCACGCGCCGCCGGAGCACGCCGGACTCATTTGCTTCCACCGATCCCGCGATCTTGTCGGTCTCGACCTCAAGGATCGCGTCTCCGGGGCTGATCTTCGAACCATCGTCCAGGAGCCAGCCCGTCACCTTTCCCTCCTTCATGGAGAGACCCCATTTGGGCATGATGATCGGTACGATACGGCTATCAGTCATCGTCACATCCTCAATCTATGTGTTTCCGCGTCTCACTGCGCCATGGACCGCTTGACAGCCTTTGCGATTGCATCCGCTGATGGAATGTAGAGGTCCTCCAGCACAGGCGAGAAGGGCACGGGCGTGTGCGGCGCCGTCACCATCTGAATGGGGCCTTTGAGCGCCTTGAAACATTCCTGCGAGATCATGGCGGACACATCCGATGCGATGGAGCAGCGCGGATGAGCTTCATCCACGCAGACGAGATGGCCGGTACGCTCGACACTGTCGATCACCGTATCCCAGTCGATGGGCGAGAGGGTGCGAAGATCGATCACCTCACATTCGATGCCCTGCTTAGCGAGCGCTGCGGCGGCCTCCATTGAGCGATGAACCATCATGCCATAGGTGACAATGGTAACATGCTTGCCGTCACGCATCACATTCGCCTCGCCAAACGGAATGGCGTAAGACTCGGCCGGCACATCCGTCTCCAACCCATAAAGATTCTTGTGCTCGCAGAAGATCACCGGATCATTGTCCCGGATGGACTGGATCAGGAGGCCCTTTGCATCATAGGCGTTGGAAGGGCACACCACCTTGAGGCCGGGAATATGCACGAACAGTGGCGTCAGCATCTGGCTGTGCTGGGCAGCGGCGCGAAAGCCCGCCCCTACCATGGCGCGGATGACGATCGGCGTTTCCGCCTTGCCGCCAAACATATATCTGAACTTGGCGGCCTGATTGAAGATCTGGTCGAAGCAGACACCCATGAAATCGAGGAACATGAGTTCGGCCACCGGCCGCATGCCGCAGGCGGCAGCGCCCACCGCAGCGCCGATATAGGCGGATTCGGAGAGTGGCGTATCGAGCAGGCGGCCCTTGTACTTGGCGTGCAGGCCCTTGGTGACGCCAAGAACCCCGCCCCAGGCGTCTTCCTCACCATCACCGCCGGCGCCGCCCACGATGTCTTCGCCCATCACGATCACACTTGGATCGCGGGCCATTTCCTGGTCGAGCGCCTCGTTCAGTGCCTGGCGCATGCTTATCTTGCGTGCCATTTTTCTTCTCCTTCGCGCTCAGTAGCTGACATAAACATCGGTGACGAGGTCCGCTGCGGTCGGCAGCGGTGCGGCCTTGGCAAAGGCCGTGGCATCCTCGATCTGCGCCAGCACCTCACGATCGATGGCGTCAAGCTCACTGCGGCTGATCACACCCGCCTCCGTCACCCGCTGCGCGAACATCTTGAGGCAGTCCTTGTTGGCGCGGATGTCGTCAAGTTCGCCCTTGCCACGATAGGTTTGCTGGTCGCCTTCGAAATGGCCATACATGCGCACCATCTTGCATTCGAGCAATGCGGGCCCCCCGCCTTCGCGCGCTCGCTTGATGATCTCGCCTGCCACTTCATACACGGCGAAGAAATCGAGCCCGTCGACCGTAACGCCGGGAAGGCCGAAGCCCGCGGCGCGGTCCACATAGGAATCGACAGCGACGGCATAATCGCGTGACGTCGATTCAGCATAGCCATTGTTCTCCACCACGAAGATCACCGGCAGGTTCCACACGGCAGCAAGGTTGAGGCTTTCCAGGAAGGTGCCCTGGTTGGACGCACCGTCACCCACAAATGAAATCGCCACGCCGCCATCGCCCCGGTACTTGGCCGCGAGGCCCGCGCCGCAAACCAGAGGCGCACCCGCACCGAGAATGCCATTGGCGCCCATCATGCCCTTGGAGAGGTCTGCAATATGCATGGAGCCGCCCTTGCCGCGGCAGGAGCCTGAATCCCGCCCATATATTTCTGCCATCATCGCGCGGGGGTCCACTCCCTTGGCGATGCAGTGGCCATGGCCGCGGTGGGTGGAGGCGATACGGTCCTTGTCCTCCAAATGCATCATGATGCCGGTTCCGGCCGCCTCTTCACCTGCATAGAGATGGACGAAGCCTGGAATATCGCCCGTGGCGAATTCGGTGTGGAGGCGCTCCTCAAACTCGCGGATGGTGCGCATCGTGCGGTAGGCTTGAAGAAGTCCGGGCTTGTCGAGCGGGAATATTCCGGTGGTGCTGTTCGGCGCGGTCATCATAATCCTCCCATGCTTTGTCTTTTATGATCTTGAGTCATTCTCATCAGCCCGTGGCGTGAGGCATATTGCATGCAGCCGCCCACATTCACGGTGCTGAAGGCGTCGGGCACGAGTTCGATGGTCACATCGTCATCGCGCGTGAAGGAAAGCTCGCGTTCGCCGTCGAGTGCGATGGAACCGTCGCTGATCGATGGGCGGTAGATCTGGTTGGGCTGCATGGGCCCATAGTCCCGAATGCCGATGCCGCGCATGTAGCCAGGTGCAATCGGCGTATCGAGAATGATGTTGGCCTCATCTTCGGGCGCCAGGCGCACGTGAAGCCCATTCGGCTCCAGCCGCGTCACGGGCGTGAGCAGCCCTGCAATGGCTGACATGCCGATCACCTCCGGATCGGCGAAGGTTACGAAAAGCTCCCGGAATGTCTCGGTTCGCCACAGGGCGCGGGCTCCGACATAGCGCTCAGTCACCACCGCAACATCGACCAGCGCAATTTCCTCATGGCCGTTTACCCGGACGGCGATCTTCTTGTTGGGAAGGAACGCATGGACCGGCGGCACTTTTCCCGTCACCGCAAGGCCCACCGCAAGCCCCGTTATGGTGGGCTCCCGATGTTCAGGAAAAGCATTGTTTGTGCCGGTCGAGATTCCGGCGATGGGAACATCTCCGCAGGCGGTAACCACCGCGCGGTGGGTGCCGTCACCGCCGAGCACCACGATGGCCGCGACGCCCTTTTCCTTCATCAGCCGCGCGGCTTTCAGCGTGTCTTCGACGGTTCCGGAGATCTTGTAGTCAAGATATTCGAGCTTCGGAAAATGCTTGAGCCCCTGGTTCTCCGCCCTGTCGATCCCGCGGCAGACGTGATGCCGGATGCCACCGTTCTCCGGCATCATCCAGACGTGGTCAACACCGCAGGCCTTCACACAGGACAGAACGCGCAGCACGATATTGGCACGGTCGGTGATCTGGAGCGCCGTCGCATTCGCGATCACCCGGCGGATGTCGCGCGCGGAAACAGGATTGGCGATAATGCCGATAGCGCTTCCCATAGGCTCCCTGGTATTTGTTCTTATTGGCCTGTTGACGCAATGATCGCGCGCCGTAACCGGCTGTCAAGAGCAAAGCTGAACGATCTTGCGCTGCAGAAAGATTTTTGATGTTACGCTGCGCTGCACATGAGACTGCGATCCGCACAGTTCTTGGAGACATAACGAGCGAATTCTGTTCTGATCGTCGCACTGGCAAAATGGAAAGCAAGACATGGCGCTCAAACGCATGATCGTCGAGTTGGGAATGGGGACGGACCTGACAGGGGCGGACTATACGAAGGCCGCCGTGAGGGCCTTGAAGGATGCGCTCTGGCACAATTCGCTCACCATCGCGGCGGCACTCGGCCAGAAGCCTCAGGACATGCATGTGCGGGTGCTGATTGGCGTGCCAAAGCCGGAGAAGGTGGACAAGGAGGCAGTGGCTGCGGTTCTTCCCTATGGAACATCAACGGTAGAGGTTGTCGAAGGTGGACTTGAGATCATGAATGACGAAGGCACCAATCTCACCCTGATGGCCAATGCGGCGGCCATCGTCTACCTCGACATTGCGGAGAGGAACTGATGGCCCTGAAGCGCATCATCCTCGAAATGGGGCATGGTAACGACATGCATGGCGGCGATTACACCAAGGCAGCCCTGCGCGCCGTGCAGGACTGCATCCACCATTCTTCCCTGCCCTTCCTCCGCACACTCGACGTCGAGCCGAAGGCCATGCAGGTCGAAGTCACCATCGGCGTGCAGAAGCCTGAGAAGGTGGACACGGCCGCCGTTGCGGCCAGCCTGCCCCACGGCGAGGTGACGGTGAAGGTGGTGAAAGGTGGTCTGGACATCCTGGATGACGAGCGGGGCGGCGCCTCAGTTGTCGCCATGGCAACAGTCGCAGTACGGCTCGATCTCGAAGCGCATCTCGTCCGATCTGGTCAAGCTGATCGCTGAGGCCTCGCGCGCCTACTGCACGTCGATGCGGATAACGGCGAAGGCAAAGCCCTCCTCATCCTGCTGATCGGCAAAACTGTCCCGGGGCCCGAAGAGCCAGAGCGGGCCGCGCCCGCCCATTGCAAGGGGTTTTCCATCCGCTTCCACTGCGAGGATCAGCTTGCCCCGCGCCACATCATCGGCGGTGAATTCCGGTGCATAACCATCAATGGCCTGCACCAGTATCTTCTTGCCCTCCGCACCTGCAGCCTTCAGCACATCGGCAAGTGACGGGCCCGTGGCGGTGACTTCCCTTGGCCATTCATTGTATTTTGCCTTGGCCGTCTGCTGCGGCAGCGCCTTGAGATCGGCAAGCGTGAAGGTGAATCCCTTGTCGAATTTCACGTCAAGATGAGCGAACACCGCATCGTCGAACGGGTCCAGCGCTCCCCGGTTGGGATGGGCGACATTTCCAGTGACCGTCAGGACAACGGGCTCGCCGGCATCGCCCGCAATTGCGAACGGCGCAACGGCAATGCCGCTCACCAGGAGAATGAGCGCGAAGACCCAGTGACGGAGCATGGTACTTTCCTTTGTTGGCGAGAGTGAACGGATGTGCCGGAGCGTACGGGGGTGGACAGCCGCATTTTAGCACGCCGTTTCCGCAGCATGTCAAGTAAGCAAGATAAAATTTAAGATAAGGTGAGACGCGCGATTCACAACCCAGGCCAGGCGTGACTGGCCCCGCGCGCCAATCTCTGATGGTCCTTTGCCGTTACTGCGCGGTGAAGCCGCCATCAATCAGAATGGTCTGACCGGTGATCATGTCTGACGCGGAAGAGGCCAAGAAGAGAATGAGATCGGCCACCTCGGTCGTCCGCCCAAACCGGCCTGCCGGAATCTTGGCCTTCATGGGATCGCCCATGCTGGGATCGCCCCACACCATTTCACCCATGGGCGTCAGAATGACGGTGGGGCAGACGGAGTTGGATTGGATGTTGTGTTTTGCCCACTCCACCGTCATCACCTTCGTCAGCATGTTGAGGCCGCCCTTGGAGGCCCCATAGGCACCATGGTCGTCAAGCGCCACAACACCAGACTGCGACGAGATGTTGATGATTTTTCCAAGGCGCTGCTTGATCATGTTGGGAACCAGCGCCTGCGCCAGCAGATAAGGCGCCCGCAGATTGACATTGTTGACCCACTCCCAATCATCAACGGGGGTGTCGATGATGGATTTGATCGTTGTCACCCCGGCATTGTTGACAAGGATATCGATCGTCCCAAAAGCGCCGAGTGCCTGGCTCGCGGCATGCCTCGGCCCTTCAATGGTTGCAAGATCGGCCGCAATGGGCACGCAGCGCCGCCCGAGCACCTCGACTTCCCTCTGGATATCGGCAAGCCCCTGCTCATCTCGCCCGACAGCAGCAATATCCGCACCGGCATCTGCAAGAACACGGCATGTTTCAAAGCCTATGCCCTTGGTCGCACCAGTCACCATGGCGCGCCGGCCTTCCAGTGAGAAACGTTCAGTCCACTGCGGCATGTTCACCTCTCCATCGCCTCTTGCCTCGGCCCACACAAGCGGATTTGCTGTAGCATGATTCCACGGAACAGCCGTTTTTTACATTGCGGCTCTGTGCCGTCACCAGATGAAGTGGAGGAAACCGGATGAATGATGAACTTTTTGAGACGGGTCTCAAGAAGCGGAAGGATACGCTCGGCGCCGACTATGTAGATCAGAACCTGAAGGCAGCAGACGGCTTCACCAGGCCCTTTCAGGAAGCGATGACGGCGTGGTGCTGGGGGTTTGGCTGGGGCGATGAAACGATCGACGCCAAAACGCGCTCCATGATGAACCTGGCAATGCTGGGGGCACTCGGCAAGATGCATGAGTGGGAAATTCACTGCAATGGCGCGATCAACAATGGCGTGTCGGTTGACGAGATCCGGGCGATTGTTCACGTGGTGGGCATCTACTGCGGCGTGCCGCAGGCACTTGAATGCTTCCGCGCTGCCCGCAAGGTTCTGACAGACAGGGGAATGCTGCCCGCTCATGATCCAGCCCAACCCTGATCTCGCCGTCGGCGCGCGCCGCCTCGCCAGCTGGAACACACCCGCCCGCCGCCGCGAGAGCTTCCGGTCCCTGCATATGATCCACCGCCGCGGCCTAAGCTTTCGCGCGCCCCTCGTCCTGCCGCTTCGCCATGATGAAGATCCGGTGCTCGCCAGTCTACCTGGCATCTCTGCGCTCATGTCGGATCCCGCCTTCTGCACCCTTGTCATCGTGCAGGACGGCCGCATTGTCCTCGAACGCCATGCGGCGGATTTTGCCGCAGACCGTCTTCACAGCATCCAATCCGTCACCAAGAGCTTCGTTCATCTGGCGCTCGGGCGGCTGATTGCAGAAGGCAAGATCGATCCGCTCCATCCCATTGCGGATTATGTGCCGGCCCCCGGCGATGCCTATGCGCGGGCCAGCGTTCAGCAGGCTCTGGACATGAATGTGCCCAGCAATTTCGAAGAAGACTATGCCGCACCCTATTCTCCACCTCCGGCAAACGGCGCACCTGTCGGTTATGCGCGGCAGGAAATCGCCATGGGCTGGCGTCTGCCCCCTGCAGACGAGGCGGAGTTCGGTGTGCGCAGCTTCGCGGCCGGGCTAGTGGCAGGACCGGCAGGAAATGATAACGTCACGCGCTACGCCTCTCCGAATACTGACATGCTGGGCTGGATCATCGAGCAGGCCAGTGGTCGGCCGCTCTCCTCACATGTGGAAGGGATCGTTGCGGCCGCTGGGCTGGAATCCTCATTCCATATTTCCGCAGATTGCGACGGTGTGCCGGTGTTGAGCGGCGGCGGTGTGATGACCGCGCGTGATCTGGCGCGCTACGGGCTTCTCATCGCCCGCGGTGGAGCGGGCGTTGACGGGAGCGAGGTGGGGAGTGCCCCATTCCTGGCGGATGCCATGAGCGGAGCTGGTACCTCCTATGGCGGAAGCCCGCAGCTTCGCTACCGTAACCACCTGATGAGCAATGGAACATGGGCCGGTCACCCGGGCTTTGCGGGGCAGTTTCTCATGGTCGACCCGGCAAAGCGCGCCGCCGCCGCCTTCTTCAGTGTCCTCGAGACGGAATTTGGCGATCGCGACGGGTATTTCGCAGCGATCATTTCGGCTCTCTCGGCAGCGCTGCAGAGGCTGGATTGACCTCCACAAGGTCCATCGGCGAAATCGCTGCGTTGCTGTCGGATTTCTGACAAACTCTCAATCGTCCCGGACAGACACTTGGGACAAGGCTCGAAGAAGCAAGCACTGACAGGAGGCACGGCCATGAAATTTCAGCTCGCCATCAATCTCGAACGCATGGACGAAAGCCTCGACATGCAAGAGGTCGCGCGCCACACGCTTGAAATGGTGCAAATGGCCGAAGACGGCGGTTTCAACATCGCCTGGGCGGCGGAACACCACGCACTCGAAATGACCATCGCGCCCGATCCATTCCAGATCCTCACCTGGTGGGGCGCGCACACCTCGAAGATCAGGCTCGGCACGGCAGTGGCCGTGGCGCCTTATTGGCACCCGATCAAGCTGGCGGGCGAGGCTGCCTTCACCGATCTCATCACAGGCGGCCGGCTCGAATTCGGCATTGGCTCCGGCGCCTACCAGCGCGAGTTTGACCGCATGCACCCTGGCCTCCTCCAGAGCGATGGCTGGAAATACATGCAGGAGATGCTGCCCGCCGTGCTCGCCCTCTGGAAGGGGGACTATGAACACAAGGGCACCTATTGGCAGTTCCCCACCTCCACCTCCGTGCCGAAGCCGCTGCAGCAGCCACACCCGCCCATATGGGTCGCAGCGCGTGCACCCATCACCTATGATTTCGCGGTGAAGCACGGGCTCAACATCATGTCCTGGCCGCTCACGCGGCCGATGAGCGAGGCCGAGCTCTACAAATCGCGCCTCGATGAGGCCCTCGCCAACAATCCCGGCAAGGCACGGCCGATCTTCGCGATGATGCGGCACACGGCCGTCTATGACCGCAAGGAGGATTGGATGGTGCCCGTCAAGGCTGCGCAGCGACAGCTCGGCCAGTTCGAGAACCTGTTCAAGAACATGGGCGACGTGAAGAACGGCTTCCCGAAGGAAGTGGCCCTTCATGATATCGCGAACCGTGCTGAATACGACCCCACCATGCTCTCGACCAACCTGATGTTCGGAACACCTGATGAGGTGATTGCGAAGCTGAAGCCCTATGACGCGCTGGGCGTGGATGAGTTCACCTATTATGCGAGCTTGGGGCTCGGCATGAAGGAGCAGAAGCGGTCGCTCGAACTGTTCTGCAAGGAAGTAATCCCGGCCTTCAAGTGAGTTTATGCAACATGCAGCGTTTCGTCGACGTTACCCGTAACGGCCACATTCTCGAGGTCAAGCTCAACAAGCCCAAGGTTAACGCCATTGATCAGGCGATGAGCCGCGAGATGGGCGAGGCCTTCGCATTGCTGCGCGACGACCCGGATCTGCGGGTGGGGATTCTCACCGCTGCGGGCGAACGTATCTTCTCCGCCGGCTGGGACCTGAAGGCCTTGAACGCAGGCGACATGAAGCTCGACAATTGGTGGGAGGATGGCGACTACGGTGATGGCGGCTTTGCCGGTCTCACGGAGAACTGGAACCTCAACAAACCGGTGATCGCCGCATTGAACGGATTGGCCATCGGCGGCGGCTTCGAAATTGCATTGTCCTGCGACCTCGTCATAGCGGCGGATCACGTGGAATTCGCACTGCCCGAAATGCCGCTCGGCATCGTGCCGGATGCGGGCGCCTTGCAGCGCCTGCCGCGGCGCCTTCCTTACAACATTGCGATGGAGATGCTGTTGCTCGGCCGCCGCATGGGCGCGGAAGAAGCGGCGCACTATGGCCTCGTCAACAAGGTGGTGCCCTATGCGGAACTGATGACCGCCGCCCGCGAATGGGCAGGCCAGCTCGCCAAATCAGCACCGCTGGCGATGCAGACCGTCAAGGAAGTGCTGCGTACCATCGAATGCAGGCCCATGCGTGAAACCTTCGAAACCATGCGCAAGGGCGATCTCCCGGTCTACCGCGCCATGCTGAAGTCGGAAGACGCCGCAGAGGGCGTCAAGGCCTTCGTCGAGAAGCGCGAACCGGTGTTCAAGGGGAGATAGCGATGGCAAGGCCAGCTGTAACGGCAGTGAAGAAAGTCGCAAGCATCGGTGGCGGACCGATCGGTGCGGGCTGGGCGGCGCATTTCCTTGCGCGCGGCTTTGACGTGACCGGCTATGTCCACGCCATGAGCGAGGAAGCAGCTTATCGCAAGGTGCTCGACACAGCGTGGATCAGCCTTGCCGCTCTGGGCCTGGCACCAGGCGCTTCCCTCGACCGGCTGACGCTCACTGACGATCTGGAGGCGGCCGCCGGCGATGCCGATTTCGTGCAGGAAAGTGCGCCGGAACGGCTGGAACTGAAGCAGAAGCTCTATGAGACGCTCGGCCGTATCGTACCTGCTGGTGTGGTCATCGCATCGAGCACGTCGGGCTTGATGATGACTGACATCCAGTTGCTGTGCTCCACACCTGAGCGCACGGTCATCGGGCACCCCTTCAACCCACCCTATCTGCTGCCACTCGTCGAAATCATTGGCGGCAAGCGGACATCGCCGGATGCCGTCACCTGGGCGAGGGACTTCTACGAATATGCCGGCAAGGCACCGCTGGTGATGAAGAAGGAAATTCCGGGCTTCGTGGCCACCCGCCTGCAGGAGGCCTTGTGGCGCGAGGCGCTGCACATGGTGGCAAATGGCGAGGCGACACCTGAGGATATTGATATCGCGCTGATGAATGGACCCGCGCCACGCCTGGCGATCCAAGGCCAGTGCATGGCTTTTCACGTCGCCTGTGGCGAAGGCGGCATGGCGACCAACCTTGACCAGTTCGGCCCGGCGCTGAAACTGCCGTGGACCAGGCTAGAAGCACCCGAACTCACCCAGGAACTGCGTGACCGGATGGTCGATGGCTGTAACGAGATCGCCAAGGGCCGCCACTTCGAGGAGATGGCCGCGGAGCGCGACCGCGCGATCGTCGGCGTCCTGAAAGCGGTCCGCGCCGCCAGAGCGGAAAGCTAGTCGCGCTTCTGGGGTTTGTTTCGCGCGGTTTGCAGGAAGGCATAGACGGTGCCGGGCCATGAAGGTGCGGCATCCTTTTCTGGCCACGCCTGACGGTATTCGCTGGGTTTCTTGCCGAAAGCTTGCAGAAAGCTCTGCGAGAAGTAAGACATCGAGTTGAAGCCGCAGGCAGCCGAAACTTCGCGGATCGACATGCGGGTGGAACTCAGCAGCACCCGCGCATATTGCAGCCGCAGCAGCTTGCTGTACTGAACGATGGTGCAGCCGATGTCGCGCTTGAACAGGCGCTCCAGCTTCCTCTGTGATATGCCGAGCTCCCGGCACACGCGCGGCACGGGGGTGGGATCCTCGATCCGCCCTTCAAGCAGGGTCATCGCCGCGCGCACGTCCTGGTGCACATCATCGTGCTTGCCGCCTGTGGCGTGGCGCTGCATGGCCTCCGGTGGCCGCCGCGGATGGTGCATGACCTGATTGGCGACTTCAGAGGCGAGCTGGTCTCCATTCTTGCGGCCGACGACATAAAGCATGAGGTCAAGTCCTGACGTACCGCCTGCACAGGTCATAACCGGTTTCTCAACGGAATAGAGCTGTTCCGCAACATCGAGCTCCGGATAGGCCTCGACCAAGCCTGCCATCATCGACCAGTGGGTGGTGACCTTCTGATCAGTCACCAGCCCTGCCTTGGCGAAGGCATAGATGCCAAGTTCGACAGCGATCATCTGTACCTGGGCCCGCGCATTCTTTCTGAGCCACCGGAACAGGCGCTGATCGTTCAGATGCTCCGCACCCCAGCTGCCGCACACGGCGATGATGTCCGGCTTCGGCAAACCCTCCTCGTCGACGCTCCGGCAGGGGACACTCAGGCCATTGCTGGCGGGGATGTTTTCAGCCGCGGTTGCGCGGAAGTCCCATTCATAGAGTTTGTGCGGCGCAAGATAATTGGCGATTCGCATCGGCTCCATGAGCATGGTGAGCGTCATCATGTTAAAACGCGGGATCAGCACGAAGCTTACGCGGGTCACCTCACCCGCTGCCATGCCCCGTTCCGTGTCAGCTGATTGTGCCATGACTCCACGATCGACGAAAAAAACGAATTGATGGCGAAAATTCTATAACGCTCGCGGCCATTCGAGCAAATCATTTCAGCCACAAACAAGAGACGCCAGGGAGTGACAGCGTGAACTTCGAAGTTATCGTAACATGTGCGGTCACCGGAGCGGGTGACACGGTCGGCAAGCATCCGGGCGTTCCCGTGACGCCGGAGCAGATCGCCCAGGCGGCCATTGACGCCGCAAAGGCCGGTGCGACTGCGGCCCATCTTCACGTTCGCGATCCGCAGACCGGCAAAGGCTCCCGCGATCCGGAGCTGTTCAAGCGCGCGGTAGATATCGTGCGCTCCAGCGGCACGGATGTGGTCATCAACCTCACAGCCGGCATGGGTGGAGACTGGATGATCAGCGAGGATGACCCGTGCAAGCCCGGCGCCGGCACGGACATGATCGGACCCGAGGAGCGGCTCCGCCACGTGGAGCTGCTGCGGCCCGAGATCTGCAGTCTCGATTGTGGCTCGATGAATTTCGGCGATGGCAATTACGTCTACATGTCGACACCTCCTTACCTCCGCCGAATGGCGGCGCTGGTTAAGGAATGGGGCGTGAAGCCCGAACTCGAGGTCTTTGACTTAGGCCACATCCGCCTGGCGAAACAGCTCGTCAAGGAGGGGCTGATCGAAGATCCGCCGATGTTCCAGATCTGCCTCGGCATTCCCTGGGGGGCCGACCAGTCTGTCGACAATATGAAGGCGATGAAGGACCAGCTTCCCGCCAATGCCAGCTGGGCCAGCTTCGGCATTTCGCGCATGCAGATGCCGATGGCCGCTGCAGCTGTCGCCATGGGCGGCAATGTGCGGGTTGGGCTGGAGGACAATCTCTACCTCGACCGTGGTGTGCTGGCGAGCAATGCACAACTGGTGGAGCGCGTCGTCGGCATCATTGAACGCATGGGCGCGCGCGTGTTGACGCCTGCGGAAGCGCGCAAGAAGCTGGGGCTCAAGAAGCAGGCATGACAGCAGGACCTTCCGGCATTGGTGTCGTCTTCCAGAACGTCACCAAGCAATATGGGAAGATGACCGCCGTCGACGGCGTGTCGCTCGACATTCGCGCCGGCGAATTCTTGACACTGCTAGGCCCCTCCGGCTCCGGCAAGACAACGCTGCTGATGATGCTTGCGGGATTCCAGGACATTACCTCGGGCGACATTTTAGTTGGCGGCAGTTCGATTGCCGCAACGCCGCCGGAGAAGCGGAATTTCGGCATGGTGTTTCAGGGCTATGCCCTGTTCCCGCACATGAGCGTTCGCAAGAATATCGCCTATCCGCTGGAAATCCGCCGGAAGCCCAGCGCCGAAATCGAGGCTCGCGTCAACGAAATGCTCGATCTTGTGCAGTTGCAGGGCTTCGCAGACCGCTTTCCTAGTCAGCTGTCCGGCGGCCAGCAGCAGCGCGTTGCATTGGCCCGCGCCTTGAGCTTCTCACCCCGCGTGCTGTTGCTCGATGAGCCTCTTGGCGCGCTGGACCGCAAGCTGCGGGCCGATGTGCAGGAACAGTTGAAGGATATTCACAACCGGGTCGGCACCACCTTCATCTATGTGACGCATGATCAGGAAGAAGCCCTCACCATGTCTGACCGGATCGTGATCATGAACCGCGGCCACGTGGTGCAGGTTGGCAACCCGGTCGAGCTTTATGAGCGGCCGCGCACCACTTTCGCAGCAAGCTTCCTCGGCAAGAGCAACTTCATCAGTCGCAATGGGCGGATCTACGCGCTTAGGCCCGAGAAGATTGATGCCTTCGCGGCGGGAATGGGCCACGGCCAGAACAAACTCACCGGAACGGTGCGCGGCATCACTTATATGGGTGCCACGCTGAAGCTGATGGTGGACGTTCCTGGCTCTCCGGCAATCGAGGTTCATGTGCCGGCATGGCGAAACACGGGGCAGTTTACAGATTCGCAGGCCATTGATCTCTGCTGGAGCAATGATGCTCAAGTCGAGGTTGAAGGCGATGACGGCGAAGAAGCGGGCGTAAGATCCGCATGACACGACCGGGCTCTTGACCCGCAACAACTGAAGCGGCGAAGGCCGCAGCAAGATGGAGGAGATGACCATGCAAGACAAAGCTTTCCTGAAAGACCTCGCCCGCGAGGGCGCTGTTGCCTTCAAGTCCGGCCGCCTCGACCGCCGCAGCTTCCTGATGCTGTGCGGAATGGCAGGCGTGGCAACGCTCGCCGTGAGGGCCGGCGACGCCGAGGCCGCGGCCAATGAAATTGTCATGTGGAACTGGGGCGGCGAATCCGAGAAGTGCCATGGCGATGCGATCGGCAAGCCATTCACAGCCAAGACCGGCCTGCCGCTGAAGTTCGACACCTCCGGGCCCCTCCAGGGCAAGATCAAGGAGATGGTGGATTCGGGCAAGGTGACGGCAGATGTCTGCGATGCCGATGGCTTCGACGCCATTGCCCTTGGCAAGTCCGGCCATCTCGAGGCCATCGACTACAACATTGTCGACAAGAAGCAGATCAAGGAGGGCGTGGCCTGGGAGTACGGCGTCGGCGTCATCTTCTATGGTTACGCCTTCATGTATGACACCAAGGCCTTCGGCGACAATCCGCCCAAGGGCTGGGCAGATTTCTACGACACCGCCAAATTCCCCGGAAAGCGCTCGCTCTACAAATGGGCGAACGGCTCGATCGAGAGCGCGCTGATGGCGGATGGTGTCCCCAAGGACAAGGTCTATCCCTGCGACGTGCCCCGCGCGATTGCAAAGATCAAGACCATCAAGGAAGACAGCCTGTACTGGGGTTCGGGCTCCGAAGCCCATGACATGATCGTCAATGGCGAAGTCGCGATGGGCATGGTCTGGCAGAACCGCGGCAAGACCATCGAGGAGCGCACCAACGGGCGCTACAAGCTGGTGATGAACGAGGCGATTGCCATGCCCGGCGCCTATATCGTGCCGCGCGGCAATCCCGCCGGCCGCGACAATGTGATGAAGTTCATCGCGCAGGCGCTTCAGGTCGAATCGCAGCTTATGATCCTGGACTGCCTCGGCATGACGCCATCGAACCCGGAGGCCTTTGCCAAGATTCCGGAGGCGATGCAGCCCTACGCCATCAACTCGGCCCAGAACATCGACAAGGTGGTGTTCAACGATCCGGTCTGGTGGGCAGACAATGGCGGTGACGCCGTGAATGCCTTCCTTGACGCCATCGGCTGATCCACAGGAGAAGCGGCACGCGCCCCGAAGCCCGGGCGCGTGCCTTTCACGCATGACCACACGGCCCTCACATTTCAATCCCTATTGGCTCCTGGTGGCACCTGCGGTGCTGCTGGTGCTGGCGCTTTACGTGGCCCCCATCGTCAACGTGCTGCTGCTGAGCGTCACGGATCCGAAGCCCGGCCTTGGAAACTATGCCAAGATCTTCGAGAGCGACACGGTGGCCAACCTCATCTGGCGCACGATCAGGCTCTGCCTGATCACCACCGTGGCCGCGGTGACACTGGGCTATATCGTGTCCTACGCCATGCTCCATGCCCTGGCGGGGGTGCGCCGGCGCATGATGTCGATCCTTCTCATCTCCTTCTGGATTTCGGTTCTGGTCCGGTCCTTCGCCTGGCTGATGCTGCTTGGCCACAATGGGCTGGTGAATGACGCGCTCATGTCACTCGGCATCATCTCCCAGCCACTGCCCCTGATGCGCAACGAGGTGGGCGTGTTGATCGGCATGACAGAATACATGGTGCCCTATGCCATATTGCCGCTGCTCGCCAACATGCAGGGCATAGACCCTCGGGTGACCAGCGCCTCACGAAGCCTCGGCGCCAGCAGCGCCCAGACCTTCTTCCGCATCTTCCTGCCGCTCACCCGCCCGGGTATCATCGCTGCATCGCTTCTGGTGTTCATCAGCTCGCTCGGCTTCTATGTCACCCCCGCCATCCTCGGCGGCGGCAAGGTGCAGATGATCGCCGAGTACATTTCAGTACAGCTCCTCGTCACGGTGCGCTGGGGTGTGGCAGCCATGCTGGCAGCGCTGATGATCGCCAGCGTTCTGGCGCTGATGTATGTGCTGAACCGCTTCATGAAGCTCTCGGTGGTCTTCGGTGGAGCCGCACGATGAAGCAATCACTGGGCGGACGCATCAGCCAGATCGGTGCCTGGATCATCCTCTCGATCCTCATCATCCCGTCGCTCGTGGCCTTTCCGGTCTCGATCACGGCCAAGACCTATCTCTCCTTCCCATGGGAAGGGGTCTCGCTGCAGCATTTCGAACATCTCTTCACCAGTCCCGAATGGATTTCGAGCTTTGGACAGAGCCTGCTGATCGCCATCGCCGCCTCGGCTCTCGCCACGCTGCTGGGAACACTCGCCGCAATTGGACTGTGGCGCCTGTCGGGCCGCTTCACCGAAACGATCCGCGCCTTCCTGCTGCTGCCGCTGATGGTGCCGCCGATCATTTCAGCCATGGCCTTTTATCGCTGGTGGGTGCCGCTTGGGCTGATCGACTCCTACATGGGCATCATCCTCGCCCATGCGATTCTCGCCATCCCGATGGTGGTGATCACCGTCTCGGCGTCGCTCGCGAATTTTGATCTCAGGCTTGAACAGGCCTCACGCAGCCTCGGCGCCTCGCTCCCGACGACAGTGCGCCGGGTGATCCTGCCGGTGATCAAGCCGGGCATACTGGCGGGTGCTGTCTTCGCCTTCATCCTCTCCTGGGACGAGATCGTCGTTACGCTGTTCATTTCCAAGTTCGACGTCTTCACCCTGCCGCGCCGGCTCTGGAACGGCATGCGGGAAAACACCGATCCGACGGTCGCTGCGGCGGCGGTCGTCCTGATCTGCACCACACTTGCCGCTCTCGTCGGCTTCGCGATCCTGTCGCGCAAGCGCGGCGGGGATGCGGCCTAAGCCCGGAGGACATTTTGAGTCTCGTCAATTCCCACGAAAACCGGCTGCTGCTCGAAACTGTGCAGGCCTTCATGAAGGCCGAACTGCATCCACATGAAGACCTCGTCGACAAGCTTGGTGAAGTGCCCCTGGATCTCGGTCGGCAGATCGAGAAGCGCGCCCACGAGGCCGGCCTCTACGCCGCGAACCTCCCCGAAGAGGTGGGTGGCGGGGGCATAAGCCTCGAGGCAAAGACCATCATGGAACGCGAATTCGGCAAGACCAGCCACGCGCTCCACAGCTGGGTGGCGCGGCCCACCGAATTGCTTCTGGCCTGCGAAGGCGAACAGCGCGAGCGCTATCTTCTGCCTTGCGTGAAGGGCGAAAAGCGGGAGCTCTTTGCGCTCACAGAGCCGGAAGCGGGCTCGGACGTGATGGGCATGAGGTCCAACGCCCGCAGGGATGGCGACGACTGGATCCTGAATGGCTCCAAGCACTTCATTTCAGGCCCCGTGATGCCGGACTTCGCGATCGTCTTCGCCGCAACCGGCGTGGACGAAAGCCCGCGCGGATCGAGAAAGCGTGTCACCGCGTTTCTGGTCGATGCGGGAACACCCGGCTTCGACGTGCGCGACGGCACCCACTGTGTGAGCTACCGCGGCTATAAAACCTTCCAGCTGAGTTTCAGCGATGTGCGCTTGCATGCCCGTCAGGTGTTGGGCGAAGAAGGCCGCGGGCTTGAACTCGCCGGGCAGTGGCTGACCTATGGCCGCATCTTTGTCGGCGCCTCCTGCTGCGGCAAGGCCGAGCGGCTGCTGGGGCTCGCCAGCGAATGGGCGGCCAGCCGCAAGCAGTTCGGGCAGGCCATTGGCAAGTTCCAGGGCACCGGCTTCAAGCTCGCCGATATGGCCACCGAATTGCGGGCCGCGGACCTGCTGGTCGAAGATGCGGTGCGCCGCGCCAATGACGGGATCCTGACCGACGCCGATATCTCCATGGTAAAGCTCTACTGCTCCGAGATGGTGAACCGCGTGGCCGACAATGCGGTTCAAATCTATGGCGGAATGGGCCTCATGGAAGAGCTTCCCATCCAGCGCCTCTGGCGGGACGCGCGCCTCGAGCGCATCTGGGACGGCACCTCGGAGATTCAGCGCCATATCATTTCGCGCGCCATTCTGAGGCCGCTCGGGGCATGACTCCGCTGCGCCGTGCCAATCTCGACCGCCTGCTCAAGCCGCGCCATGTCGCGGTGATCGGCGGGCGGGACGCAGAGACTGTCGCCGCCGAATGCAAGCGCATCGGCTTTTCCGGCCCCTTCTGGCCAGTGAACCCGAAGCGGAGCCACATTGGCGGGCATCCCTGCTTTGCCGCGATTGAAGATTTGCCGGACGCACCAGATGCCGTCTTCCTCGCGGTTCCGAAGGACGCCGCCATCGAGGCGCTGCACAAGCTCAATGCCATGGGGGCGGGTGGCGTCGTCTGCTACACGGCAGGCTTCGGCGAGACCGGCTCCGATGGCGCGGAGGCGGAAGCCCGCCTCGTGGCCGCAGCGGGCGATCTCGCCCTTGTCGGCCCCAATTGCTATGGCGTCATCAATTATGTGGACAAGGTGGCGCTCTGGCCCTTCACCCATGGCGGCTCCTGCCCGGGCTATGGCGCGGCCCTCATCACGCAGAGCGGCATGCTCTCCTCGGACTTCACCATGAGCCAGCGGGGTGTTCCTTTCGCCTATATGGTTTCGGCCGGAAACCAGACGCTGCTACGGCTTGAGGATTTTGTCGATGCGCTGGCGGAGCGGCCGGAGGTGCGGGCGATCGGCCTCCATATCGAGGGGCTGAAGGATGTTCCCGCCTTCGAGCGCGCGGCATTGAAGAGCCTCTCTCTCGGAAAGCCCGTCGTGGCGCTGAAAACGGGCACCTCGCGGCTGGGGTCCAGCCTCACCGTCAGTCACACGGGCTCTCTCTCCGGCACGGAGGAGCTCTACGACGCACTGTTCGACCGTCTCGGCATCATTCGCGTCAACAGCCCCGCGCAGCTGCTGGAAACCGTAAAGCTCCTGTGCGTGGCCGGTGTGCCCAAAGGACGGCGCCTGGCCGGCCTCACCTGTTCCGGTGGCGGCGCGACCATGCTTGCTGATTATGCCGAGCGCCTGGACCTCACCTTCACACCGCCGGATTCGCACACCACCGCGCAGCTGCGCAGCCAGCTTCCCGCAACCGCCACGGTCTCAAACCCGCTCGATTACACCACGCCGATCTGGGGCCTTCCGGAAAAGACCCTGCCGGTGTTCGAAACACTGTTCGCGCAAGGCCATGATGCAGCGGTGATTGTTCAGGACTATCCCGCCCCCGGCCTGGACGAGAGCAAGCCCTATTACCGGAACGACACGATCTCCTTCATTACAGCCACAACACGGAACGCCTTGCCCGCCGCCGTGTGCAGCACGATCCCCGAGAACCTCGACGCGGAAACCCGAAGCTTCCTGGTGGCGCAGGGTGTGGCCCCCATGCAAGGCATCGAAGACTGCATGACGGCGCTGGCCGCCGCCGCCTGGCACGGGGAGCGCCGGGCCGAAATCGCCAAGGCGCCACCTCCGCCGCTCTCATCTGCAGGCCACCTTGGCCGCGTACAGCTTCTCGACGAAGCCGCGGCCAAGAGGCTTTTGACCGCGAGCCACATCAATGTTCCGCAGAGTTCAACCGGCAATGGCGCTGATGCGCCGGCACTGGCTGAGAGGCTTGGCTTTCCGGTGGCGCTCAAAATGGTCAGCGACAGGCTTCCCCACAAGACCGAGGCGGGGGCCGTCAGGCTGGGACTGACAACGAGTCAAGCAGTCTCTGACGCTGTACAGCGCATGAAGGCGGATGTGGCCGCCTATAATCCCGAAGCCGCAACGGATCTGTTCCTCCTGGAGAAAATGGTGGCCCCGCCCGTGGCCGAGTTGATGCTGAGCATCAGGCGCGACCCGCAATTCGGCTTCGCCATGACACTCGCCGCCGGCGGCGTCTTGGTGGAGCTTCTGGCCGATGCCACAACAGTGCTGCTCCCTGCTTCGCGCGAGGATCTGGCGCGCGCCCTCAAGCGGCTGAAGGTGTGCCGCCTGCTGGATGGTTACCGCGGCATGCCTGCCGCCAATATCGAAGCTTTGCTCGACATGCTGCAGCGCCTCGCCCGCTTCGCTACGGATGAGTCAAACGCGATTGCGGAGATCGAAATCAACCCACTGTTCGCCGGCACCAGCGAAAGTTGCGCCGTCGACGTTCTCATGCAGCGCTGCTAACGCATCACGAAGGGGTTGGCGAGCGGCTTGTCCGAGGTGTTGATCCACACGGTCTTGGGCCGTGTGTAGTCATAGATCGCCTGGAACCCGCTCTCCCGGCCATAGCCCGATTCCTTGAAGCCGCCGAATTCGGCAATGGGCGAGACCACGCGATAGGTGTTGACCCACACAATGCCCGCGCGAAGCTGCTTCGTTACCCGAAGCGCGCGGGCGCCATTGCGGGTGAAGACGCCGGCGGCCAGGCCATGCTTGCTGTCATTGGCGAGCCGCAGCACCTCCTCCTCATCCTTGAAACGCAGGACGCTCAGCACTGGTCCGAAAAGCTCGGTATCGACAATCCTGTCCTGCTGGCTCGCGCATTCAATGATGGTGGGTTCATAGAACAGGCCGCGGTTCTGGCCGGGTGGCCGCTGGCCGCCCGTCAGCAGCGTGCCGCCCTGCTCCTGCGCGAAGGCCACCTCGCTCTCGATACGGCGCAATTGGCCAGCCGTGGCGAGCGGACCCATTTGGGTTTCCTCCAGCAGCGGGTCGCCAATGCGGATCTGGCGCGCGCGCGACACGATGTTGTCTAGGAATTCATCCGCGATCTTCTCCTGCAGATAAAGCCGTGATCCGGCCACGCAGGACTGTCCTGTCGCGCCAAAAATTCCTGAGATGGAACCGTTCACGGCACTCTCGAGATCGGCATCCTCAAACACCAGGAAGGGTGACTTTCCGCCAAGCTCGAGCGACACCTGCGCGAAGTTCTCTGCCGAATTGCGGATGATGTGACGCGCCGATTCAGGCCCGCCCGTAAAGCTGATGCGCTGCACCAGCGGATGAGACGTGAGCACCCGGCCGCAAGGGTCGCCATGGCCCGTCACCACATTGAAAACACCTGGCGGGAAGCCCGCCTCCTCCATCAGGTGCGCGAATTCGAGCATCGGCGCTGAGGCATATTCGGAAGCCTTCAGCACCACGGTGTTGCCCGCCGCCAGAGCTGGGCCGATCTTCACCGCCACCAGAAACAGCTGCGAATTCCACGGCACCACGGCAGCCACCACGCCAAGGGGCTCGCGCAGTGTCATGGCCAGCATGTCCGGCTTGTCGATTGGAAGGGTGGAACCCATCACCTTGTCAGCGGCACCGGCATAGAACTGGAAGAATTCCGCAATGTACTTAGCCTGCCAGCGCGTTTCCTTCAGCATCTTGCCGGTATCAATGGTCTCCGTGCGGCCAAGCTCCTCGGACTTCTGCGCCAGAAGGTCCGCGAGGCGGCGGAGGTATTTGCCGCGCTCGCTGGGTAGCGCCCTCGCCCATTCGCCCTCGGTGAAGGCCCGGTGGGCTGCTTCAACCGCGCGATTCACATCATCAGCCGTCGCTTCGGGAATCTCCGCCCAGTCCTCACCGGTCGATGGGTTCATGGAGGTGAAGCTTCTCCCATCGGCGGCGTCGGTCCACTTTCCGTCGATGAACATCTGGTAGCGCTGTAGCTTGGCCATGCCGGTCTCCTTCAACTGCGCGAGAGTGACGCCCCGTGACGAAGAGTGATGCAAGATTTTCGCCCCCGCCTGTCGGAAATCTTTTACAGTGCGGCCAAGGCGCACGCCTAGACTTTTCATCAGTTGACGTGGGGAGGCTGGAGTGACGGGCAAGCAGGTGATCGGCGGACCATTGATGATCGGCGGCCGAAAGCTGACACTCTCGCGCGCAATCCGCGCCGGGGATTTCGTGTTCCTAACCGGCCAGGTTCCCATGAAGGACGGCCAGGTCATGACCACCGGCACCATCGAGGACCAGACCCGCGCCGTACTCGACGATATCACCGCCACCCTCGCCGAAGCCGGCTGCGCGCGCCCCGACGTGGTCAAGGCCATGGTGTGGCTGCGCGACCGTACTGACTTTCCAGGTTTCAACACGGTCTACGGCGAATATTTCCCGGAGGCGCCGCCCACCCGCTCCGCCGTGGTGAGTGATCTCCTCGTCGATGTCCGCGTCGAGGTTGAAGTCACTGCCTACAAGCCGGTGGCCGGTTGAGATGACATCCTTCACGCCACGCGGAACCGCATTTGACGTCTTCGGAGAAGGCGGCCGCACCATCGTCCTCATCCATGGGCTCGGCCTCAACCGCCGGCCCTGGCAATGGCAGGTGCCGGCCCTGGCGCTGGACCACCAGGTTATTACATATGATCTCCACGGCCACGGCGACAGCAGCCCGCCACCGCAGACGGCTTCGCTCACCATATTCGCAGAGCAGCTGAACGAGCTTCTCGCCTATCTCGGAATAGAGACGGCCGCCGTGTTCGGATTTTCGCTCGGCGGCATGATCGCCCGGCGCTTCGCCATGGATCATGGCAGAAGGCTTTGGGCGCTAGGCATTCTCCACTCCGCCCATGCACGTGACAAGGCCGCGCATGATGCAATCCAGGCGCGCGTGGTGCAGGCCGCGAAGGACGGTCCTGCCGCCACTGTGGAGGCCGCGTTGGGGCGCTGGTTCACTGATGGTTTCCGCCACAGCCATCCGGCCATGATGGACGAAGTGCGCGGATGGATTCTCGCCAACCGGAAGGACGTCTATGCACCCATCTACCAGGTGCTTGTGGATGGTGTAACAGAGCTGGTGGCGCCGCAGCCCCCGATCCGGGTCCCTACGCTGGTGATGACGGGCGAAGAGGATTACGGCAACTCCCCCGCCATGAGCCGCGCGATTGCGGCTGAAATTCCGGGTTCGGAGCTCGTCATCCTTTCCGGTCTCCGCCACATGGCGCTCGCCGAAGCGCCGGAGCTCTTCAATGCGGAGCTGCTCCGCTTTCTGAGCACGGTGCCGCAGCATGGCTGAAGCACCCCGCGGCATTCTCTCCGGCATCCGCGTGCTGGATTTCAGCCGCATGCTGTCTGGTCCCTATTGCACCATGATGCTTGCGGACCACGGCGCCGAGGTCATCAAGATCGAGGGTCCCGAAGGCGATACGAGCCGCAGCAATGGCCCCTATCGCGCCGACGATCCGGGCCATGAGTGGGCGGGCTATTTCGTCAGCCTCAACCGCGGCAAGAAAAGCATCATGCTGGACTTGAAGGAGGCGGGCGCCAAAGCGGCAATCCAGGATCTCGCCCGCACCGCGCATGTGGTGGTGGAGAATTTCCGGCCGGGCGTGATGGAGCGCCTGGGCCTCGGCTATGAGGATCTCGCGAAAAACAATCCCGCCCTCGTCTATGCGGCGATCCGCGGCTTCGGCGATCCGCGCAGCGGTGCCAGCCCCTATGCGGGCTGGCCCTCCTATGATGTCGTCGCCCAGGCCATGGGCGGGCTGATGAGCATGACGGGCGCTGACCGCGACCACCCAATGAAGACCGGCCCCGGCATTGGCGATGTCTTTGCCGGAATGATGCTGGCCTTCGCCATCGTCGCAGCCGTGCGCCATGCGGAGCGGACGGGCGAAGGCCAGTTCATCGATATCGCCATGTATGATGCGATGCTCAGCCTGTGCGAACGCCTGGTCTATCTTTATGACATGGAAGGAAAGATCGCCGAACCCGCAGGCAATGGCCACCCGCTGCTCGCACCCTTTGGCCTGTTTCCCGCCGCAGATGGCTGGGTTTCGATCGGCGTTGTCGATGATTCCTTCTGGCGGGAGCTCGCCCGCATCATGGAGCGCCCCGACCTGCTTGAAGACCAGCGCCTTGCCACCAAGGCGGGCCGCCGCCGTTACGCGGCCGAAGTCAACGCCGCAGTGAGTGCCTGGACGCGCCAGCGCACCAAACGCGCCCTGGCGGAAAGCCTTGGCGGCCGGCTGCCCTTCGGCCCCGTCAACGATGCCGAGGACATCTTCAATGACCCGCATGTGGCGGCGCGCGGCATGATTGCGGACGTACCGCACGCCGATTCCGCCAAGCCCGGCTGGCGCGTGGCGGCCAACCCGATCCGCTTCAGCGCCACGCCTGCCCTCACGCCATCCACCCCGCCACGGCTGGGCGCCGACAATGACTTGCTCGCCAGCACCAGAACAAAACCATAAACGGAGGCCCGCCATGGAACTGAAAATCAGAAAGCTCGTGAACTTCGAGGAAGAGATTCTGGAGGAGGGCGGCCGCGCCGCCACGCCGCCGCTGCGCATGTTGGGCGTTGCTGCCGTGGTGAAGAACCCCTGGGCCGGCCGCGGCTTCGTTGAAGACCTGAAGCCCGAGATTCGCGCCTTCGCACCCATTCTCGGCAAACTCCTCACTGAACGCATCGTCGCAATGGCAGGGGGGGCTGATAAGATCGAAGCCTATGGCAAGGCCGCCATGGCAGGGCTCGACTGCGAACAGGAACATGCCTCGGCCCTTATCCACACGCTGCATTACGGCAATTTCTACCGTGAGGCACTGGGCGCCAAGACCTATCTCGGCTTCACCAACACGCGCGGCCCCGCCAACACGCAGATCCAGATCCCCCTCATGGACAAGCACGATACGGGCCGGCGCTCTCACTATCTCACGGTCCAATTCTCCATTGCCGATGCACCAGCCGATGATGAGTTGATCGCGGCCTTTGGCGGCGCAACGGGCGGCCGCCCCCACCACCGCATCGGGGACAGGTATCAGGACCTGGCGGATATCGGTGCAGACGTCGCCGATCCAGCGCGCCTCGGCCGATAGCTGCCCCGCAGAGAGACGCTTCATGAGTGAGAAGGCTTACGGTCTCGCAGCCGCTTCGCGAGAGCTGTTCATCAAGGGCATGCGCCAGGTGGCGAGCAGCGTCGCGGTGGTGACGACCAATGGCAGTGGAGGCCGGCATGGCGCCACGGTGAGCGCCTTCACCTCGGTTTCGGCCGATCCGCCGCAACTCCTCGCCTGCCTCCGGTCCGATAGCCGCATCGCCGCGGCGGTGAATGAGAATGGCAGCTTCTGCCTTAACATTCTTTCTCACCAGCACCCTCACCTTGCGGAGCGGTTCTCCGGACAACACGATACGGCAGTGGGTGACCGCTTCGAGGGCATCGAGATCCATGGCGAGGCCCAGGAATGGGTGGTGCTGAAACAGGCAACTGCCTTCTGTTGCGCAGTCTTCGATCGCCATGTTCACGCCACGCACACGATTTTTCTCGGCAACGTTTTGAAGGTTCAGATCTCGGCGGAGGATCCTCTGACCTATCTCAACGGCCAATACCGGCGGCTTGCACGATGACCATTCCCGCCGCAAGCGCGGCGCACACCGCGCTCAAGCCCGGCCCGCTTCTCAGCCTGCGGCAGGCAGAGACGCTGGCCCTTGTCGCAGAGGGGCTCCAGAACAAACAGATCGCCTACCGGCTGGGGATCAGCGATGCAACGGTGAAAGCTCATATCGCGAAGATCAAGCAAGCAACAGGTTGCCGAAGCCGCGTCGACCTCGCATTGTTCTGGCTTCAACTCACCGGCAGATTGCGGGCGTAAACTCAAACCCCAATTCGCTGCAGACTGTCCTGTCAGCTCCAGAAAAGGGGCGCATGCCTGAAATCCTTCCACTTCATTTTGAGGTGGGTGTCAGCGAAAACGGTGCCGTGGCGGAGCCAGCCCAGCAGATAGCCTGATGCAAAGCTGGCCTCGGTCTGCGGTGGCAGCGTCAGGGCTGCGACAAAGGCCTGCGCGGTCACGGCATCATTGTGAGCGCCGAGATCTTCCTGCAAATCTTCGACATGCTTCAGAAATGCCCGGACCTCCTTGGCCTTGCTGAACAGACCGCCAAAGAACTCCGTGGCGTAACGGAGATTCTTCAAGGCAATCCGCAGTTCATGGCGTTCATCATCCGGCATGTCAGGCAGGTGCTTGCCACGTTTGATGACCCGCCGGCGCAACCGGTCGAGACTGTCACCGGCATAAACTTTGGCATCGGATGTCAGCAGCCCGAGGTTTTCAGGCGTCAGCGCCGTGCGCCAAGCGCGCCGCGCCAGGAAGCTCTGCACATCGAGCACAAACAGGCTGGTCATTGAATCGTCCATGACACGCCGCGCCTCGGCGTAGCTTTCTTGCCGCCGTGCTTCGACGGCCGCCAGGAGTTGCGCAACACCCGTTATCATATGGGCCTCATCGCGGAACGGTCCACCCAGTGCGTTGACCCGGAAGACGTCGCACTCGCGAGCAGGGCCCAATGCGGAGGCGATCCGCCGCGCTTCCGACCGGATCTCCTCAAGCTCCGGAAGATCGATGACCTTCCGGAACACCCCGAGCGCGCCTCGCAAGCGGCGCAGCGACACGCGGAGCTGATGGATCGCTTCGGGTGCATCGGACGCACGAAGTGCCGCCCAATTGTCCACGAAATGGCTGATGCAATTAGCGATTACCGCCGCGATGAGGTCATCGAAATTGATCGCGCCCTGAAACGTGATCGGCTTTGCCTTGCGGATCTGGGGCATATCTCCCTTGGCGAGATTATAGCCCCGGGCAGACTTCGCCTCGAACGCGAGGCTGAGGCCGCAGTCCCGTGCCAGGGATGCGGCGAAGTCCAGCAGATCGGGCAGATTGCCGCTCTTCAGCTCCAGTTCCACTTCCGCCACGGGCAGGCTTGCTCCGCCTCCAATGATCGAGCCCTCGTCCAGCGAGAGCTCGATTGTGGAGTGGCCATGCATCACCAGCAGCGCCCTGCGCTTGATGCGTGTCTCGAAAATGGGGCTTAAGGGACGGGTTTCGAGCAGTTTGACGACCCGCTCCCGGATTGCCCCTTCAAGCAACGCGGGGTCCGGAATGCCGCCCGGGCACCGAACCTCGGCCTCGCCGCGGGCAAACACCTCATCGGCAACGCCGCTTTCCCATTTGACGCCCATCAGGGGAATGGCCCTGCCCTTCCGCCTCACGCGCAATGACAGGCCGGCACGCTGGAGGTCAAATGCGGGGCTCTCGAAGTAGGTTGAAACAAGCTCCTGCGCTTTCCCCACGGAAGCGCCTTTAAGCAGTGCCGAGGCGGCCACGGCTGCAAGCGCGCCGTCGTCCGCCCGGAACTTCACTTCAACTTCCCGGCCAAGTGGTCTTGCAGCAGTCTCGGCGACCCCGCTTTCCGACGCAGCCAGGGGCCTACGCTCGATCCCGATCTTCATCACAGCCCTATCGTGCAATGATCTCTTCAAATATTTGGCCACATTGTCACAATCAACCAGGAACCGGGAATCCTGCGCGGAATGTGTGCCACCCGCAAGCGCCCTTCTTTCAGAGGTAGAGTCCTCTTTATCTAAGCCTGCCTTCGCCTGGCGCCTGCCCGCTGTTCACAAGTGAACGGGGCAAGCGCTGTCACCCTCCTTCCGTCCCGCCCGGAACAATGCAGCCACATGCATGAATCCTGGCGCCGCTTTTTAGCTTGCTTGTCAGGCCCTGGAGGTCCATCTGTGATACCAGTATCGGCATTCCGGAGCGGGGAGGGCTGCAGCTTCTCCCAGCCGATGCGTAATGAGCGACGGAACTTTCCGAAAAGCAGACATGCATGTGGAGGCGTGGCGCCTGCACGCTGTTCATTTTTTTCCTAACCAGAGTTCGCCCACGATTTGCACATGAGTTGAGGGGGGTCCGCGCAGCGTACCGCCGGTCATGGGGCACGTGTGGCGTCAGAAAGGCTTTTGTGCGCCGCCATTTGCTGTCCTATTTTTCCAGTTCATCTCAACCCCCTGCCTGGAACGGCAAAGAGCCGATCCGCGAAGAACTCTTCAGCGCCGAGCGGCTAGAAGATCATGGACGCAGCCTGGCAGCCGCCCAGCGTGTCGAGGCGGTGACGACCCGGGGGCATTCCCTGGCGCGCCGTCTGACCGACAGCGGAACAGTCCTCATTGCGGCCTACAGGAACACGGTTGCTGCCATCAGCGAGGGCCGGGCCATCACACCGGCCTCGGAATGGCTGGTGGACAACTATCACCTCGTCGAACGCCACATTCGCGAAATCCATTCCGATCTGCCGGCGGGCTATTATCGGCAATTGCCCAAGCTGGCGGATGGCCCGTTCAAGGGCTACCCGCGCGTCTTCGGCCTGGCATGGGCATTCGTGGCGCATACCGATAGCCGGTTCGATGCGGACATGCTGCTGCGCTATTTGAAGGCCTATCAGTCGGTCCAGCCGCTGACGATCGGGGAACTCTGGGCAATTTCCGTGACGCTCCGGATCGTCTTGATAGAAAACCTCAGGCGCCTGGCGGAGTATATCGTCCATCACCGCCAGGAGCGCGCGGACGCGGACCGCCTGGCGGACCGTCTCCTCGGCGTCAATGGGCAAGCGCCGGAACAAATGACCGAGGTACTGGCAGAATACCGCGCAGGCCCTCTCGCGGATGCCTTTGCTGTGCAACTGGTTCATCGATTGCGCGACCAGGACCCGCGCATCACCCCGGCCTTGAACTGGCTTGACACGCGACTGGCGGAACAAGGTCTGACACCCGATGATGCGGTGCGCGAAGTTCACCGCCGTCAGGGCGCATCCAATGTTTCCGTGCGCAACGTCATCACCAGCCTGCGGCGTATTTCGGACATCGACTGGCGCGACCTTGTCGAGGCCAGCAGCCTCGTCGATGGGGTTCTGGCGCAAGGCAGCAGCTTTGCCGATATGGATTTCGCCACGCGCAACCTCTACCGCAGCGCCATCGAGCAGCTGGCGAGAGGGTCAGACATCAGTGAAATGGATGTGGCGAAACGCGTGATGCTCTCCGTTGCAGCCGCTGCGGGCGGCAGCGATGCACGTTTGACTGATCCCGGATACCTTCTTGTCGCCGGAGGCCGCCGCGCGTTTGAGCAGGAACTGGGCTACCGGAGAACCCTGCGCGCAGGTCTGCAGCGCCTCAATGAGTCAATCGGCATTGGCGGCTATGCCTCGGGCGTGTTGCTGACGGCGATCGTGCTGCTCGCCATTCCGCTGTTCTTTCTGTCCTACGAAGCTGTTGGATTGCCGGCCTTGCTGCTTCTGGCTTTACTGGGCGCAGTCCCGGCGGTCGATGCCGCCGTTGCATTGGTCAATCGCGCTGTCAGCTTCGGATTTCAGGCAACGCGGCTCCCTGCCCTGGCACTTCGCGGCGGCATTCCGCCCGACTTGCGCAGCATGGTCGCGGTTCCGACACTGCTGACCACATCAGCCGCCATCACCGAACAGATCGAACGGCTCGAAATCCACTACCTGGCGAGCGCGGATGATAATCTGCACTACGCCTTGCTGTCGGACTGGAAGGATTCAGCTGCGGAACATGACCCGGGCGACCAGGCGCTCCTGGAGATCGCTGCCGGGGGAATTGCAGCACTCAACCAACGCTATGGTCCGGCGAAGGCAGGCGCCCGCTTTCTTCTGCTCCATCGCCGCCGGACATGGGCCGGGACCGAACAGAAATGGATCGGATGGGAGAGGAAGCGCGGCAAGCTTCATGAGCTGAACCGCTGGCTGCGCGGCGCGGCCGATACGAGCTTCATTGCCGTGGCCGGCTCCATGCCGGAGCCGCCCGAGAACATCCGCTATGTCATCACCCTTGATGCCGACACGCGCCTGCCGCGGGACACGGTCATCAAGCTGGTGGGCAAGATGGGGCATCCGCTGAACCGCCCGCTCTTCGAGACGGATTCAGCCCGCCTGATCGAAGGATACGCAATTCTGCAGCCGAGAGTGACGCCCTCCCTGCCGACAGGCCAGGAAGGTTCCATCTTCCAACGCATCTTCTCGAGTGTCAGCGGAATCGATCCCTATGCCTCGGCAGTGTCTGACGTGTATCAGGACATGTTCGGCGAAGGCTCCTATGCCGGCAAGGGCATCTACGACGTCGATGCCTTTGAGACCGCGTTGGCCGGCCGCATCCCGGAAGGTGCACTTCTCAGTCATGACCTATTCGAAGGCGTCTTTGCCCGCGCCGGACTTGCATCCGATGTCGAGGTGGTGGAGGAGTTTCCGTCTCGCTATGATGTTGGCGCCTTGCGGCATCACCGCTGGGCGCGCGGCGACTGGCAACTGCTGCCCTGGCTCCTCGGGCGCGTGCCCGCACCGCAGGGGAAGCCCGCCGCCTTCATGGCGATTCCGCCCGTCGGCCGCTGGAAGATGCTGGACAATCTGCGGCGCACGCTGTCAGCACCCTTGGCCATATTGGCGCTCGCCGTTGGCTGGACGCTTCCCTTCCCCGCTGCACTCGCCTGGACTGTGTACATCTTCGCGACGATCGTCCTGCCGCCCATCATTCCCGTCATCGCCGCCATTCCACCGCGCCGGGCGGGCATCACCCTGTCCAGTCACCTGCGCGCACTGGGGGGCGATTTGCGCCTGTCACTTGCCCTTTCGGGCTTGGTGATCGGCTTCCTGGCCCATCAGGCATGGCTGATGGGCGATGCCATCATCCGCACTTTGTACCGTCTGTTCGTCAGTCACCGGAACATGCTGGAATGGGTGCCCGCGGCGCAAGCCGGTACAGGCCGGACGATGGACCTCCCCGGTTTCTACCGGCAGATGATGGGTGCCCTGGTGATTGCTTCAGTGGCACTCGCCCTGTCTCTGGCGTCAGGGAGCGGCGCGTGGCCACTGGCCTTGCTGCTCGCCATCGCATGGTGGGCATCCCCGGCCATTGCCCTGAGAGTAAGCCTGCCGCCCAGCCGGGGCGGGCATGTGACCACGACAGCAGATGATGCACAGGCGCTCCGGCTCACGGCGCGGCGCACCTGGCGTTTCTTCGAAACCTTCGTGACCCCGGCAGACAACATGTTGCCTCCGGACAACTTCCAGGAAGCACCCGTACCAGTCATCGCGCACCGCACGTCGCCCACGAATATCGGACTGTATCTGTTGTCGGTCGTCAGTGCGCGGGACTTTGGCTGGATCGGCACCCGGGATGCAATCGAACGGCTCGAAGCAACGCTTGCCACGATGAGCCGCATGGAGCGTTTCAGGGGCCACCTCTTCAATTGGTATGACACGGGCGACCTTCGCCCACTCGACCCTCGCTATGTCTCATCCGTCGACAGCGGAAATCTCGCTGGCCACCTGATTGCACTGGCGAATGCCTGCAACGCATGGGGGCGCCTGCCCCCGGGGTATGAGCAAGATCTCGCCGGCATCGCCGATTCAATCGATCTTGCGCGGATCGAGGCCGCACGCTTGCGCGATGGCCCCCGCACACAAACGGTAACCTGGGCACAATTGGACGAAGCGCTGGGCCGGCTTGCGGAGATGACCCGGCGCGGCCTCGGCAGCAACGAGGCACCCGCCACCCGCCTGGCGATGCTGGCAGCCGAGGCTGATACGGCTGCTGACATTGCACTCGCTCTGGCCAGCGAGCGGGGGCCTGGTACCTGCGTTGACATGCTGTTCTGGGTGCAGAGCATCGTGAACGGGATTGAAACGCACCGCGCAGCCTCACCCCATGACGTCGAACCGAGACTATCCGCGCTGGAAAGCGCCAGCCGCGCCATGGCGCTGGAGATGGACTTTGCCTTTCTGCTCGATCAGGACAGGATGCTGCTGTCCATCGGCTATCTGATGCAGGAGGGAAGACTCGACGAGAACTGCTATGATTTGCTCGCCTCCGAGGCACGGCTTGCGAGCTTCTTCGCAATTGCCAAGGGCGATATTCCGGCTCGCCACTGGTTCCGCCTGGGGCGGGCCGTCACGCCGGTCGCCCACGCCGCCGCACTCGTATCCTGGTCGGGATCGATGTTCGAATATCTCATGCCGTCCCTCGTCATGCGCGCGCCAGCAGGCAGCCTTCTCGAGCAAACCAGCCGGCTGATCGTCCGCCATCAGATCGACTACGGCACATCTCTGGGCGTGCCTTGGGGCATCTCCGAGTCTGCCTACAACGCGCGTGACCTTGAGTTCACCTATCAGTATTCAAACTTTGGCATCCCGGATTTGGGATTGAAGCGCGGGCTGTCCGAGAACAGTGTCATCGCCCCCTATGCAACGGCTCTTGCGGCAATGGTCGATCCCGCATCGGCCACCGCCAATCTGCGAAAGATCGAGCGCGAAGGTGGCCTTGGCAGCCATGGCTACTACGAGGCGCTTGACTACACCCCCTCGCGCCTGCCTGAGGGCGCGCGCGTTGCCATCGTGAAGGCATTCATGGCGCATCACCAGGGCATGACCATCGTGGCCATCGCCGACACGCTGTTCAACGGCAGGATGCGGTCACACTTCCATGCGGAGCCGATGATCCAGGCGACGGAACTGCTGCTTCAGGAACGCATGCCGCGGGATGTTTCGGTTGCCAAGCCCTGGGCAACCGAGGTGAAGACCGGTGCACGCCTGCGTGACGCTGAGCCGGCAGGGAGCCGCCGATTCTCATCACCGCATCAGAAGTCGCCTCCGACCCTGCTGTTGTCGAATGGGCGTTTCACCACCATGCTCACCGCCGCCGGTTCAGGTTACAGTTCATGGGGAAAGATCGGCCTCACGCGCTGGCGCGAAGACGCGACTTGCGATGATCACGGCTCATTCATCTATCTGCGGGATGTCGACACCGGGGCAAGCTGGTCGGCGAGCTTTCAACCGATGGGCGCCGAGCCTGACAGCTACGATGTGGTTTTCCATGAAGACAGGGCGGAGTTCATCCGCCGGGATGGCGCTCTTTCCACCACGCTCGAAGTGCTGGTGTCTCCGGAGGATGATGCCGAAGTGCGGCGCGTCTCGATCACAAACGGCGGAAGCCGCGCACGCATTATCGATGTCACCTCCTATGCCGAAGTCGCCCTCGCGGCGCAGGCGGACGACATGGCGCATCCGGCATTTTCCAAGCTGTTTGTCGAAACAGCCTATGTGCCGGAACTGGGACTCATCCTTGCAACACGGCGCAAGCGCGCACCGGGCGATGCCGATCTCTGGGCCGGACATATGGCCGTGGTCGACGGCGAAGGCATCGGAAAGCCGGAGATCGAGACGGACCGCGCCCGCTTCCTCGGGCGCGGCCACAGCCTGCGGTCGCCGATCGCAGTCAGTGACGGACGCGCATTGTCAAAAACCGCCGGCACCGTACTCGATCCCATTTTTTCCCTCAGGCACCGCATCCGCGTGTTGCCCGGCGCGACTGTACGCGTCATCTATTGGACAATGGCAGCCTCCAGCCGGCAGGCCCTGCTGGACTGCGCAGATAAGCACCGCGATGTGACGGCCTTCAACCGCGCCGCAACGCTGGCCTGGACGCAGGCCCAGGTGCAACTGCACCATCTCGGGATTTCAGCGGGAGAAGCGGCTCTCTTCCAGCGTCTGGCGGGGCATCTCATCTACGCCGGGCCCGCCCTGCGCCCATCTTCAACCACGATCAGCAAGGGGGCTGGTCCGCAATCCGGACTGTGGTCACAGGGCATATCGGGTGACCTGCCGATCATATTGCTGCGGATTTCAGAAACCGAGAATCTTGATGTGGCGCGTGAGCTGCTCCAGGCCCACGAATACTGGCGGATGAAGGGGCTGGCGGCGGATCTGGTGATCCTCAATGAGCGGCATGCCTCCTACGTGCAGGACTTCCACAATGGGTTGGAGAAACTGGTGCGGACGATGACGGCGCGGACGCTCGCCACAGATCAGCAGGCGCAGGGGCGCGTCTTCGTTCTCCGGGCAGATCTGATGCAGCCGGAAACGCGCGCGCTTCTGTCATCGGCCGCGAGGGTCGTATTGGTGGCGCAGCGGGGAAGCCTGTTCGATCAGCTCGATCGTCTTCCGGAGGCATTTTCCCTTCCCCGGCAAGACGCCAGGGTCGTTCCACCGCATATGCCGCCGCAGCTTCCGGCCGTGCCGGAACTCGAATTCTTCAACGGGCTCGGCGGCTTTGCGGAAGGCGGAACGCAATATGTCACCGTTCTGGGGCCGGGCCAGTCGACGCCTGCGCCATGGATCAACGTCATATCCAATCCGGCTTTCGGCTTTCAGGTGGCAGCAGATGGCGGCGGATACAGCTGGTCGATCAACAGCCGCGAGAACCAGCTGACGCCATGGTCAAATGATCCCGTGACGGATCGGCCCGGGGAAGCATTCTATCTTCGTGACGAGGACAGTGGTGCTGTGTGGACGCCCACCGCCAATCCCATGCGCGATCAGGGCGCCACCTATGTTGCCCGCCACGGGAGGGGTTTTAGCCGCTTCACTCATGTGGCCCACGAAATCGCAAGCGATCTCCTCCAGTATGTGCCCATCAATGACTCGGTAAAGATCTCCCGGCTGGTGCTTCACAACAGGTCAAACCGCACCCGCCGCGTGAGCGTCACGGCCTATGTCGAATGGGTGCTTGGCCGCGCACGCTCGACATCGCAGGCATTTGTGGAAACCTCCATCGATGTTGAAACCGGCGCCATGCTGGCAGTGAACCCATGGAACCGCGACTTCGGTTCACGGGTGGCCTTCGCTGATATGCGCGGCCTGCAGTCCGCCTGGACCGGCGACCGCAGTGAATTCATCGGGCGCAACGGAAGCCTGTCGCTTCCCGCTGCGATGACCGCGGGAACGCCCTTGTCAAAGACGACAGGAGCGGGGCTGGACCCATGTGGCGCCTTGCGCGGCAAGGTCACACTGCCTCCTCATGCGACCGTGGAAGTGGTCTTTATGCTGGGTGAGGCTGAGAGTTCCGGTGCGGCCCGCGAGATCATCAGCCGTTACCGCAGCGCCGATCTCGATGCGGTCGAGCGTGAAATTGGCGGCATGTGGGACAGGCTGCTCACAAGCGTTCAGGTCAAGACGCCAGACCGTGCCATGGACATCATGGTCAATGGCTGGCTCATGTATCAGACGATTGCTTGCCGCTTGTGGGCCCGTTCCGGCTTCTATCAGTCAAGCGGCGCCTATGGCTTTCGCGATCAGCTGCAGGACGGCATGGCATTGAGCACTGCAGATCCATCGTTGACGCGAAGCCATCTGCTGCGGGCCGCGGCCCGGCAGTTCCCCGAAGGCGACGTGCAGCATTGGTGGCTGCCGCATTCGGGCCTGGGCGTGCGCACCCGCATCTCCGATGACCGCGCCTGGCTGGCCGAGGCCGTTGCGCAATACGTCATCACAAGCGGCGATGCGGGCGTGCTGGAGGAACAGCTTTCCTTTCTGGAAGGCCCGTTGCTCGAACCTCAGGCGCATGACAGCTTCTTTCTGCCCAGCGCATCAGAGGAGTCAGCAACCCTCTTCGAGCATTGCGCACGTGGCTTGGATGCGAGCCTGGCCGTTGGCCGGCACGGGCTTCCACTGATCGGCACCGGCGACTGGAACGATGGCATGAACCGCGTGGGTGAAGCGGGAGAAGGCGAAAGCGTTTGGCTCGCCTGGCTTCTCTGCACCGCTCTCTCAGCCTTTGCACCGATTGCGGAGGCACGTGGTGAGCATCCCCGCGCCAGGCGATGGCGTGATCATGCGGCGGCACTTGAAGCCTCTCTCTCGACCCAGGCATGGGACGGCGCATGGTATCGGAGAGGATTCTATGATGACGGCACACCGCTGGGCTCCGCCGAAAGCGAAGAATGCCAGATCGATTCGATAGCCCAATCTTGGGCCGTGCTGTCCGGCGCATCCGCGCCCGAGCGCGGCCGGGCCGCTATGGCCGCCGTCGAACAGCGCTTGATCCGGAAGCAGGACGGGCTGGCGCTGCTGTTCGCACCGCCCTTCGACAAGACGGAACAAGACCCAGGCTACATCAAAGGCTATCCGCCGGGCATCCGCGAAAATGGCGGTCAGTATACGCACGCGGCAACATGGTCGGTCATGGCACTGGCGAAACTGGGCGAAGGCAACAAGGCCTTCGACCTGTTCGCGATGCTCAATCCCATCAACCACGCGCGCTCCAGGAGTGACGTTCTCCGCTACAAGGTTGAGCCCTATGTTGCCGCCGCAGACCTCTACGCCCGGGCCCCTCATGTGGGCAGGGGCGGCTGGACCTGGTACACGGGCTCTGCAGGCTGGCTGCAGCGGGCGGGCATTGAGGCCATTCTTGGCCTAAGGCTTAAGGGTGACCACCTGCATCTCGATCCCTGCATCCCGCAAGGCTGGCCGTCCTATGAGGTGACGCTCCGACACGGAAACGCATCCTATGTGATTGCAGTCGAAAACCCGCAAGGCGTGTCCCGCGGAATTTCGCTGCTGGTGATGGATGGTGTTCAATACTCAGGCCTATTGGCACTGTTGCCGATGAAGGACGACGGTGGATTGCACCGCATCAGCGTCACACTGGGCACACTGCCTGCCGAGGCCGGTTCTGGGGTGCTTCAGTCATAACGATCAGGCCGATATGATGGTCCCGGCATTGCCCGTCAGCATGGCAAGAGCCTCATCGAGTTTGCCGATGCCCGCTATTTTTCCCCCATTGCTGACGAAACGCGCCGCAGCCTCCACCTTTGGTCCCATGGAGCCCGCAGGATCCGTCCGGCTTCGCGCTTCAGCCACGCTCAAATGCCGGATCAGCACTTGCTGAGGCGTGGACCAACCGTCGAAAACCCCATCAACATCGGTCAGCAGAAGCAGGGCCTCAGCACCGATCAGTGATGCGAGAAGAGCACTCGCGGCATCCTTGTCGACCACGGCCTCGACGCCAATGAGACTTCCATCAGCCCGGCGCATAACGGGGATGCCGCCGCCGCCGGCGCAGATGACGATGACGCCATGATCCAGCAGCAGCCTTATTGTCCCGGCGTCCGGTATCTCCAAGGGTTTTGGCGAAGCGACGACCCGACGCCACTTGGTCCCGTCTGCAGCAATGCTCCAGCCTGCCGCCGCGGCCCGGGCCTCTGCCTGCTCGCGGTCATACACAGGTCCAATGAACTTCGTTGGCGTCTTGAATGCAGGATCATTTGGATCCACGATCACCTGCGTCAGAAGTGTCGCCACGCTGCAGTCTTGTCCCAGTGCATTCTCGAGCTCTTGCTCGATCAGATAGCCGATCATGCCCTCGGTTTCGGCGCCCAGCACATCGAGCGGATAGGCTTCATCCGGCCTGAATGAAGCGCCCTGCAACGCAAGCAGCCCCACCTGGGGGCCGTTTCCGTGGGTGACGACAAGCCTGTGGCCAGCACGCACCACCTCCGCCAAGGCCTTGGCTGCCACTCTGACATTGGCACGCTGCACCTCCGCCGTCAGTGGCTGCCGCCGCTCCAGCAGTGCATTCCCGCCCAATGCAGCAACCACCAGCATGTCAGTCCCCAAGCGTCGCAACCAGAACCGCCTTGATGGTGTGCAAGCGGTTCTCGGCCTGGTCAAACACGATCGAGGCCGGGCTCTCGAAAACCTCCTCGGTCACTTCCATCGCGTCGAGCCCGAAATCAGATTTGATTTTCGCACCCACGGTCGTCTCCGTATTGTGAAAGGCTGGCAGGCAATGCATGAATTTGGCCCGCGGATTGCCGGTCAGCGCCATCAGTTCCGAATTCACCTGATAAGGTCTCAGAAGTTTGATCCTCTCGGCCCACTTTGCTTCCGGCTCGCCCATCGAAACCCACACGTCGGTATAGACAAAGTCGGCGCCGTTGACTGCCGCCGGAATGTCATCGGAAACCAAGATTCGTGCCCCGGTGGCCAGGGCAACGTCCTTGGCATAATTCTGTATGGCCTCGGAAGGCCAGCATTCCTTCGGCGCGCAAAGCCTCACGTCCATGCCCATCTTGGCTCCGCCAATCAGCAGACTGTCCCCCATGTTGTTCGCCGCATCGCCCATGAACACGAAGGAAACCTCATGCAGGCTCTTCTCGCCGTGTTCCTGCATCGTCAGGAAGTCCGCGAGGATTTGGGTCGGGTGGAACTCATTGGTGAGCCCATTGTAGACCGGTACGCCCGCATATTTCGCAAGCGCCTCGACAACGTCCTGTCCAAAGCCACGATATTCGATTGCATCATAAATCCGGCCGAGAACCCGCGCCGTGTCCTTGACAGATTCCTTGTGGTCGATGTGGGTGCCCGTGGGCCCGAGATAGGTCACGCGTGCGCCCTGATCATAGGCGGCGACCTCAAACCCCACCCTGGTGCGCGTTGAATCCTTTTCGAAGATCAGGGCAATATCCTTGCCACGCAACCGCGGAACCTCGGTTCCGGCATATTTGGCAGCCTTCAGGTCTGCTGCGAGTTTTAACAGAAAGCCAATTTCGCGTGGCGTGTAATCGCGGAGAGTCAGCAGACTGCGGTTCTTCAGATTGAACGCCATGCGATTGTCCTCTCAAACTCTAGGCAGCATCTCTGATCGTCGGACAGCTCATGCAATGTCCCCCGCCCCGGCCTCGTCCGAGTTCGCCGCCGGGCATCGTCAACACCTCTACGCCAGCTGCCTTTAAGGCGGCGTTCGTATCATCATTGCGGTCGTAGCCAATCACCACGCCTGGGCGCAGCGTCAGAACATTGTTGCCGTCGTTCCACTGTTCGCGCGCCCTCTCCTCCTCCGTATTGCCTCCAGTTGGCACGATCTGCAGCGTCTTGTAGCCCAGCACTTCCGCAACGATTTCGAATATGGGGCGCGGGTCGAGACGGAAGGACAGTGCATTCCTGCCGTCACCCGGCCGGATATCATAGCAGACAAGCTGATCCGCAACTTCCTTGAACGTCGTCACCACATCACCCCCACAGAGCGTGAACACCGTGTCGAGATGCATTGACGCGCGGGAGCTTGGAATCCGAAATGCCAGGGCGCGATCAACAACACCCTTGGCAAACAATGCTTCGGCAAGCTGGCCGATTCCTTGGGGTGATGACCGTTCTCCCATGCCAAGCAGCACGGTCCGGTTGCCAACCGGCATGATGTCGCCACCCTCGAGAGTTGCCAGCCCATGGTCTTTTGCCGGGTCGCCCCAATGGACCGTAACCGTGCCGGAGAATTTCGGATGAAACTTATAGATCGCGGCATTGAGCAGGGTTTCTGGCCGGCGGGCCTGCCAATACATCGGGTTCAGCGTCACACCGCCATAGATCCAAGCCGAATTATCACGGGTGAAAAGTGCATTCGGCAATGGTGGGAACACGAAGCCATGATGACCCAGATAGCTGCCGAACAGATCCTTCGGTTTGAAAGGCAGTTCATCGGCGGCCAGACCACCCAGCAGAAAGTCGGCCAGTTTGCTTCCCGGCAATTCATCCAGCCAACCGCGCAGTTCGGCCGTCATCCCGACGCCGACATGGTCCGGATTGATCCGGCGGTCGAGGACCCAGCCACGTCCTTCCACTGAGTCAAGCGTCTCGGCGAGGAGAATGTTCACATCCAGAACCTCAACGCCGTCCGCGCGCATGAGAGCGGCAAAGACATCGTGATCCTTCTGCGCCTGCTTCACCCAGAACACATCGTCGAAGAGGAAGTCGCGGCAGTTGTTGGGTGTCAAGCGCCGGTGCGCGAGGCCGGGGCGGCAGACGATAACCTGCCGGAGCTTGCCCGTCTCGGAATGCACGCCAAGCTGCTGGGTATGTTCCATGGGCGTCAGTGCCTTCTGTTCAATTGATCACAATGCACTGATCGAGCCGGTCCACATCAGGTAACCGGCAACGATCGCAGCAAGGACGATGCCGAGCCCCAACAGCGCCTCCACCACGGAAAAGGCCCTCTCGCCCCTCGCGTGCCTTGCCCACCAGTAAACCGGAATGCCCAATGCGTAGAGGATTGCGCACATCAGGAGGTAGTTCGGCCCGGCAGCATAAACGAGCCAGGCCCCGTAAACGGTTGCCACGGCGCCTGCAAAGACGTCCCCCCACCGTGCTTCGCCCCGGCCATAGCCTTCGCCCGTCACTGCAAGCTTCAACGCATACGCACCGGAAAGCACATATGGCACCAGAATTGCGGTGGACGCGATGTAGAACAAGGCGAGATATGTTGAGTTCGCATAGAGCGTGAGGATCAGAAAACCCTGCACAAGAATATTGGTGATCCAGAGTGAACCATGCGGCGAGCCCCGCTTGTTTTCGGCCGCAAACACATCCGGCAGCATGCCTTCCCGGGCCGCCCGAAAGGGAATCTCAGCCGCAAACAGCGTCCAGCTCAGGAACGCGCCGGCAACCGAGATAACAAGACCTATCCGAACGAGGACTGAGCCCCACGGTCCCACGGCCCTTTCGAGCACATCCGCCATCGATGCCGCCGCAGGCAGGCCGGAAAGTTCCGATTGGCTCATGACACCGAAAGACAGGAGCGAGACCAGCAAATAAACCCCAAGTGCGGTGATGAAGCCGAGAATGGTCGCGCGGCCGATGTCGGCCCTCCGCTCCGCCCGCGCCGAGACAACACTCGCCCCTTCGATACCGATGAAGACCCAGAGGGTCACAAGCATCGTGCTCTTCACCTGGGTCATCGCGCTTCCAAGCGCCGGGACGCCGGCACCCCAGAAATCGAGACTGAACTTCGGGAGATTAAACACAAGGATCAACGCCACGATGAACACGAAAATCGGCGCAAGCTTCGCGATCGTCGTCACAACATTTATGATGGCTGCCTGCCGCACACCCAGCAAGATCAGCGCATGGATCAGCCAGAGAAGAATGGAAGCGCCCACGATCGCCTGAAAGCTGTTCCCCTCCGCCCCGAAGGCGGGGTAGAAATAGCTCAAGGCACCGAAAATGAGCACGGCATAGGACACATTGCCGATCCACGCGCTCAGCCAATAGCCCCAGGCGCTGTTGAAGCCGACAAAATCACCAAAGCCGGCGCGCGCATAGGAATAGGGACCAGCGTCAAGCTTGGGTTTGCGCACGGACAGCCGCTGATAGACCAGAGCAAGCGCCAGCATGCCGATGCCGGTGATCAGCCAGCCAATGATGACGGGCCCCGCCGAAGCACCTTTTGCCATGTTCTGGGGAAGGCTAAAGACGCCACCGCCAATCATCGAGCCCACGACCAGAGCGATCAAAGGCAACAGACCGAGCTTGCCGCGGCCACTCCCTGATGCGGGACGGCTCGGCGTGGAAACCGATTCACTCATCTTGATATCTCCTTGATGCCGAAAGGCCGGAGTCGCAGCGGAAGGTGCTGTGGAATTGCCGCTGGGTCCTTGATCTGCATCAACGGCGGCAAACTTGCACTGTCACGACTGCCCTGAAGAGCAGGCTAGCATCACTTCCAAGGATATTTATGACGGTCAGCCGCTCACTGCGGGGCGGGCGGCGTTATTGCTTTCAGCTCACGCAGACGTAACGGCACGCCGGAAGAACCACAGTTTCGCGATTTCGGTGGCCACGATGTATCCGCTGACGATCCCGATCACAGCCGTCAGCTCCAGGGCCGAAAGCGGAACGAAGCCGAAGGCCGAACTCATTCGCCCGAGAAACGGGATCGCAAAGGTTGCGGCTGCAGCGGCGATCGTCGACCACAGGAGCAATTTGCTGGGCTGGCTGCTGAATACCGGGTGCCGTGTGCGCAGCACGAGCACGACCGCAAGTTCGGTCAGGAGAGAGATCATGAACCAGGATGTCTGGAACACGGCTTCACCCGCATGGAAGACGTAAAGGAGAACGCAGAAAGTCAATATGTCGAAGGCCGAGCTGATCAATCCGAACACGATCATGAATCGCTGGATGTCCTTGATGCTCCAGCGCTGCGGGCTGGATACCCGCTCCGGATCCACAGTGTCGCTTGAAATCGCAATGGACGGAAGATCCGACAGGAAGTTGTTGAGCAGGATTTGCTTGGCGGCCAGCGGCAGGAACGGCAGAAGCGGTGTCGCCAGCGCCATGCTGATCATGTTTCCGAAATTGGCGCTGGTGGTGATCGAGATGTATTTGAGCGTGTTTGCGAAAGTGCGCCGTCCATCCTGCACGCCCTCGCGCAACACATCCAGATCGCGGCTGAGAAGAATGATGTCTGCACTCTCGCGCGCGACATCCACGGCTTCAGAGACGGATATTCCCACATCGGCGGCATGAAGCGCAGGGGCATCATTGATCCCGTCACCCAGATAGCCAACCGCGTTTCCGGTTCGTTGCAGGGCGCGCACAATGCGCTCTTTCTGCTGTGGGTCGATCTCGACAAAGAGATCGGTGCGCGGCGCCAGATGCCAGAGTGCCTCGTCCTTGAGCTTCGCCAGATCCTCCCCCGTCAGCATCGAGCTGGCGTCAAGGCCGACGGCCTCTGCCATGTGGGCCGTCACATGGCGATTGTCACCGCTGATCACCTTGATGGCGATGCCAAGCCGGGCGAGGTCCTGAATTGTCTTCCTGGCCTCGGGCTTTGGTGGGTCGAGGAACACCAGAAAGCCGCGAAAGACCATGTCCCGCTCGTCTTCCCGGTTGTAATCGGGGCGCGCGGCCGCACTGCGCGTCGCAAGTGCCAGAACGCGAAAGCCTTGCAGGCTCTTGGACTGGAAGGCCGCCTCGAGTTGGCTGCGTGCCGTCTCATCGATCGGCGCCTCCACGCCGTCACGGTCGACAGAGGTGCAGATCTCGAGGATGTTCTTGAACGCGCCCTTGGTCACGAACAGGTGCTGACCAACCGTTCCATTTTCCGCCACCACGATGGTCAGGCGGCGGCGCACGAAATCATAGGGGATTTCGTCAATCTTGGTCAGTCCGCCGGTCGTCAATGCGGCGCGATTTCCTGCCTCGACGATGGCGGCGTCGAGAGGATTCGCAACACCGGTTTCGAGGGCCGCATTGATGAAGGCGAGCCGGCGCACCTCGTCCGACGGGCGGTTTGCCGTGTCGAGCACCTCGCTCAGAACAACGGTGCCCTCGGTCAGCGTGCCGGTTTTGTCGGTGCAAAGAATGTTCATGCTGCCGAGATTCTCGATGGCACCGAGGCGCCGCACGATCACGCCGCGCTTGCTCATGGCGCGGGCACCCGCAGACAGTGTGACACTGATGATGGCGGGCAGGAGTTCGGGCGACAACCCCACCGCGAGCGCCACCGCGAACAGCAGCGATTCGACAATTGGGCGGTCGAGAAGGAGGTTTACCGTCAGCACAAACAGAACGATGACCACCATCACGCGGATCAGCAGGTAACCGAACTGCCTCACACCGCGCTCGAAATCCGTCTCAGGCGAACGCGCCCGCAGCCGCGCGGCGATTGCGCCGAATTCAGTCCGGCGGCCGGTTCTGACAACCAGAACCTTTGCCGTGCCGCTGCGCACTGAGGCGCCGAGAAAGACTGTGTTCGTCCGCCCGGCCAGAGGCGCATCGCGGGCGGCGGTCCCCGAGCGTTTCTCGACCGGAAAGGACTCGCCCGTCATGCTGGCCTCGCTGACGAGAAAGTCCTGCGCCTCGATCACGACGCCATCCGCGGGGATCAAATTGCCTGCCGAAAGCAGAATGACGTCACCCGGAACGATCACGTTCAGCGGCAACACCTGTTCAGCCCCGTCGCGCAGCACCCGCGCCGTGAGGGTCAGCCGCTTCTTCAGCTCTTCGACGGCAGCCGACGCCCGGTATTCCTGAAAGAAGCTGAGAAACGAACTGCCGAGAACGATCGCGAGCACAATCCCCGCATCCACCCATTGCCGGAGGCCAAGCGAAATGACCGCAGCGAAGGCAAGGATCAGAACCAGCGGACTTTCGAACTGGCGCAGCAGCAGCCGCACTGCGCTTAAGCGTTGCGCATCCTCGACGCTATTGGGCCCGATCGCCTTGAGCTGCTCTGCCGCGCGATCAGAGGTGAGACCGGTGACGGCGCTTCCCAGTGCCTGCGCCAGTGCAGAAACGTCCTGGCTCCAGTAGCTGGCATCAGGTGCAGTTTCGGCCATGGCGACACCCTCTCTGAGCCGCGCTCATACCACGCCCCGGCCCCTTGCTCCATGCCGCATCATGTTCCGCCGCTCCAACTTCAGGGCGCATGGCGACATCAAATGCTGGCGGGCCGGCAGCGATGCATTGTAAAAATGGCAGCGAGTCTCTATTGCGCTGCAGTGTCTCCAATCACGACGAAACCGCGCCCCAGCCCGACGACCGTCCGCTCACCAGGTTTGAAAGCCGTGGCCTGGTGTTCAAAAGGATCTGAGCGATGCACATCCCCACACGCCACGGCGTGGGCCCCAGTTGCGTGACCCTTCCCGCTGGCCCCTGGCCCACGGTGCTGGACTTCTTGGTCGAGCGCATGCCCAACATCTCGCGCGAGGCATGGACCGCGCGTCTGCGCAGCCAATCGGTGCTGAACGCGGAAGGTCAACCCGTGCTGCTCACGCAGCCCTACACGCCGCACATGCGCGTGTTTTACTACCGCCACATTGAGGACGAACCGCAGCTGCCGGAGCAGGCCCGCATCCTGTTCGAAGACGACCATCTCTTGGTCTCCGACAAACCCCATTTCATGCCCGTCACAGCTGCGGGGCAGTATGTGCAGCAGAGTTTGCACGTGCAACTGAGGAATCTGACGGGTTGTGACGATCTGGTGCCCTTGCACCGCATCGACCGCGAAACCGCGGGCCTGGTGTTGCTGAGCAAACGCCCGGCTAACCGGGACGCCTACCATGCCCTGTTTCGCCAGCAGCTCATCCACAAGACCTACCACGCCATCGCCCCCTTTCGCGCTGAGCTGACATGGCCCCGCACCCACACCAGCCGCCTGGTAGCGGGCGAGCCCTTTTTTCGGATGCAAGAAGTGCCGGGTGATGCCAACAGCGAAACCCGCATCAGCCTGCTGCGCACCGATGGCTCTCGCGCACTGTACCAGTTGGAGCCGGTCAGTGGCAAACGCCACCAGCTGCGGGTGCACATGCTGTCACTGGGCTTAGCCCTGGAGGGTGACTTGCTCTACCCCGAGCTGCTGCGCACACCGGATGCGCCGGAAGACTTCAGCCAAGTCTTGCAACTGCTGGCGCAGCGCATCGCTTTCACCGACCCGGTGACCGGTGCCGGGCGGGTATTCGAGAGCCAACGCAGCCTGCACTTTTAAACGGACGAGGTGTCCGATGGGTTTGCCCCCTTGCAAGTGATGAATCCAAACCCGCCCGTCCTGATGAGGTTTTGCCGTTTTCGGCGGGGTGGAGCAGGGGTGAGAAAGACCACGTCACAAGATCAGCGGCTTGGCAGTTTGCCGGTCCCTGCGGGATGGAATTAATAACTCCCGTCGGGCCGAGCGGTCGTCGCGAACACTATTTGAGATAGCTGATGCTCGTCTTCCCAATCGTGCCGTTGAAGGGAAATGGCGCTTGATCGTAGTATTCGAGCGAGACTGGCGAATCCAGGTCCTCGCCAATGTCGAAGGTGGCGTTGGAGGTGAAATGCAGGGACATTGCGGCCGGAACGCGGCCCTGCCCCACCACCTCGCCGTTCACCCTCAGTGTGATGTCCATCGGTCCGCCGATCTTGTCCACCAGCTTCGATTCGACTTCCACCTGGACCTTGCCCTCAGGCAACTGCGCCTTGGACCGGATTTTCGTACGCTGCACTTCAAACAGGTTGAACTCGTAGTTCAGGACTCCGTCCTTCACGTAGCAAGTAACACCACCGGAGAAGCCGGCGAGCGCATACAGCACTCCATTGGCATTCTCCGGTACGTTGAGGTCCATGGTCACGAGGCTGCTGTTCTTGCCGAGTTTCGGTGCGGCTGACTCCGGCATGCCGGTCAGCGGATTGTCGAAGGTCCATTCGGTAAGGGCTGAGGCCGGGGCATCTTCCGGATGGAACATCGCGGTGGACCACAGGCCGCCGCCGATCGGCAGGTTCTTGTTCTTGGTCGACTCGACCAGGAAGAGGTCCTTCATCTCCGCAAGCTTCTCAGGGTTCGATGCCGCAAGGTCGTGGGCCTCGCTCCAGTCCTTGTCGATGTTGTAGAGCTCCCACTTGTCGGTCAGCGGCGACCATGACTTGATCCCCTTCGGCAAACCGCTCACCCAGGGCTCGCGCGGGCCCGGCGCGCTGGCGAACCAGCCGTCGTGATAAATGCCGCGGCTGGCCATGATGTCGAAGAACTGGGTGTGGCGCATGCCGGGCGCCTTCGCGTCATCCATCGCATAGGTCATGCTGATGCCGGCAATCGGATCCTGCTCGATGCCATTGACGACATGCGGCGGCGTGATGTGCGCCAGTTCATAGATGGTCGGCACGATGTCCACCACGTGATGGAACTGCGGCCGGGCCAGCGGATCGGCCTTGATGTGCGCAGGCCAGGAGACCGCCAGGGGCTGCCGCGTGCCGCCGAAGTAGGAGCCCATGAGCTTCGTGCCCTGATAGGGCGTGCTGCCGGCCCAGGCCCATCCGGCGTGATACATGTTGTCGGTCTTGGGGCCGCCAAGGGCATCGAGGCCGCCCAGCTCGTCCAGCGCCGTGATGTGCTGGGAAATCGTGGTGGGGATGCCATTCTGCGCCAGCTGCTCGCTGATGGTGCCGTTGAGGCCCTCGGATGACGAGCCGTTGTCACCCCAGATGTAGAAGATCAGCGTGTTGTCGAGCTTGCCCTGCTTCTCGATCTCGTCGATGACGCGCCCGGCGTTGTAGTCGGCATGTTCGGTGAATCCGGCGAAGACCTCCATGAGGCGGCGCTGGAACGGCTTCTCGGCCTCGGGGATCGAGTCCCATGACGCCATCGAGGCTGGGCGCGGCGTCAGTTCGGCATCCTGCGGAATCCAGCCCAGGGCCTTCGCTCGGGCGAAGGTGCGCTCGCGATACTTGTCCCAGCCGTCATCGAACTTGCCTTTGTACTTGTCGGCCCATTCCTTCATGACCTGGTGCGGCCCATGCGATGCACCCGGCGCCCAGTACATGAAGAACGGTTTGTCGGGTGCATAGGCCTTCTGCTCGCGCAGCCAGTGGATGGCATCCTCGGCGATGTCATTGCTGAAATGATAGCCCTTGGGCCGCTCTCCGGTCACCATGGTGGTGTTGCGGGTCAGCGTCGGCTCATACTGCGAAGCCTCGCCAGCCAGGAAGCCGTAGAAATATTCGAAGCCATAGCCGGTCGGCCAGTATTCGAAGGGCCCCTTGGAAGTAATCTGCTCCTCGGGCGTGTTGTGCCACTTGCCCCAGGCGCCCGTGTTGTAGCCATAGTTCTTCAGCACTTCGGCGATGGTGGCCGAGGATTTCGGGATGATGCCGCTGAAGCCGTCGAAGTCATTTGCCAGCGCCGCGATCTGTCCATTGCCGACAAAGGTATGGTTCCGCCCGGTGAGGAGTGCCGCGCGCGTCGGTGAGCACATGGCAGTCGAGTGGAACCGGCTGAACGAAACGCCCATCTTCGAGACGCGGTCGAGGGTTGGGGTGTTGATCTCTCCACCATAAGTCGACGGCGTGCCGGGGCCCACGTCATCCATCAAGATGATCAGGATGTTCGGCGCATCGGCAGCGAGACGCTTCGGCTCGACGCGCTTCTTGTAGATGGAATCCTGGATCGTCAGCCCTGGCGTCGAGGCGGATGGTGTCGGGGGAAAGGGAAGTATGGACCCGTCGACGGAGGCTGCCGATGCGCCCGGAGAGGCCGATTGGGCGAGAGCTCCACTTGCTGCACTGGTCAGTGCCGAACATGCGATCGCAATGGCGGTGACCCCGGTCCTGAACTGGCGGACAATCCGACATGCGGACAAGTCGAAATGTTTCTGTGTCATGTTCGCCCCTATCTGCTGTGCAGGCATTGGTTTGCTATTTCAGTTCCACGTGGACAGATTCGATCTTGCCGTCGAACTTGAACGGTCGCTGGTCATCGTAGGCCAAGGCTACCGGTGAGCCGAGATCCACGCCAACATCGAACGTTTCCGACGCCGTGAAGGCTGCGGGAACGGTGCGTCCGACAGTGACCTTGGCAACCTCCTTGCCATCCACCGAGATGGTCACATGGGCCGGAGACAGCGGCTTCGGTGACTGGAACTTCGTCGCCACCTCTATGCGGTGCTTGCCGGCTGGAATTTTGGTGGCAGAGCGCGCCTCGTAGTTCTCGATGATCATCATGTTGTAGTCGTAAACGAGCGTTCCCTTGTCCATGTAGAGGGTCAGCCCTCCTGAAGCCCCGCCGAGCGCGTAGAGAACACCCGACGCTTCGTCGCCAAACTCCGCGTCGATGGTCACGTGGTTGGTTTCTCGGCCGAGGCCCGGAGCCGTGAACTCCGGCATGCGCGTGGTGGTCGCATCGAAGTTCCAGCTGGTATAAGGCGTCTTGACGCGATCTTCCGGGTGCTGCCGCAACCAGTTGCCTGCCCCGATGGGAAACACCTTGTTGTCCCTGGCGACTTCGAGGAAGCGCGCCTTCATCGCCGCGAGCCGGTCCGGATCGACAGCAGAAAGGTCCGTTGACTGCGAGAAGTCCTTCGACAGGTCGTAAAGGCTCCACGCATCCGTGTCAGGATCCCACTTGGTATTGAACGGCAGTGACGCCTGCCACGGGATGAAGGGACCGAAGGCCGAGGCTATCCAGCCATCCTTGTAGAGCGCGCGGCTGCCGCTGTTCTCGAAGTACTGTTCGGTCTTGCTGTCCTTGGCGCCAGCGTCGTTGAAGCTGTATTCCATGCTGACGCCGTCGATGGGATCCTGTGGCTGGCCGTTCACGTCCTTTGGCGGCGTAATGCCCAGCACCTCATAAATCGTCGGAGCGATGTCATTGACATGGTGGAACTGCGTGCGCGGTTGCTTGTCAGGCGTGATTTTGGCAGGCCACGAAATGACCAGCGGATTGCGGGTGCCGCCGAAATAGGCGGCCACGAGCTTCGTCGCCTGGAAAGGCGTCGAGCCCGCCCATGCCCATCCGGCATGATACATGTTGTCCATCTTGGGGCCGCCCAGCTCCTTGATGCCGCCGAGCCTGTTCATGGCGGCCATTTGCTGGTCGACGGTGTTGGGAATGCCATTCTGGGCCAGCAGCTCGCTGATCGAGCCAGCCTGCCCTTCGGCACTCGAACCGTTGTCGCCGAACACGTAGAAGATCAGCGTGTTGTCCCGCAGACCCATTTTCTCGAGTTCATCGATGATGCGGCCGGCCTCGAAATCAGCATGTTCGGTGAACCCGGCGAAGACCTCCATCAGCCGCTCCTGGAATGGCCGCTCGCTCTGCGGGATGCTGTCCCAACTCGCCAGCGTATCGGGGCGGGGCGTCAGTTTGGTGCCGGCGGGAGTCCAGCCCAGGGACTTCTGGCGGGCGAAGACCTCTTCGCGCAGGGCATCCCAGCCTTGGTCGAACTTGCCCTTATACTTGTCTGCCCATTCCGCAAAAATGTGGTGGGGCCCGTGCGACGCGCCAGGCGCCCAGTACATCAGGAATGGCTTGTCCGGCGCATAGGCCCGGTGCTTGTGCAGCCAGGTGATGGCGCGGTCGGCAAGATCCGTGGTCAGGTGATACTGGGGATCATGCGGCGGCTCGATGGTGTTGGTGTTCTCGACGAGCCGCGGTTCCCACTGCGAGGTTTCACCAGCCAGGAAGCCGTAGAAATATTCAAAGCCATATCCCGTCGGCCAGCGGTCAAACGGGCCCATCGCCGTTGTTTCGGTGGCGGGGGTGTTGTGCCACTTGCCGAAGGCCGCGGTGCTGTAGCCATAGTCCTTCAGCACCTCCGCCACGGTGGCCGAGGTCTTGGGGATGACCCCCACATAACCGTCCCAGTCAACCGCACGCTCGGCAATCGTGCCCGAGCCGACGCGGTGCTGGTTGCGCCCTGTCAGCAGGGCAGCGCGGGTCGGCGAGCAGATGGCCGTGGTGTTGAACGTGTTGTAGGAAATGCCCTGGCCTGCCAGCTTGCTGAGCGTGGGCGTGTGAACAAATCCGCCGAAGGTGTCGGCCACGCCGTATCCGACGTCATCCATAAGGACGATAAGGATGTTGGGTGCGCCCGGCGGCAGGTGCTTCACCTCGACACGGCGCTGGTGCGTCGACTCCTTCAGCGTTGGGCCGGCGATGCTGGCAGAGGGGGCTGGCGGGAACGGCAAAATGGAACCGTCGTCCGCCGCCCACACAGGATTGTCAGGAGCGAGCGATGCGATCAGCGCGAAGCTCAGGAACCATGAGGCCTTCGACGCCCCAAGGCGGTGCAAATCCGGGAGTGCAAACTTCATTGACCGCTCCATTGCCTTCTGACGCTGCTGACGGGTTGACTTAGAGACCGATTGTCACATTGCCCCAGATCACGTCGCCCTCGACGCGGCGCTTGGCACCCAGTTCATGGATGTATTTGAGTTTCATGGACAGGCTGGTGTCACCGATCTTGGTGCTGTAGCCGATGAGCGGCCCGATACCGAACACCCGCGCCTGGAGACTGTCAGCCTCAAGGACCTTCTGGAGGTTCTCCGCGCCGTCGCCACTGTCATTGCCGAGCTGCTGATAGGCATATCCGGTGGCAGCCAGCACAAAGCCGTTGGGCAGATGCTGAGCGGCAGTGGCCTCGAAATGCAGTTCAGGTGCCGTCTGATAGTCAGTGGCCGTGTTGAGTGTGCTGATGGTGACGCCCAGCGCCCCGGACAGTTCGAAGCCATTGTCCGGGTTGAGGTACGTGACCCCGATAGTCGGGTCGACGCCGAACTTGTTCTTGCTGAGGCTCAGAATATCAACCTCGATGGGCGGCCCCTTGCTCGCAGTGGCATCGGAATACTGGCCTGTCGGGACAAAGACCGGCAGCGAGAGATTGTAGTGCATGTGGCCGTCGTCATAGCCGAGCATGGGGATAAGCGTGAGATCGCCCAGGCCGAACTGGCTGTCAGAAAGGCCCAGCCCGGAGATCGGCGAGACAAGATCGAAATTTCCATGGATGGACACGATCGGAAGCTGGGCACTGAATGCAAACCGCCCGCCGAACAGCTTCGCACCTGTTGAATAGGTGAGGGCAATCTTGTCGACGATGGCTGTCAATTCCACATCGGTCGCGATTGCACCACCGACCGACAAGCCATCGAGTTTGCCATTGATGTAGATGACGTCATTGCCGAGGTAGAGGCCAGGCATTGGCACGATGCCGGCATAGATGTCGCGGGAGCCAAGGAGATATGCGCCTGATCCACCCTCGACAGCAAATGCCGCGCCGCTCGCCAAGGTCGAAGCCAAGGACAAGCAAGGCAGTAAACGCCATATCCTGTTGCGGATGCCCCAATTGGGCATAGTCATTCCGGCACCTCGATGGTTTTCGATTGTGCGGAGGGTAACAGTGAATACAATCGCGATTTGACAACCTATGGTCAAATCGGGCGACTTGTGGCCATATAGCTTATCAAGCAGAGTTCCGATCAGGAACGCGCCAATCGCATCCATGCCTATGCGCCGGGTTCGGACTATTCACGATCCACCAAATCGGCCCGGATGCGGCGTTGCCCGCCGACCTCGACGACGTCGCAATTCACCGCGTCATTGTTGGCAAGACCAATCCGGACGGATCTCCCCTGGTCATCGTGCGACGGCCTGAAGCCTAAGCGAGTGGTCGGGAAAACTCCCGACCACCCAACTCAGTTACGGTAGAGTTTGCAATAGAGTGTGATCGTCAGCTCGCGCTTTGGCTCGCCAACTTCGAATCACGCTCGTAACGCGTAAGCGGGCGAGACGAATCTTCGTTCATCGCAACGTTCGACGTAGCACTGCTTGAAACCGCCAATTCAACGGACGGCATATCGACGCTTCCAAGCGGGCCGGCCGCATCACGGCCGGATGCAAAGGCAGTTGACGAAAGAGCAGTCAGTGCAAGGAAAGCGAAAGCGATCTTTTTCATGATGTATATCCATTTCAGTTAATTGAATTCGGGTCAGTTATTTATTTTCTGGAACGGTTACATGGCGTTCCCGATGACTTGAATTTAGTAGTTCTTATCGGAAAGTCGAAACAAGCCGAGTGACGCCATCGTCATAATTATTTTGTTTTAAGACAACAGCTTAAGGTGTCTTTCAGACACACGATCAAATCGGTCTCACGTCAGAAAAGAAATGCACACAAGCGTGTGAACGCCTGAAACTATTTTAGGGCCGAATAATAATCAGCAAGGGAAGCGAAAGCTGCTCCGGGAAATCTAGGCCAGCGTGACGGCGGAAAATGCAAGCAAGTGACGGTCAGCAGGAAGCCGTGACAATCACGCAGACCAGCGGCAGCGGTCCTATTCAAGAGTCTATCAACGTCGAGATCTCTAACAACTCCTGCACGACCCTCTATGTGAGCCGGTGTAGGCGAGATGGAATTTACAGAAATACTGTAGAATAGCGACCTGAGGAATTGCTGGCCTCTCCGAATACGAAGCGAAATGCAGTAGCCCTAAAGGTGTAATTCTGCCGATGAAACCATCCTAAAGAAATTGCTCTTTATGTAGTGAAACTGAAGATGTGAGCTTTCGGAAGTCTCGGTCGATTCAGCCATTTGTCCAAACTCGCAGTTTCAATGACTCTAGCGAAGGCAAGACTTAATGTTCATCATCAATCCGGTAGGGCAATCGATAGGACACAACTCGCTCGCCACTGCCATTTCATCACAAATTCAATAGCTTAGGTTTATAAAATGGCGGAGAGGGAGGGATTCGAACCCCCGGTACGGTCACCCGTACTCCGCATTTCGAGTGCGGCGCGATCGACCACTCTGCCACCTCTCCGCATTCAGGGCGTGCCTGATGATCGCGGGGGGTAGATAGCCGAGAGATAGGCGGCTCACAACCCTTTTTCTGGGCGGTTGACTTGAGGGAGCGTGGTGGCTAGACATCGCGCGTTCACGAACAGGCAGGTCATGGCCCTTTTTGCCGCCAGCTATGGATTGAGGCGCGCCGCGATTGCGGGCCGCGCGGGCTTGGCCGTGGCCGTGAAACACACAAAAACCACCAAAACGGCGTGAGCCTTCTCCCCCGGCCTTCCCCCGCGGGGGTGGAAGGCTGAAACCCTCTTTGCCCGGCAGCGGAGCCATCATGGCTCACGGGGGACGGGCAGGACGGCCTTAGGAGAGAGAACATGGGTTACAAGGTTGCAGTCGTCGGCGCCACGGGCAATGTGGGGCGCGAAATGCTGTCGATCCTCGAGGAGCGGCAGTTCCCGGTGGATGAGGTCCACGCCATTGCCTCGCGCAAGTCGATGGGCGTTGAGGTCTCCTTCGGGGACCGGGTGCTGAAGTGCCAGGACCTGGAACAGTTCGATTTCAGCAAGGTCGATTTCTGCCTGATGTCGGCGGGCTCGGCGGTGTCCAAGGAATGGTCTCCGAAGATCGGCGCCACGGGTGCGATCGTGATCGATAATTCCTCCTGCTGGCGGTATGACCAGGAAGTGCCGCTCATCGTGCCTGAGGTGAATGCGGGCGCCCTCGTCGAATATATGGCGCGCCCCAAGCGCCGCAACATCATCGCCAATCCCAACTGCTCCACGGCACAGCTCGTGGTGGTGCTGAAGCCCCTGCATGACGTGGCCAAGATCAAGCGCGTGGTCGTCTCCACCTACCAGTCGGTCTCGGGCGCCGGCAAGGAAGGCCTCGACGAATTGTGGAACCAAACCAAGGGCATCTTCGTCACTGATTCACCCACACCCCGGAAGTTCACCAAGCAGATTGCCTTCAACGTCATCCCCCACATCGACGTGTTCATGGATTCAGGTGACACGAAGGAAGAGTGGAAGATGACGGTCGAGACCAAGAAGATCCTCGACCCGAAGATCAAGCTCACCGCCACTTGCGTGCGCGTACCCGTCTTCGTCGGCCATTCGGAAGCCGTGAACATCGAGTTCGAGACGCCGATCTCGGCGGAAGAAGCGCGCGAGATCCTGCGTGAGGCGCCGGGCTGCCTCGTCGTCGACAAGCGCGAGGATGGCGGCTACATCACGCCCGTCGAATGCGTGGGCGACTTTGCAACCTACATCTCGCGAATCCGCGAGGATGCCACGATCGACAATGGCCTCAACCTCTGGATCGTGTCGGACAATCTGCGGAAGGGCGCGGCCCTCAACGCCGTGCAGATCGCGGAAAGCCTCATAAACCGCGGCCTGATCAAGCAGGCGGCCTGAGTTTCTTCGTTTCTCCGGTGGATTTCCCAGAAGGATGTGATTTCGATCACATCCTTTTTTCGTTCTCCATGGTCATCTGGGCGGAATTGGACAGCGCCAGACCCCTTTGGAGAATTCATCTTGTCCTATCCCCGGCTCACCAAGTGCATGCCCGACGAGAGCCGCTACAATCCCTTCTTCTTTCTCCACAAGGCATTGCGTTTCGGCCATTGCCGCATGCTGTCAGGCCTGGGCACCGAGGATTACAATCATGAGGAACTGGCCGGGAAGCAGCTGCTGAAACTGGGCCAGCTGTGTGAGCTGAGCCGCGCGGCGATTGCAGCCGAGCAAGTGGCCCTCGCCCCTGCCCTTGCCTCCTGCCGCCCGGAAGTGGCCGCCAGCACCTGCCAGGACCATATCAGCCACCTTGCGGCACTGGCCGAACTGGACTCGCTGATGCGCGCCATGAAGGTGGCGACGGCGCAGCGCCGCAATCATGCCGGACGCACCATCTATCGCTGCTATGCGCTCTTTGCCGCCGCGGATCTGGCGCGCATGAACAATGAGGAGACGGCCCTGCTCACCTGCCTGCAGCATGTGCTCTCCGATGAGGCGCTGCGGCTCATGGAATCCTGCATTTTCCAGAACCTGTCACCTGAACAGCTGGATACGCTGATGCGGCTGATGCTGCCCGCACTCACCACCGCCGAACTGCGAACGCTTCTGTCTCAGCTCGAGGCCGATGTGGGGCCTTCGCTGTTCGCGGAGCTGATGGAGACGACCGTGCAGCCGATTATGACGTCGGCCAGCTCTGCGGCAGCCTGAAACTTTTGTTTCATTTGCATGTGTCTGTGATTCAAATCACGACATTTTGATCTGGCGCAGATTACCCAGCTCCCACTGAACGCCACGATTCACTGGAGACACGGATGACGTCGAATTATATCCCGGACGAAACGCGCTACAATTTCTATCACGCCATTCACAAGGCGCTTCGGCTGGGCCATTGCCGGATGTTGCCCGCACTGAGCGCCCTCGATTATCGCGATGCTGCAAGAACCAAAGCCGTGATGGCGGATCTGCGGAACCTGCTGGCCGTCGCCCGCGGCCACCTTGAAGGCGAGAACCGGGAGATCCACGCAGCCCTCGAAGAACGCCTCCCCGGCGCCGCGTCACATGCTGCTGAAGATCATGAAGGCCATGAGGCGAGCTTCGTGGACCTGGAAGAGCTGATCCTGAAGGTCGAACAGGCACCCATGGCCGGGCGCGAGCTCGCCGGCCGCCGCCTGTACAAGCGCTATGCCGTCTTCGCGGCGCACGACCTCGAACACATGCATGTGGAAGAAACCGAACTGCTGGCCGCCTTGCATGAAGCCTTCACCGACCAGGAGCTGATGGCGATCGAATCCCGCATCGTCGCCGCTGCGCCGCCGCAGAAACTGGCAGCGGTGATGATGCTGATGGCACCTGCCCTGAACCACGAAGAGCGCGTGGAGCTCTTGTCCAAATTGCAGAAGGCAATGCCCGGGCCCGCATTCGAGGGCCTGCTGGCAACAGCCATCAAGCCTTCCCTCGCAATCAGGGACTATAGCGCGGTGATCGGCGAATTGATGCTGCGCGCGGCGTGATGCAAGGGCCGGAGAGGGGGCCTTCACGAGGCCCCGTCTTCAGCTTGTGACGCGGCCCCAGGAAGCGCAGCCCAAAACCGGCCCAACCTTGCCCTGTTGCAGCAACGCCACGCAGCCCGTGGAATCAGGCGTCAGCACGCCATCCTTGGGAAGGGACACCGTGGTTGCAGCGCCCGTCCACATCGCCGCCGGTATGAGCTTGCGCACCACATTGCTGTAGGAAATGGTGCGGCCCGCCATTTCGCCCTTCTCGATCTTCACCGTGGTGTTGTCGAGAACCGGCATAACCCACAGGGTCGCATCACCGCCTTCGGCAGCGGCACCGAGCGCAATGACAATCTCCTTGCCATTGTCGCTCATCTCCACGGAGACGGGCCAGGCGGGCTTCCGGGATTGCGCCAGCACGGCGAAGACCTCAGAGCGCTGGCTCCCCACCATCTGCTTCTCGCCATTGACGATCATCTGCGGGGTGAACACATCCATGTCGCCGCGCGCCTTGGCGTAATCATACTGCCGCTGGGAGAACTCGGCGCTGCCGAGCGTATCCTTCCAGCCGAGGTAGTCCCAGTAATCGACATGGAAGGTCAGCGCCAGCACCCCCGGCCTGTCACGCAGCTCCGTCAGCAGCTTATCACCCGGCGGGCAGGAGTTGCAGCCCTGGCTCGAGAACAATTCCACCACTACGTCAATCGGCGCAGAGGCCCAGGCCGCGGGCGCGAGAGCAGCCGCACCTGCACCAGCGCCAAGAGCGAGGCAGCGGCGTCGGGTGATGGCGGCGAAGGCATACATGCAACGTTTATGACTGAAACGGCTCGCGAGCACCACTCACGAGCCGTGGAATAGTCTTCACGAATGCGTTTGGCGGAATGCCCTACGCAGACTTCGCGAGGTTCCTCAGCACATAGGGCATGATGCCACCGTTCTTGTAATAATCGAGCTCATCCAGCGTATCGATGCGGCAAAGCACCTGAATGTCCAGCTTCGTGCCATCTGCGCGGGTGATTTCAACCGTCAGTGCAGCGCGGGGCTTCAGGCCATTGGCCAGCCCGTTTATAGTGACGGTCTCGTCACCCATGAGGCCCAGCGTCTGCCAGCCTTCGCCTTCGCGGAACTGCAGCGGGATCACCCCCATGCCGATCAGATTGGAACGGTGGATGCGCTCGAAGCTCTGTGCAATCACGGCGCGCACGCCCAGAAGCTTCGTACCCTTCGCCGCCCAGTCGCGCGAGGAGCCTGTGCCATATTCCTTGCCCGCGAAAATGACGAGGGGCACGCCCTCTTCGGCATATTTCATCGCGGCATCATAGATCGGCATGGTCTCGCCGCCCGGGTAATGCTTGGTAACACCACCTTCAACACCCGGCACCATCTGGTTCTTGATGCGGATGTTGGCGAAGGTGCCGCGCATCATCACTTCATGGTGGCCGCGGCGCGCGCCATAGGAGTTGAAGTCGATCTTCTCCACGCCGCGCGAATTGAGATAGCGGCCAGCGGGAGAGGCCGCCTTGATGTCACCGGCGGGCGAGATGTGATCCGTGGTGATCGAGTCGAGGAAGAGACCCAGCACACGCGCGCCGGCAATGTCCTTCACCGGTGCCGGCGTCATCGTCAGCCCCTCGAAATAAGGCGGGTTCGCCACATAGGTGCTGCTCTGGTCCCAGCTGTAATTCATGCCCTTGGTGACATTGATCTTGCGCCAATGCGCATCGCCCTTGAACACGTCCTTGTAGCGCGAGGCATAGGCCTTGCGGGTCACGTTCTTCCGCACAACCGCGGCGATGTCCTTGGCCGTGGGCCAGATGTCCTTGAGGTAGACGGGCTTGCCCTTCTTGTCATGGCCCAGCGGATCGCGCGTCAGGTCCACGTTCAGCGAGCCTGCCAGCGCATAGGCGACGACGAGCGGCGGCGAGGCGAGATAATTCGCCCGCACATCCGGGTTCACGCGGCCTTCGAAATTGCGGTTGCCAGAAAGGACGGCAGCGGCCACGAGATCGTTCTTGCGGACCGTATCCGAGATATTCTCCGGCAGCGGGCCCGAATTGCCGATGCAGGTGGTGCAGCCATAACCCACCAGGTTGAAGCCGATCTTGTCCAGGTCCTTCTGCAGGCCGGAGCTGTCGAGATATTCGGTGACGACCTGAGAGCCGGGCGCAAGCGAGGTTTTGACCCAGGGCTTGGAGGTGATGCCGGCCTTCACCGCATTGCGGGCGAGCAAGCCCGCACCGATCATCACGCTCGGGTTCGAGGTGTTGGTGCAGGAGGTGATCGCCGCGATCACCACATCGCCGTGGCCCAGGTCGAAATTCGCCGCCTCAACCTTGAAGCGCTTCGAAAGTTCATCGGCCTTCTTGAATTCATCCGCCATCACCTTGGCGAAGCCCGTGGCGGCATTGCTGAGCTCGACCCTGTCCTGCGGGCGCTTGGGGCCCGCGAGTGACGGAACGACGGTGGCGAGGTCAAGCGCGAGCGTATCCGAGAACACCGGCTCTTCCGCCTTGGGCGTCCAGAACATGTCCTGCGCCTTGGCATATTTCTCCACAAGCGCCACCTGTGCTGATGCGCGTGCCGTGCCTTTGAGGTATCCGATCGTTTCGGCATTCACCGGGAAGAAGCCACAGGTTGCGCCATATTCGGGCGCCATATTGGCAATCGTCGCCATGTCTTCGAGCGAGAGTGTGCTGAGGCCCGGCCCATAGAATTCCACGAATTTGCCGACCACACCCTTCTTGCGCAGCATCTGCGTCACGGTGAGAACGAGGTCGGTGGCCGTCGTGCCTTCGGGCAGCGCGCCATCGAGGCGGAAGCCGATCACTTCAGGGATCAGCATGGAAATGGGCTGGCCCAGCATCGCGGCCTCGGCCTCGATGCCGCCAACGCCCCAGCCCAGAACCGCAAGCCCGTTCACCATGGTGGTGTGGGAATCCGTGCCCACCAGCGTGTCGGGATAGGCATAGGTCACGGCCTTGCCCTTCACCTTCTCGGTCTTGGTCCACACAGTCTTGGCGAGATATTCCAGGTTCACCTGGTGGCAGATGCCGGTGCCGGGGGGCACCACGCGGAAATTGTCGAATGCGCCCTGCCCCCATTTCAGGAAGGTGTAGCGCTCGCCATTGCGGTCATACTCGAGGTTCACGTTCTGCTTGAACGCCTTGGAGTTGGCGAAGTAGTCCACCATCACCGAATGGTCGATGACGAGGTCCACAGGCGCCAGCGGATTGATCTTCTTCGGGTCCTTGCCGAGCCCTTTCATCGCATCGCGCATGGCGGCCAGGTCGACCACAGCCGGAACGCCGGTGAAGTCCTGCATCAGCACGCGGGCCGGGCGGAAGGCGATTTCACGCTCGTCCTTGCCGCGGTTCTTCACCCACTTGGCAATGCCTTCGATGTCCGCCTTGGTGACGGACCGGCCATCCTCATGGCGCAGCAGGTTTTCGAGCAGCACCTTCAGCGAATAGGGAAGCCGCGAAATGCCCTTGAGGCCGTTCTTCTCCGCGGCCTTCAGGCTGAAATACGTATAGGTCTTGGCGCCGACCTTGAGGGTCTTGCGGCACTTGAAGCTGTCGAGGGACATCGGGGCCTCTTGCTGGGAATGGGATGCCGCCCGCTATAATCGCTTTTGCGCTGCAGCACCAGTTGAACCAAGGGTGGACGTGAACCTCAGACGCGGCGTTCCACCATCATCTTCTTGATCTCGGCGATGGCCTTTGCCGGGTTCAGGCCCTTGGGGCAGGTCTTGGCGCAGTTCATGATGGTGTGGCAGCGGTAGAGCCGGAACGGATCCTCGAGCGTATCGAGCCGCTCGCCCGTGCCCTCATCGCGCGAATCGATCAGCCAGCGATAGGCCTGGAGAAGTGCCGCGGGCCCAAAATAGCGGTCACCATTCCACCAGTAGGACGGGCATGAGGTGGAGCAGCAGGCGCAGAGAATGCACTCGTAGAGCCCGTCGAGTTTCTTGCGGTCTTCGGGATATTGCTTCCACTCGGTCTGGGGCTCGGGCGTCACCGTCTTGAGCCAGGGTTCGATGGCGCGGTGCTGGGCATAGAAGCGCGTGAGGTCCGGCACCAGATCCTTGATCACCGGCATGTGCGGCAGCGGATAGATCTTCACATCGCCCTTCACCTCATCGCAGGATTTGAGGCAGGCGAGCGTGTTGGTCCCGTCAATGTTCATGGCACAGGAGCCGCAGATCCCCTCGCGGCAGGAACGCCTGAAGGTCAGCGTCGCATCCTGCTCGTTCTTGATCTTGATCAGCGCGTCCAGCACCATCGGGCCGCACTTGTCCATGTCGACGGAGAACGTGTCGATACGCGGGTTCTCGCCATCATCCGGATTCCAGCGATAGATCCTGAAATCCTTCAGCCGCTTGCCCGCAGGCTTGGGCCAGGTCTTGCCCTCACGGACCTTGGAGTTCTTGGGAAGTGTGAATTCGGCCATGTGACTTTCCAGCTCAGTTCATCGAAGCACATTCCTCTCCCCCACATATGTGGGAGAGAGGGCAGGGTGAGGGGGTGGTGCGGCGCGCGAGGTCCAGCATTCTCAATAAACCCGCGCCTTCGGCTTGATGTAGTCGATGTCGCTCGACATGGTGTAATCATGCACTGGGCGGTAGCCCAGCGTCACGGTCTTCTTGGTGCCGTCGGCCCAGGCGAGGGAATGCTTCATCCAGTTGGCGTCGTCCCGCGCGGGGAAATCCTCGCGTGCGTGCGCCCCGCGGCTTTCCTGGCGGGCTTCGGCGCTGACGACTGTGACCGCCGCCTGCAGGATGAGGTTTTCGAACTCAAGCGTCTCGATCAGATCGCTGTTCCACACCAGTGAGTGATCGGAAACGCGAATGTCATTCATCGCCTGCCAGACTTCGCCAAGGCGCTTCACACCCTGGGACAGCGTCTCGCCGGTGCGGAACACTGCGGCATCTTCCTGCATGATTTTCTGCATGCGCAGGCGAAGCTCCGCGGTGGGAATGGCGCCATTGGCGAAGCGGTAATGGTCGAGCCGCGCCACGGACATTTCGCCCGCATCAGCTGGAAGATCAGCATGCGGAGCATTGGGCTTCACCAATTCCACGCATCGCAGCGCCGCCGCGCGGCCGAAGACGACGAGGTCGATCAGCGAATTTGAGCCAAGCCGGTTGGCGCCGTGAACGGACACGCAGGCAGCCTCGCCCACGGCCATAAGGCCGGGCACGGTCTTCTCCGGGTTCATGCCGTCTCCGGCCAGAACCTCGCCGTGATAATTGGTGGGAATGCCGCCCATATTGTAGTGGACCGTCGGCAGGATCGGGATCGGTTCCCGCGTCACGTCGACGCCTGCGAAGATCTTGGCGGATTCCGAAATGCCCGGAAGCCGCTCATGCAGCACCTTTGGGTCAAGGTGCTCGAGATGCAGGTGAATGTGGTCCTTGTGCTCGCCCACGCCACGCCCCTCGCGGATCTCGATGGTCATCGAGCGCGAGACGACGTCACGCGAGGCGAGGTCCTTGGCGGAAGGCGCATAGCGCTCCATGAAACGCTCGCCTTGGGAATTGGTGAGATAGCCGCCTTCGCCGCGCGCGCCCTCGGTGATGAGGCAGCCCGCACCATAAATGCCGGTGGGGTGGAACTGCACGAACTCCATGTCCTGGCAGGGAAGCCCCGCCCGCAGCACCATGGCATTGCCGTCGCCCGTGCAGGTGTGGGCGGAGGTGGCGGAGAAATAGGCGCGGCCATAGCCGCCCGTGGCCAGGATCGTCTCATGCGCGCGGAAGCGGTGGATCGAGCCGTCTTCCATGTTCATGGCGACGACACCGCGGCAGGCGCCGTTTTCCATGATGAGGTCAAGCGCGAAATATTCGATGAAGAACTCGGAGGAATAGCGCAGGCTCTGGCCATAAAGCGTGTGGAGCATGGCGTGCCCCGTGCGGTCCGCTGCGGCACAGGTGCGCTGCACCGGGGGGCCGTCGCCGAAATTCATCATGTGGCCGCCGAAGGGGCGCTGGTAGATCTTGCCCTCCTCGGTGCGCGAGAAGGGCATGCCGAAATGCTCAAGCTCGTAAACGGCGGTTGGCGCATTGCGGCAGAGATATTCGATGGCGTCCTGGTCGCCCAGCCAGTCGGCACCTTTGACCGTGTCATACATGTGCCAGCGCCAGTCATCCGCGCCCATATTGGCAAGGGATGCGGCAATGCCCCCCTGCGCTGCCACCGTGTGGGAGCGCGTGGGAAACACCTTGGAGATGCAGGCCGTCTTCAACCCCGCCTGCGAGGCGCCGAGCGTGGCGCGAAGCCCCGCACCCCCGGCACCCACCACCACGACATCGTAAGTGTGGTCAGTCACGGGATAGGTGCGGCCGCCGAAGGTGAAACTCTTCGGTGCGGTCTTCCTGGTTTCAACAGCGGCCATCAGAGTCCAAAGCTCATCTTGAGAAGTGCAAATAATGATGCGACGCCCATCGCCGCGGTGAAGAAGGTGTTGAGCAGCAGCAGCAGATATTTGCTGTGCGGCGCATGAACGTAATCCTCGATCACCACCTGAAGCCCCAAGCGCATGTGCCAGAGCAGCGTGACGAGCGTGAGTCCAAGCAGGATCGCCACGAAGGGGTTCTGAACGCTCGCCAGGATTTCGGCGCGCGACGCGCCGCGGTAAGCCATGATCCAGCCGATGAGGAAGATGACGAGCGGGATCCCGGCAATCGCCGAGACGCGCTGGTGCCACCAGTGTTCCGTGCCCGCCTTGGCGGCGCCAAGGCCGAGGACCAGCCCGAGGGGAGTCTTGCGCAACATCACATCACTCCATAGGCGATCGCCCAGACGGCGATGGTGAGGATGATCGAGGAGGCGAGCGTGAGCCTGGCGCCCATTTCCACGTCCTTCAATTCGAAGCCGTGGCCCACGTCCCAGATCAGATGGCGGATGCCGCCCAGCGTGTGGTGGATCAGCGCCCAGGTGAAGCCGAAAAGCACGAGAAGCCCGATCCAGCTGCCGAAGACGGCCTGCACCAGGGCGAACTGCGCGTCAGAGGTTGCAGCAGCCAGCAGCCACCAGACGAGAAGGATCGTGCCGCCATAGAGCGCCAAACCGGTGATGCGGTGAACGATGGACATCGTCATCGTCAGCGTGCGCTTGTATATCTGCAGGTGCGGCGACAGGGGCCGCCCTGCGTTTCTGGTGTGTGCCATGTTCCCTATTCCCGTTCCCTGTGCGGTTTTCTACCTTGTGCAGCGCAGTATCGCAAATACGTCGAAAGGCATAGAGCGCCTCACCCTTGAGACGGCTTGACGCAGATCATGGCTGGTATGCCGCCCGCACTTCACATAAATCCAGTATGCGAGGTGTCCCATGACAGAGCTTGTTTGCCCCTCCTGCGCCGCCGTCAACCGCATTCCGGCCGATAAGCCCCGGGCAGCGGCCCGCTGCGGCAAATGCCACCAGCCGCTGTTTTCCGGCCGCCCGGCTGAACTCGCCGGGCCCGCCCTCCAGAAGCACATTACGCGCAATTCGATCCCCGTGGTGGTCGATTTCTGGGCAGAGTGGTGTGGCCCCTGCAAGATGATGGCGCCGGAATTCCGCAAGGCGGCGGAGGCCATGGAACCCCATGTGCGTTTCGCCAAGCTGGATACGGAGGCGGCGCCTGAACAGGCTTCCCTTTACGGCATCCGCTCCATTCCCACCATGATCCTGTTCCGGGGCGGGCGGGAAGTGGCCCGGCAATCCGGCGCCCTGCCGGCGGGCCAGATCGTCCAATGGCTGCGGGACTCAGGCTGCGGCTGATTCAGAGCACGATCACCTTGGTGCCGAGCGGCGTCTGTTCGTAAATCCCCTCGATATGGGGGTTGAACATGCGGATGCAGCCGGAGGATGCCGCCTTGCCGATGGAGGCGGGATCATTGGTGCCATGGATGCGGAACAGCGTATCCCGGCCCCCGGAATAGAGATAGAGGGCGCGCGCCCCCAACGGGTTGTCAGGTCCGCCCGGCATGCCGTTGGCCCAGCGGGCAAGTTCAGGCTTCCGCGCGATCATGCTGGCAGGCGGCGTCCAGACCGGCCATTCCACCTTGCGGCCAACCGCGGCAATCCCCGCCCAGTCCCGCCCCTGGCTGCCCACGGCCACCGGGTAATGCATGGCGAGCCCCTCGCCCAGAACGCGGTAAAGCGCCCGTTCGCCGGTGTTGACGATCAGCGTCCCCGGCCGCTCCGGCGTATCGAAATCGACCACGCTGCGCCCGGCGAAAGCCTGGGCCTGGCGGCCCGCCACAACCGTCCCCAGCGCGCCGAGGATAAGCGACCTGCGATTCATCTGTCCCACTCCAGTTTCCCATGGAGATAGGAATCGCCGCTGGCGAAAAGATGGCGGCGGGCAGCCGCTCCTCTTCTCGCGTCTGAAGGTCTGTTAACGTGTTTTCCTCTCCCCGCTTGGGGGGAGAGGAAAGAGATGGTGGAGGCTTCTCAGCCCCGCTTGTTCTGGCGCTGTGCGATCAAATCGTCGACGACGGCGGGGTCGGCCAGTGTTGAGGTATCCCCCAGCGCGGCAAAATCATCTTCCGCGATCTTGCGGAGAATGCGGCGCATGATCTTGCCGGAGCGGGTCTTGGGCAGGCCCGGCGAGAACTGGATCTTGTCCGGCGTCGCAAGCGGGCCGATTTCCTTGCGCACATGCGCAACCAGCGCCTTGCGGAGATCGTCATCCCCCGTTTCGCCCGCCATCAGCGTCACGTAGCAGTAGATGCCCTGGCCCTTGATGTCATGCGGATAGCCGACAACGGCCGCTTCCGAAACCTTGGGGTGGGCAACGAGGGCCGATTCGACCTCCGCCGTGCCAAGCCGGTGGCCGGACACATTGATCACGTCATCCACGCGGCCGGTAATCCAGTAATAGCCGTCGGCATCGCGCCGGCAGCCGTCGCCGGTGAAATACATGCCCTTATAGGTGGAGAAATAGGTCTGCACGAACCGGTCATGATCGCCAAACACGGTGCGCATCTGGCCCGGCCAGGAATCGAGGATCACCAGATTGCCCGAAGTGGCGCCTTCGAGAATGACACCCTTGTCATCCACCAGCGCGGGCTGGATGCCGAAGAAGGGCCTGGTGGCGGAGCCGGGCTTCAGCTTGGTGGCGCCGGGAAGCGGCGTAATCAGAATGCCTCCCGTCTCCGTCTGCCACCAGGTGTCGACGATAGGGCAGCGCTCATCGCCCACCACGCGGTGGTACCATTCCCAGGCCTCGGGGTTGATGGGCTCGCCCACCGAGCCCAGCAGCCTCAGCGACTTGCGGGACGTCTTCGCAACCGGCGCCTCGCCCGCACCCATCAGCGCGCGGATCGCGGTGGGCGCCGTGTAGAAGATATTGACCTTGTGCTTGTCGATCACCTCCCAGAAGCGGGAGTTCGACGGGTAATTGGGAACGCCCTCGAACATCAGCGTCGTCGCGCCATTGGCGAGCGGGCCATAGACGATGTAGCTGTGCCCCGTCACCCAGCCCACATCCGCCGTGCACCAGTAGATGTCGCCATCATGATAGTCGAAGACATATTGATGCGTCATCGCGGCGAAGACGAGATAGCCGCCCGTGGTGTGGAGAACCCCCTTGGGCTTTCCCGTGGAGCCGGAGGTATAGAGGATGAACAGCGGGTCCTCCGCCTTCATCTTCTCCGGCTTGCATTCGGCGGGAACGGATGCCGCCTCCTCATGGTACCAGACGTCACGGCCTGGGGCCATCATCACCGGTCCGCCAGTGCGGCGGACGACGATCACCCTTTCATTGCCGGCGCAGCGCTTCAGCGCATCATCGGCATTGGCCTTGAGCGGCACCTTGCGGCCGCCGCGCAGGCCTTCGTCCGCGGTGATGATGAGTTTCGAATTCGCATCATTGATGCGGCTTGCAAGTGAATCTGGGCTGAAGCCGCCGAAGACGATCGAATGAATGGCGCCGATCCGCGCGCAGGCCAGCATGGCATAGGCAGCCTCGGGGATCATCGGCAGATAGATGGTGACGCAATCACCCTTTTTGACGCCGTTCTTCTTCAGCACATTGGCGAAGCGGCAGACATTCTCATAAAGCTCGTTGTAGGTGATCTTCTTGTCATAATACGGATCATCCCCTTCCCAGATGATCGCCACCTGCTCGCCGCGCTTTTTCAGGTGCCGGTCGATGCAATTATAGGAGACGTTGAGAATCCCGTCCTCGTACCATTTGATCGAGACATTGGGATAGGCGTAGCTGGTGTTCTTGATTTTCTTGGGCGCCTTGAACCAGTCGAGCCGCTTGGCATGCTTGCCCCAGAACTTGGCCGGGTCCTTGATCGACTCGGCATACATCTTCTTGTAGCCAGCATCGTCCACATAGGCCTTTTTCTTCCAGGCGGCGGGGACGGGGTAAACTTTCTCGGACATAGGCGCATTCCTCCCAGACATGCCGATTCTTGCAAGGTCTTTTGACGCCACGTTCTATAGCCTGCAATGAGACTCCTGTCTAAGAAGCGCCATGACCTCCCCCCGGCACCTCAGCCTGTTCATCGTCCTCGGCCTGTTCTGGGGCATCTCACCCAGCCTCTACCGGCATTGGGGCGTGCTCGGCATGCCGGTGTCTCACGTCATCTTCGTGACCGGGCTTGGCGTTGCGGCGGCGCTCGCATTGATCTGCCAATTGCGCGGGATCGACTGGATCGGCGGCAAGAGACTGCAGTTCTTTGGCATCGGCTGCGCGGTGCTGATGAACATTCCCTTTGGCTTGGGGCTGTTCTTCGCGCGCCATGTGCCGCCCACGGAACTTGCCCTCATCATTTCGACCGCCCCCATCGTCAATTATCTGGTGGCGCTGGCCACCCGCCGCGAAAATGCCGCACCCCGCCGGCTCCTCGCCATCCTGCTGGGCTTCATCTCGACGGCGATCCTCGTCGTCACGCGGGAGGGCATGCTTTCGGGCGAGGTCTCCTGGTGGCTGATCGCCGCCTTCTCGCTTCCTGTGCTGTACTCGGCCTATAACTGGTTTGCTTCCATCTGGTGGCCGCCGCGCGCCCATGCCATGGCGGCAGGCGTTGCCGAATCGATCTGGTCCGGCCTGCTGGCGCTGCCCTTCCTGCTCGTCTTCGCACCACCCTGGTCTCCGGAGCAGCTGCCGCTCAATGCCTATTGGACCGTGCTGCTTGCCTGCGGAATGTGGACGCTGGAGAGGATCGCCTTCTTCACGCTGATCCAGGAGAAGGGTGCGGTCTTCACCGTGCAGGCCGTCTATCTCTCAACGCCCGCGGCGGTGGTCATCGCACTTGCCTTCTACGGCGGGGCGGATATCTGGCTCTTCATCTCGCTCGCGGTGCTGATGGGCGCGCTCTACCTCAACAATACCGGCTCAGCCGCCAGACAGACGTCATCTTGATCTCCGCATCTTCAAGATCGCGCGTGACCTCAACCTTATATTCGCCAAGCTTCGAGAGCTTCTCGCGCGGCAGGTAGCTGCGGCCGGGGTCGCCGATCAGGGTGAGGATGCCGCGCTCCTCCGCCTGCTCGAGCCAGGCGAAAACTTTTGCCGCCAGCGCCTTCTCATAAAACAGGTCCCCCACCAGGATCACGTCGCAATCGGGCGCGGGCGCCAGCAGCAGGTCCTCGCCCGTCACATCCAGCGTGACGCCATTGAGCGCCGCATTGAGGCGGATCGCTTCGACTGAAAACCCGTCAATATCCGCAGCGCAAACACTCTGAGCGCCTGCCGTCATGGCGGCCAGCCCCACGAGGCCCGAGCCTGAGGCAAGGTCCACCACACGCTTGGCATTGACGAGGCCCGGATGATCCAGCACATGCCGGGCCAGGGCCTGGCCGCCGGCCCAGGCAAAGGCCCAGAAGGGGGGCGGCAGTCCCATTTCGCCCAGCTCCTCTTCCGTCTTCTGCCACAGCGGCACGGCTTCATGGGCAAGGTGGAGCGAAACCTCCGGCACCAGCGGCGGCGTCATCACGCTCGTGTTGGCGCGGATGAAGGCCGCCCGGTCCAATATCCTCAAAGCTTCACGCCACCGCGCTTGCAGATGTGCTTGAACTCGGCCGCGCTGACGGGCTGCACGGAGAGGCGCGAGTTGTTGACGAGCACCATGTCTTTGAGCACCGGATCCGCCTTGATCTCATCAAGCGTCACGGGCTTGGGCACATCCGCCACGGCGCGGATATCGACGCACTCCCACGTATCGGCATCGGCACTGGAATCCCTGTGCGCGAGCTTCGAGACCTCGACGATTCCGACCACGGCCTTGCCTTCATTCGAATGGTAGAAGAAGCCTTTGTCACCCAGCTTCATGGCGCGCATGTTGTTGCGGGCCTGATAATTCCGGACCCCCGTCCACTCCTCGCCCGCCTTGCCCTTGGCCTTCTGCTGCTCCCAGGACCAGACTTCGGGTTCTGATTTGAACAGCCAGTAATTGGCCATCACTTCGCCTCCGGATTCTTGAGCGACCACTTCCAGGCCTTGATCTCGACCGAGGCGAAAAGCCCGGCCTTGGCATAGGGATCATCAGCCGCAATCGCCTGCGCCGCCGCGCGGGTCTCCGCCTCGATGATGACCAGGCTGCCGGTGGGAGAGCCGTCATCCGTGGTGAAGGGGCCGGCCGCCTTGAGGCCTGCCCCTAAGCTTTCCAGATATTTCACATGGTCGGGCCGGACCGACATGCGGAGGTCAACGCTGTTTGGCTTGTCGGTGCAAATGAGTGCGAAGAGCATGGTTGTCATCCTTGTCTGATTTCGGGCCTGAGCGGCCGTGAGAGGAGCCTGGCGATTTCTTGTTCCGGGGATTTGCCTTCGTCAACAATGGCGTGAACGGCATCCACAATCGGCATGTCGACGCCGTGGCGGCGGGCAAGCGCCTGGGCGATCCGGACGGTTGATGCCCCTTCAACCACGCCGCGCGCCTGAGCCAGCGCCTGCGCGACGGATTTCCCCTCTCCCAGCGCAAGGCCGAAGGAATAATTGCGGGACTGGCGGGAGGAACAGGTGAGCAGCAGGTCGCCCAGGCCTGAAAGCCCCATCAGCGTTTCAGGCGTGGCCCCAAGCTTTGCGGCAAAACGGGTGAGCTCGGCAAAGCCACGGGTGGTCAGCGCGGCGCGCGCACTGTCGCCTAAGCCCCGGCCATCGGAAATGCCGCAGGCAATCGCCAGCACGTTTTTGAGCGCGCCGCCAATTTCAACGCCCTTCACATCGTCAGAGGCATAGATGCGGAATTGCGGAAGGGACAGGGCCTCGGCCCAGCGCTGCGCCTCCGCCAGCTTAAGGGCGGCGAGGACAACCGCCGTGGGCAAGCCCTTCATGACGTCGGCTGCGAAGGACGGGCCGGAAAGTACCAGCGCCTCCGCCTGCGGCAGCACATCGGCTGCCACTTCGTTCATGAACAGGCCGGTGCCCTGCTCAATGCCCTTCGCGGTGATGATGATGTCAAATCGATTCGTAACGATTGATTTCAGGCCTGACAGAACTTCGCGTACCCCCCTAGCGGGGACCGCCAGAATTGCGCCCTGCGCCTCTTCCACGGGCTCCAAAGGCATGCCCCGGGACCAGACATGCACCTCATGCCCCGCTGACCGCGCCACATGCGCAAGCGCCTGGCCCCAGGCCCCCGCCCCGAGGACGGAAATCCTCACGCCTTGGCCCCGAGCTTGCCCGAGCCATAGGCAGGGGCCTGCGCCTGATCGAGCGGCCAGCGGGCGCGCGCGGCAACCGAGAGATCATCGGTCAAGCCGAGCGCCAGCCGCTCCGCCCCGGCCCAGGCGATCATGGCCGCGTTGTCCGTGCAGAGCTTTGCGGGAGGAACGATGAGGGTGAGGCCATGAAGCGCCGCCGCCGTCTCGAACACGGCCTTGAGCTTCTGGTTGGCTGCAACGCCGCCCGCCACGATCAGCGCCGGGGTCTTGACGGAAGGGTGCGCCGCGCGGAACAGGTGAACGGCCATGGTCAGCCGGTCCGCCATGGTGTCCGCCACCGCAGCCTCGAAGGAGGCGGCAACATCCGCCACGTCCTGATCGGACAGCGTGCCGAGCTGATGCACCAGCTCGCGCACTGCCGTCTTGAGGCCCGAGAATGAGAAATTACAGTCCTTCCGGCCCTTCAGCGGGCGGGGCAAGGCAAAGCGCTGCGGGTCACCGTGGCGGGCCAGTCGCTCCACCTGGGGGCCGCCCGGGTAGCCCAGCCCCAGAAGCTTTGCCACCTTGTCGAAGGCCTCACCCAGCGCATCATCGATGGTGGTGCCGAGGCGGTGGTAGCGGCCCACCCCTTCGACGATCTGGAACTGGGTATGCCCGCCTGAGATGAGCAGCAGGAGATAGGGAAAATCGACCTTCTCCAGCAGCCGCGCCGTGAGCGCATGGCCTTCGAGGTGATTGACGGCGATGAGCGGCTTGTCCGCCGCCAGCGCAATCGCCTTCGCCATGGTGAGGCCCACGATCACGCCCCCCAGAAGCCCCGGCCCCGCCGTTGCCGCAACCCCGTCCAGCTCCCGATAGGTGAGCCCCGCCTCCGCCATCGCCTGCGCGATGAGCCGGTCCAGATGGTTCAGATGGGCCCGCGCGGCAATTTCCGGCACGACCCCCCCATAAGGCGCATGCTCCTTCAGCTGCGAGAGCACAATGTTGGACAGGATTTCGCCGTTGCCCTCATCATCCCGGCGGACCACGGCAGCGGCCGTCTCATCGCAGGAGGTTTCGATGCCGAGGATAAGGGTTGTGCCATTGTGCATCGGATGGGTGACGTTACCGGTGTTTGCAGCTAAGAAGTGGGCGAACCTCTAGCATCCGCCGGAACAGACTTGCAAATGCCGAAGCTGAAGATTGGTACACGTGGCTCCCCCCTGGCCCTCTATCAGGCACATGAAACCAGGAGCCGGCTGATGGCGGCGCATGGCTTTGCCGAGGAGGATATCGAGATTGTGGTCATCACCACGACGGGTGACCGAATCCGCGACCGGCCGCTTTCCGAGATCGGCGGCAAGGGGCTGTTCACCAAGGAAATCGAGGAAGCGCTGTTCGCGGGGGACATTCACCTCGCCGTGCACTCCATGAAGGACATGCCGGCGAGGCTTCCCGACGGCCTCACCATGGCGGCACTCCTGCCGCGCGAGGATGCGCGTGATGCCTTCCTGAGCCCGGTGGCGAAGACCATCGGCGATCTTCCGGAGGGCGCCGTCGTCGGCTCCTCCTCGGTGCGGCGCGGGGCGCAGCTGAAGCGGCTCAGGCCTGACATTGAGGTGATCCAGTTCCGCGGCAATGTGGAAACGCGGCTGAAGAAGCTGGCGGATGGCGTGGCGCAGGCGACCTTTCTGGCCGCGGCGGGGCTAAATCGGCTGGGACTTACGGACAAGATCACCTCGCTCGTGCCGGTGGATGTGATGCTGCCCGCCGTGGCGCAAGGCTGCATCGGCATCGAGACGCGCGCGGATGATGAGGCCACGCGGGAGATTCTGGCGCCGGTCAATCATGAGACATCCAACATTGCGGTTTCCTGCGAGCGGGCCTTTTTGGCCGCCCTTGACGGCTCCTGCCGCACGCCGCTTGCAGGCCACGCCGTGTTCGACAATGGCACGCTGCGCTTCCGCGGCCATGCGCTGACGCTGGATGGCCGCCACTGCTTCGAGACCACGCGCGAAGGATCGCCCGCTGATGCCGAACGCATGGGGCGCGAGGCCGGCGAGCAGGTGAAGGCCGAGGGCGGAAGCCTCATCGCCTTCTGATGCGGATCGCCGTGACCAGGCCTGAGGAAGATGCCGGGCCTCTGAAAGCCAGGCTCGAGGCGCTGGACCATGAGGTGGTGATGGCGCCGCTGATGACGATCACGCCGCGCGCCAGCGTTCACATTCCGGATCTGCCATGGCAGGTGATCGCAGTGACCAGCGCCAACGGCATCCGGGCACTTCCCCCCGGCCACGGCCTGACATCGATCCGTACACTGACGGTCGGGCCACAGTCCCTGAAGGCCGCCACGGCCGCGGGCTTTCGGGCGGAGGCGCAGGGGGGCGATGTGAACGGGCTTTCCGCCTTCATCCGCGCCGAACTCACCCCCGCTGCGGGCCCGATCCTTTACCTTTCCGGCGCTGAAACCTCGGGCGACCTTGAGGGGCAGCTTGGCGCCGCGGGCTTTGCCTGCCACCGCGCCGTGCTTTATGATGCCGTGCCGGCGGCGGGGCTGGGCCCTGTGGATGCACTGCTGCGGCGGGGGGAGATTGACGCCGTCCTCCTTTACTCGCCCCGCAGCGCCCGCATCTGGCGGCAGCTCACGGAAGCGGCGGGGCTCTCCGCACAGGCGGGGAAACTTAGGAATTTTTGTCTTTCCACCAATGTCGCCTCAGTTCTGCCAGAGCACTGGACCAGGCTTGTGGCAGAATCGCCCGACGAGCAGGCCATGCTGGCCCTGCTTGCACAGAAAGGGAGAAGCCTTTAGGCCCTGACGCATGACCATGGATACGCCAGAGGAAAAGGGTGCGGCCAGGCCGCAGGTGATCGACCTCGAAGCCGAGGAGATCCGCAGTGAAGCCGGTGACACGCCACGGATCGAGGATGAGCGCACGCAAACGCTGCCGCCTCCGCCGCCCCCGCGACAAGGCCAGGCCGCCCGGAAGCGCAATGCCGCCGCCGGACTGATCATTGCCCTCATTCTCGGCCTTCTCGCCGGTGGCTGGCTCTACCGGGACCTGCTCTATGGCTATCTGCCCTCGAACCAGATGACGGCCCTCCGCAACCAGGTTGCGGCACTCGAACAGAACAATTCCGCCCTGGCCGCCGAACTGGCCGGGCTGAAACAGAATATCGACGCCACCGCCCAGGCCGCCACGGCCGCCGGTGACGCTGCGGCCCAGGCGGGACAGGGTGCGCAATCCACCGCCTCCAAGCTCGATGGCCTTGCCAGCCGGCTGGACCAGACCGACAGCAAGGTCGCGGCGGCTGAAGAGAAGCTCTCCGCCGCCAGCACTGACCTGGACAGCTTGCGCAAATCGCTCTCAACCGCGAGTTCGCAGGGCGGTACCCCGGCAAGCCCGGCGGATAGCGCAGCACTGGCCGCCATCGGCCAGCGCATCGACGCGCTGGAGAAGGATGTGGCAAGCCTCAAATCCTCCGCCGGGACCAGCCCGCAGGCGGGGGTGACGGCCACACTCTCCCAGGCTCTGTCTGACTTGAAGGCCAAGGTTGCCGCTGGCACTGCCTACCCCGCCGAATATGACCGGATCGCCCGCATGGTGCCGGCTGCCGCCGGGCTTGACGTTGTGGCCGCCCATGCCGCCGATGGCCTGCCCGATGCCAAGGGCCTGGCCGCGGAACTGCGTGCGGCCATCCCATCCCTGCCCCAGCCTGCGGCACCGCCGGCGGAGGATGACAGCTATTTCGGAACCTTCATGAAGTCCCTTTCCGGCATTGTCACCGTCCGGCCGATCGGCGAGACCGACTGGCGACAAGTGGCTGAAAAGTCAGCGGCCTTCGCCGAAGCGGGCGACCTGAACCAAGCCATTTCCGTGATCGACGCGGCAGAAGGCGAGAAGCCTATGGCGCTCAGCCAGTGGCGCGCCCGCGCCGCGGCCCGGCTTCAGCTCGAGGCGGCCTTGAACCAGGTGTCGGAAGCGGTGCTGCGCCAGATCACGGCGCTGGGCGGCGGGGCTTCACAATGATCAGGCTTCTGTGGCGCTTCGGGCTTCTCGTCCTGGTTGCGGCGGGGTTCGCCTGGCTGGCGGACCGGCCGGGCACGCTCACCATCCGCTGGCTGGGCCGCGAAATCGAGATGAGCTTCATCGCCGGGGTGGTGATGGCGGTTCTGGCCGTGGTCATTCTGTGGTTTCTGTGGAGCCTGTTCCGCAGGCTCTGGGCGAGCCCGCAGGCCATGGGCCGCTATTTCGCCGGCCGCAAGAACCGGAAGGGCTATGACTCGCTCTCTCGCGGCATCATCGCCGCCGGTGCGGGTGATGCCACCGCTGCCGCAAAGCACGCCGCCATTGCGGGAAATGCCTTGAGCGATGAGCCGCTGGTCAACGTTCTCGCAGCCCAGGCCGCCCAACTGAAGGGTGACCGCGCCGCCGTCAAGCGCATCTTCGAGGCGATGACCAAATCCCCCGATACTGAGGCTTTGGGCCTGCGCGGCCTGTTCTCCGAGGCGCGCCAGTCAGGGGACGTGGGTGCTGCCCGCCGCTATGCCGAGCGCGCGCTGGCCGCGAACCCCCGCCTTGCCTGGGCCTCGTCCGCCGTGCTGCAGCTGCAATCCGCCGCCAAGGACTGGGGCGCTGCTGCGGCAACGCTGGGCCAGCAGATCAAGCTGGGGCTCGTTCCCGCACCCGAAGGCAACGTCAAGCAGGCGGCCATGCTGACGGCCCAGGCGCTGGCGGAAGAAGACAAGAACCGGGCACAGGCGCTGGAGCTGGCGCTCAAGGCCCACAAGCTGGATCCCGCGCTGGTGCCGGCGGCCCTGGTGGCGGCGCGGGTGCTGATTACCCAGGCCGCAACCCGCAAGGCCTCGAAGATCCTGAAGGAAACATGGGTCCTCTCGCCCCACCCGGAGCTGGCGGAGCTGCAGGCCCATCTCATTCCCGGCGACAGCCCCGATTCCCGGCTGGACCGGGTGCGCGACCTCCTGAAGGAGGACAAGGGGGGTCTGGAAGGTGCTGTGGCGCTGGCCCGCGCCGCCATCAGGGCCAAGCGCTGGGACATGGCGCGAGAGGCGCTGAAGTCCTGGTCCGGCAACCGCCCGCAGGCCCGCGTCTGCGCGCTGATGGCCGATATCGAGGACGCCAATGGCGACAAGGGCCGCGCGCGCGAATGGCTGTCGCGCGCGCTGACCGCACCCAGGGACCCGATCTGGGTCTCGGATGGGGTTGCGAGCCCGCGCTGGACGCCCGTCTCGCCCGTGTCCGGAGAGATCGTGCCCTGCGAATGGAAGGCCCCCTTCGAGATGCCGGAGCAGCTGGAACCGGATGCCCCGGCAGCCCAGCCCACGGCCCTGCCGGAGCCGCCGCCCAAATCGATCGAGGCCCCGAAAATCATGGTGCAGCAGCGCCCCCCCGATGACCCGGGCCTCCCCGAAGACTTCGACCCGCCCCAAAGCCCCGGCCGCCGCCAGCTGCCAGCCGACGGCTGAAAATTCTCAACTGCAACGGTTGCGGCACAAGCTGAAATATCCTATACCCCGCGCCGTCACGGAAAGCCGCTTTAGCTCAGTTGGTAGAGCACCGCATTCGTAATGCGGGGGTCAGGTGTTCGAGTCACCTAAGCGGCACCAGTTCCTCAAAATCCCCGACCTTTCAGCTGGTCGCCACTGTTCGGCATTGATCGTTTATTGCCCGATATTCAATGACTTATACCACTCCTCTCGCGTCGCGGGTCAGGCAAATGTTCGCTGAAGGTCGCCTGAAATCGCCCAAATCCGCGAAACTTTTAGGTATGAATGTCGGCATGCCGATTTAGAGGCGATAGGTTCGTTTGATGTTGGTCATCAGCGCATCCTCACTATGCACCTGGCGCGAACCGGTGATTGCCAGCGGTGCGATGCAAGCAAGGCTTCTCGCTCGAATTCGATGCACGTCGAAAATCATGGCCAGAGGGAACTGTTGGCCGCTGGTCGGGCAAACGGCCCGGCACGCAGGTTCCAGGCGTAGCCTGCGTAGCTCGACCGGACCCGGCAAGGAACGTCAGCCTCCTGCGCCATGGCTGAGAGAACGTCCGGCAATTCGGCGCGGGGCGTGACATGAAACTGCCTCAGCCACCAGAACAGGGCGGCGCGCAGAGGTGCTGGCGCCGACTCAGACAGTCCGAAGTCCGCCACATGCAGTTCTCCACCGGGCGCCACGAGGCGCACCGCATGCGCCAGCGCCTGCTGCCACTGCGGTATCATGGACAGCGTGTAGGACAGATAAACCCGGTCGAAGGCCGCGACGCCGAATGCAAGGCGGGGATCGAAGGTGAGAGCATCGCCCTCGGCAATGGCAATGCGGTCCGTCAGGCCGCTCCTGACGATGGCGGTGCCCGCCGACTTGAGCATCTCCGACGAGATGTCGAAGCCATGGACCCGGGCCGAGGGATACGCACTCGCAACCTTCACCAGGTTGCGGCCCGTGCCGCAGCCAACCTCCAGCACGCTGCCATTCTCCGGAACGCCGAGCTCGCTGATCAGCCTTTCGCGGCCGAGAAGATAGAAGCGGCGGGTCGCGTCGTAGATGTGGCGCTGGAACCGGTACATGCGATCCATCGCATGCCGCTGGCCGCTGGCGACAGCGCCGTCAATGGGCGGCTGCGCGCTCATAGACATGGAAACCTCCATAGATTGACGAGCGGTCACGCCGGCAGAGTTCCTGCGAGCGCTGCTCGAGATAGCGCCACTGGCCGAGAAGATGCGCCGGTACACGCCCGGGCAGGATCGTGTCGCGCCCGGCGGTGCGGAAGATCACGCGGGCGCCGGGGGCGGCGGCGTGGGTGATGCCCGCCCACAGTTCTTCCAGCTGCGTATCGGTCATCCAGTCCTGCGCGTCGAGCAACACGAAACGATGTGCAGTGCCTGGCGCCATGGCATTGACCGCATCGGTGAAGGACACGTGCCGGACATCGACGCGCTCCGCACGCTTCTTCAGCGCGGCGAAGTGGCGCTCCTGCAGGTAGGGCGGCAGCGGCCCCGCACCCCCCGGAGCATATGACCGGCCGAACGCCTGCCAGGCAAAGTAATTGTCCCGGATGGGGAAATCGCAGACGAGCTTCTCGAGCCTGGCGCGCAGCACGTCCGGCATGGCTTGCCCGCCGGCCAGCGCCTCATACTGTGCCGGCGGAATGCCAAGACCATAGAGGGAAATCCGCCGGCTGGTGACCCACTTGACCAGGCGGCGGTCGAACAGCGGCGAGACGACTTCTTCGAAGAACGCCCGCTGGTCGCGGAGGTTTCTGGCAGACAGCAGCTTCTCCATGTCCTGGCCATAGGCGCGCGCCACCAGATGGCTTATGCCGATGAAGCGACCGAGCAGCCCTTTTCGGAAGATGTTCGACCGGAAATGTGACAATCGCCGCCGCCCCGAGAGCGAGCGCCTCTCCCAATAGCGCCGCGTATGATCATCGAGATGCGGCCGCAGGTATTTCTCGTAGGCCATCATGTTTGCCCGATCTTCGGCCTCACCGAAGAAACGGTAGAAGTTGTCCCAATTGGGCAGATGACGAAGGCCCGCCACCTTCAGCTTGTTCAGCGCCACGTGGGCATGGCTGAGGTCGACCGCGGTGATGGCGGCCGGATCGGCCACCAGATAGCTCAGCACATTGCAGCCGCCCGAAGCGATGGCCACGACATGATGATGCGGCTCAATTTCCATCGCCTCCATGTCGACGGCGGGATCTTCCCAGATCTGCGGATAGACCAGGCCGCTGAAAGCCAAGGTGAAGAGCCGCTCGAGAAGCCCGTCGAGGCTGCAGGCGGCGTTCCTGTGAACCGCCCCGCCGAGCAGAGCGCGCGCCCTGCCCCGCCGTCCCTCAGTAACATCGGCAATCGTCATGTGGCCCCCCGGGAATCATTGCAAGCACATGACGTGCGCTAATCAACGCTGATGACGAGTTGATTACATAGGCTGACAGCCGGGAGTCCGTCTGCCAAGCGAGCACCCGCTGCCCCGGCGGGGCTGCGACAATCCCGCCGGGTCGGCGTCACACAGTTTTCATCTGGGTCGAGGATGACGTCCGCATGAACAGGAAGCCAGCTCCGTCCGCCTTTGATCCCCGCCAGACCGCCCTGCGGCTGACGGGAGATCTTACCTCCGTGCGCGAGAAGATCATCACATTGGCAGAGGCCAGGATGGAAGGGTGGCGCGCGGGCCTTGCGAACGCCGCCCTTCTCGAGGATACCGCCAACCTCGCCCATTACCTGGCACTGCGGAGCCTGGACCTGCGGAACATCCAACCCGCGCTCTCCTCGCTCGGCCTGTCTTCCCTCGGGCGCAGCGAAAGCCGGGTTCTGCCCGCCATCGATGCCGTCCTCGCCACGCTCGCCCGAATTTCCGGCGAAAAGGGCAGCGCATATCCTGACCCCCAGATCCTCTTGAACGGCCATGAGACGCTGGAAAGGCGGAAGACCGAAGTTTTTGGGCGCGACCCCGAAGGTCCTTCCACGCGCATCATGGTGACGCTGCCCACCGAGGCCGCGGCCGATCCCCAACTCGTGCAGCAGCTGATCGCCAATGGCGCGGATTGCGCCCGCATCAATTGCGCCCATGACGGCCCGGATGTCTGGCTGGCGATGATCGGCCACGTGCGGAGCGCGGCAGAGAAGCTCGGCCGCGACGTGCGGATCGCCATGGACCTTGGCGGGCCCAAGTTCCGGATCGAGGCAATTGGCACGCAGGAGAAGGTCCGCCTTCACCGCGGCGATCGTTTCGCGCTCGCGGTTGCATTCCGAGAAGGCAGCGACGTCATCGAGGCGACGCTGTCGCCGCCGCAGCTGCTCGAGTATCTTGCACCAGCAGCCATGGTGTGGATCAACGACGGCAAGATCGGTGCGCGGGTGGTGTCCGTCGAGCCCGGTCGTGCCGTCCTGGAAGTCACCCACGCGCGGGAAAAGGGCGAGCGGCTGAAGCCCGAGAAAGGCGTCAACCTTCCCGGCGCCGAACTCGACCTGCCGGCTCTGACGGAGCAGGACATCGCCGATCTCGACGTTGTCGCCGAACATGCCGACATCATCGGCTATTCCTTCGTCCAGACGCCGGAGGACGTGCGGCACCTGGCGGAGCAAGTGAAGCTCCGGCGTGGGAGCAGGCCGATGCCGGCGCTGATGCTCAAGATCGAAACGCCGCTTGCCGTGCGCAACCTGCCGCATCTCATCGTGCAGGCGGGCGGCATGATGCCGGTGGCCGTGATGATTGCCCGCGGCGATCTCGCCGTCGAGATCGGCCTGGAGCGGCTTTCGGAAATCCAGGAAGAGATCCTGTGGCTCTGCGAGGCCGCCCATGTGCCGGTGGTGTGGGCCACACAGGTTCTCGACACCATGGTGAAGAACGGAACCCCCAGCCGGGCCGAAACCACCGACGCCGCCATGGGCCAGCGCGCCGAATGCGTGATGCTGAACAAGGGCCCGCACCTGGCGGGGGCCACGGCGTTTCTCGACCGCGTGCTGCGCCGCATGGACCGGCACCAGTCCAAAAAATCACCCCAGCTTGGCCCGCTGCGATCCTGGCAGGACATTCCGGCCAGTGAGCAGCCCGCATTGTAATGAGGCCTGAGGTCTCCGCCCCAGCGCGGATCAGCAAGACCAGATGGGCGCCCGCAGCCGCCGGCCTTTCGAGGCGCCTGACAGGAACGAGCGGGCAACGCAGGCGAAGATGCGGTGGCGCGCGCCAGTGGGCAGATGGCAGAACTGCCGCTTCCTCCCAATGGGGGGCCGGCTTCCAGCCTGAGGAAATTGTTCCTCTGGACCGCAAGCAACGGCCCGCCATCGACACAGCTTTGCAACAGCGTCTCTATCCTGGCGCGCGCATCAACGTTGCGCCGCGTATCTGCGGCCTTGCTTGTTCATCTTTCTGATCAGCGCGGCAAGACGAGGCCGTGTCTTCATTCAACCGGCCGGCAATGCGGGATCAGTTTGGCGTGATTGCGACCTTGAGGACGCCGTCCCGTTGGTGGGAGAACAGATCATAGGCTTCCTCGATCTGGTCCAATTTGTAGCGATGCGTTACGAGAGGTTTAAGGTCCACCCGGCCCGAGGCGCACACATTCATCAACCGCCGCATGCGTTCCTTGCCACCGGGGCACAGTGTGGTAACTATCTTGTTGTCGCCGAGCCCCGCTGAAAATGCGCTGAGCGGGATTTTCAGATCCGTCGAGTAAACACCGAGGCTCGACAAGGTGCCGCCCGGCCGGATCGAGCGGAGCGCCGCTTCAAAGGTACCTTGCGTCCCCAGCGCCTCGATCGCCACGTCGACGCCACGCCCGTCGGTGAGGGCCATGATCTGCTCCACCGGGTCGGCGTCATCGAAGTTAACGACGTGATCGCAGCCCATCTTGCGCGCCACCTCCATGCGGACCGGGAGATGGTCGACACCGATGATCGTCGTCGCCCCCATGAGCCTGGCACCCGCCACCGCGCAGAGCCCGATGGGCCCGAGTGCGAAAACCACGACCGTGTCGCCAACGCGGATGCCCCCGCTCTCGGCGCCCGAGAAGCCGGTCGACATGATGTCCGGGCACATCAGCACCTGCTCGTCGGTCAACCCGTCGGGGATCGGGCTAAGGTTTGCCATGGCGTCATGCACGAGCACATATTCGGCCTGGCACCCGTCGATGGTGTTGCCGAATTTCCAGCCACCCATAGCCTTGAAGCTGTGCTTCGTCCCCGCGCCATCCTGCGAATGACAGCCGCACAGGCAGGCATAGGAATAGCCTGACGGCGTGATCGCGCCCGCGATCACCCGCTGGCCTTCAGTGTAGCCCGTCACCGCCGAGCCAAGCTTCTCGATGACGCCTACCGGTTCGTGCCCAATGGTGAGGCCCTTAGCAACCGGGTACTCGCCTTTCAGAATGTGTACATCCGTTCCGCAGATCGTGGTCGTCGTGATGCGGATGAGCGCATCGAGCGGGCCTACGTCCGGGATTGGCTTCTCTTCAAGAACGATGCGGCCCTTCTCGACGAATACCGCAGCCTTCATCTTACCTGCCATTGATCAACTCCTATTGGCTTTTGCATCCCCTTGCTCCCCTGCGCCAACGGAACCAGCGCGACGAATGATCCAAAGGGCCATTTGTGTAGTTGCGATGACAACACGAATGGCACTGCCGTGTTTTGATCTGGATCATACTTGTTTCGGGGTACGGCATGGTGTTCCAAGCCCAGGCTGCAATACCAAGCGGCTCCGCCCGAGTTGCGGCCCGAACGGCAGAGCCCCACAGGCCCTTCATCGCCGTCATTTCGAATTTCAGTCAATGCCCAACGATACCGCAACAGGTGAGTCTTTGCGCTCAGTGCTTGATGCCAACGGCAGAGCCGTTCGCTGGGGATCCCAGCTAATCGTGTCGCCGTGCGCAGTCTATTGCGCCTCGATGATCTCAAGATTGAACTCAATTCGCATGGATATTCCTATCCATGCTCCGCAGCGTCATCGAGTCTCCGCGCCAGTGTCGAGCATCACGGTATTGACGGGGCAATCATTGGAGTAAGTGACACTCAACGTACATCAGAACGGTGTTCGGTGCGGAGGGCAAGATCGCGGTAAGCGCCACAAAAGCGTCCACCGGCCATCTGCTGGGCGCGGCGGGCGGTCTTGAGGCGACCTTCACCGTCCTTGCGCTTCGTGACCAGATTGCACCGCCCACTCTCAATCTCGAAAACCCCGACAAGGCTGCGCGGGGTGTTGATCTTGTTTCTGGCAAGGCGAGGCCGATGGCCATGGAACATGCGATTTCGAACGGCTTCGGCTTTGGCGGCGTCAATGCAAGCATCATCTTCAGGCGATGGTCATGACTGCCGGAGGCATCGGGACTTCGCCACGCCTGCTGACGACAGTATTCGCAGCGCTTCGTTCTGCAATAGGGACGCGTGGAACGAGACATGGCACTCGCGCCTAAAAACATCCGGGCCAAGCTTGCCAATGTACCCGATCAGCCCACGTTCCGACGACCCCTATCCATCTTCAAGAGATGACAGCTCCGGTGGAATGCGCTGCGAGGAGAGACAGAAATCGGCGGCGATTGACGTCCGTCAGCTGTCATCGATCGGGGCGGCCTGCTTGACAGAGCCGAAGAACGAGGCCGATACTTGCAGAACGTTGCGAGGGTACGGCCATTTCGACAACGAGACATGAGCACATTGACGAGTTGATACGTGTGGCAGAAGGCGGCCATTCGGACCGAGACTCGCTTATTGTCAATTCATGGATGCGGTGCGTTTCGAACCATCATCTCGATCCGTCAACTCTGAGGCAGGCGTTTGTTGTTGAAGATCGCAAGCTACGCGAGCACCGCGATGCGATGGACGATCTGCTTCAAACAGCCCGCTTCGGCGTGGAAGCTCTTTATAGCCAGGTATCGGGTCTCGGCTACCTGGTGCTGCTGACCGACCAGAATGGAATCACTGTTGATTACATTGGCGATTCTTCCGCAACCGAACAGGCACGTGGCGCCGGCCTCCATCTTGGTTTCGACTGGAGTGAAACCAAGGCGGGCACTAACGGGGTGGGCACCTCCATTGCCACGCGAGACGCACTGGTCGTTCACAAGAGCGATCACTTCGACGCCACGCACATTCCGTTGACCTGCACAGCAGCGCCAATCTTCGACGCCACGGGGAACCTGGCTGCGGTTCTCGATATAGCGGCTTTGGCGTCTCCCGACGAAAAGACCAGCCAGTTTCTCGCCTTGCAGATCGTCAAGAATTTTGCGCATCGGATTGAGACCGCCAACCTAATCCGTTCCTGCGCGCGCAAATGGATCGTGAAACTGACGTCAAACCAGGCTTTGGCGGAGGTCGATACCGAGTATGTACTGGTGCTCGACTCGGTTGGCTGTATCACGGGTTTCAATCATTTTGCCTGCCGGTTGCTGGCACAGGAACTTGGGCGAGACTGGCGGACTCCGAACCTGCTCCTCGGGCGGCCGATCTCGGATTTCTTCGACTGCGAAATCGACTCGCTCACGCGCTTTGTGGCCAATCGTGCAAAGGAGAGAAATACCGTCCGGTCCAGGGCGAGCGGCCGCAGCCTTTTCATTGAAGTGGTACCTCCTTCCACCATTCGCATTCTTCCGCCAGCTGTATCACACAGCGAGGAATTGACGCTCCCCGCGCCGCTAAGGGCAATCACAGGCGGGGAGCCCTCGCTGCAGAAGAACCTGATGAAACTCTCTCGGTTGCTCAACACAAACATGAGCATTCTGGTGCAAGGCGAAACTGGAACCGGAAAGGAGTTTCTTGCCAAGGCCATTCACGCGTCGAGCTCGCGGGCGAAAGGACCTTTTGTTCCCGTAAACTGCGCCGCCCTGCCCGAAACGCTCATTGAAAGCGAGCTGTTCGGTTACGAAGGCGGCTCGTTTACCGGTGCACTGTTGAAGGGAAGGAAAGGTCTTGTGCGCGAAGCTCACGGCGGAACACTGTTCCTCGACGAGATCGGCGACATGCCCCTCAATCTGCAAACAAGGCTTTTGCGCGTTCTCGCAGAGCGCGAAGTCATTCCCGTCGGTGCGTCCAAACCTTCTGCTGTCGATATGCGTGTCATCGCAGCGACCCATTGCGACTTGCGAGGACTGGTCAAATCCGGAAAGTTCCGGGAAGACCTCTACTTGCGGTTAAATGGCGCAACGATCACCCTGCCGCCGCTTCGGGAACGGCAGGATATGGCGCTGCTGGCGGGCCAGCTTCTGCAAAAGAGGCCCTTCTCCGACACGGCGACGCGCAGTTTTTCTCAGCAGGCCCTTGCCATTCTGAGCGACTATGATTGGCCGGGCAACATACGCGAACTGATCAACGCCATTGATTTTGCTTGCGCCATCGCGGCCGAACCCGAAATCAGCATGGATGATCTGCCCGATCATGTCTTCCGGCGCCCTCCAGCGGACACCGAAGAGGCAGGCGGCTCTGCGAGCAGTCATGAAGTTGACGCCACAGCTGCCGCCATGCGCGAGGATTTGCGCCGCACGGGCTGGAATGTCTCGGCCACGGCGCGCCTGCTGGGAATTGACCGGACAACCATGCATCGCCGGATGAGACGGCTGGGAGTCAGCCTTCCGCCACGTACACCATAGGCTTTCGCAACAGGTGTGGCGTCAACTGCCACAGGCAGAGCCACACTCCGTGCCACAACTCTGTCCGCGTATCGAGGGTCGAGGGCGCTGCTGCAGTGCTCTTCATGGAAACGCCGGTTTCTTACGCTCGCTCCCGCCGGGCCGGCACATGGCATGGCAATTGCTTTCTCGGTAAGCATGCCTTGCGCGAAACAGTATGCTCGCGAGAGGCCGACACTTGTCAGGGTAACCACAACCTGAACAAGCTTTCATCGAACAGAAGTAGACAAACAGGATATGGGAGGAAATGGAACATGACAGGCGCTCCAACAGTCATCAACGAGACGACGCTGAGCAACAGTTTTCTCGGCAACAACATGCAGATCTGCGTTGTGACGCGGGATTTCCAGCGCACCATGGAGGGGTTGACCCGCGCGGGCATTGGCCCTTGGCGCATATACACCTTCAGTCCTGAAACCATGACGAATGTCACCTATCGGGGCAAGCCCTCTCAGCATTCGATGAAGCTGGGGCTCGCCTTCAGCGGCACGATGCTGTGGGAAATCGTACAGCCGCTCACCGGCCCCAGCATCTACGACGAATTCCTCGAGTCGCATGGCGAAGGCATCCACCACGTGGCGTTTGACTGCAACCGCATTCCCTGGGCTGAGCAGATCAAGGCATTCGAGGATCGAGGCTATCAGATGATCCAATCAGGCCTTTGGCAGGGCAAATATCCTCATGCCTATTTCGAAACCGAGGGAGACACCACGACGACCTTCGAGATCTTCGAGGTTCGCGAAGGCTTCGTTTGGCCCGAACCGGAAGAGTGGTATCCCGCACCGCCGCCAGCGCCCTGAAGATGCGGATGTGACCGGGTGCCCTTCCCGACTTTCCGGGGCGGGCGGGCACTCGTCTTCTTCCATCAGACCCGAGGCAGCACCGTTTCCGAGCGGATCTCTAGCGCATCGTGCCGGCCGCAGCTCGATCAGCGGCCTGGACAATTCACCGGGTCATTCAAGAATTCACGGCAATTGATCAAAAGCCTCGAGCGCCTTTGCAGCATAGACGGCACCCGGGCCCCCCGACATCTCAACTGAAACCGCCAGCATCTCGATCAACTCATCGCGGGACGCACCGTGTTTCTTGGCGGCCGCGGCATGATAAATGATGCAATCTTCGCAGCCTTTGGAGACAGCGATAGCCACCGCCGTCAACTCCTTCACTGCGGCGGAAATCTTGCCAGGCCTCGTCGCCGCAACGGTGATGCTGTTAAAGGCCATCATCGTCTGCTTTTCAGCCTTGAACAGATTCATCAGACGGCCGTTGACTGCCTCAAGTTTTTCCTTGGCATCCGCCATAGTTTGCTCCCTTTCTAGAAGAATGCCTTGCCGTTCCCCTTCGAGAACGCATGCCACTTGTTGGTGTTGATCGTCATGTAGCAGGTCTGGCCTTCCTCACCTGAAAACTCGGTCGAGGTCTTCACCCGAATGCGGCAATCCTCCAGGTCCACATCGACGATCATGTCTCCTCCGAGGAGCTCCGTCACGAAGATCTTGCCTGTGATGCAGCTTTCCGAGGGTTTGATCATTGAAATCGACAAGGCATCGGGCCTTACACCCATTCGAAGCATATTCTCATGAGATCCGTTCGAGGTACGGCGTTGCTGCTCTTCGGTGACCGGAACAGAAAAGTTCGGGTGGGTGAAGTAGGTGCGGCCGGCCCGGTCTTCGACGCTGACGTCAACGAAGTTCATGGCCGGCTCTCCGACGAAACCAGCAACCCAGGCATTGACCGGATGATTGTAGACCTCGCGCGGCGAGCCGAGCTGCTGCAGCTCTCCATCATGCATGACTGCGATCGTATCGGCCATGGACATAGCCTCAAGCTGGTCATGAGTCACATAGATCATGGTGGTTCCCAGCGTACGCTGCAGATGCTTGATTTCCCCTCGCATATGGGCGCGAAGCTTGGCGTCAAGATGGGCAATGGGCTCATCGAACAGGAACAGGTTCGGCTCTCGGACGATGGCGCGCCCGATCGCGACGCGCTGCTTCTGCCCCCCGGACAGTTCCTGCGGGCGGCGCTCGAGAAGATGATAGATCTCGAGGAGCTTGGCAGCAGCCGTCACCCGCTCCTTGATCACCGCAGAATCCTGTCCTCTCAACTTCAGTGGATTCGCCATATTGTCGTAGACGCTCTTGTGGGGGTAGAGCGCGTAATTCTCGAATACCATTGCGACGTCACGATCCTTCGGAGCGAGGTCGTTGATCGGCCGTTCATCGAAAAGGATCTGCCCGGACGTGATGTGCTCCAGGCCCGCAACCATGCGCATCGTCGAGGATTTTCCACAGCCCGACGGACCGAGAACCGATAGGAACGAACCATCCGGACACTCGATGTTGAGATCCTTGACGGCGGGCATGTCGCCGTACTTCTTCCATACGTTCCTGAATGATACTTTCGCCATTGCCAGCTCCTGCTATTCCTTGACCGCGCCCATGGTAAGGCCGGTGACGAGATATTTGCGGATTACAAGACCGAGGAACATCATCGGCAAAGTCGTGACGACGCCAGCTGCCATGATCTGTCCCCATTGGATGTTTTGCGGCTGCACCAATTCGCGCGTCGCGGCCGGCAGTGTCTTGGCACCGCCCGAACCGATGATCGCAGCGAAGAGGTAGTCGTTCCAAGCAAAGAGGACGCACAGCACGACGAAAGCTCCGATGCCAGGCGCAACCAGCGGCAGGATCGCCCGCAGCGCCTGAAACCTCGTTGCCCCATCGACCATCTGGGCCTCCTCGATGGCATAGGGTACATTGTCGAAGAAGCCCTTCAGTATCCAGATGGCGAAAGGCAGATTGAAGGTGGTGTAGGCCAGAATGAGGCCGGGCAGCGTTCCAACCAGATCCAGCTGCCGGAATATCCAGTAGAGCGGCACCATGACCGCGACCACCGGCGCCATGCGTGTGGAGATGATCCAGAAGAACAGATCACCTTTTCCCTTGAAGTCGATGCGCGACAGCGAATAGGCGCACATCGACCCCAGCACTACCGACACCAGCGCTGACCCGCCTGCAGCCACGAGGGAGTTGAACAGGTAGGTCGAAAAGCCAAGATGAGCGAAGAGTTCATAGTAGTGCTTGGTTGTCGGCGTGAAGTCGAAGAAGACAGTGACCCCGGCCCAATCACCCACTGCCGGAATCTTGAATGCCTCAAGCAGGTCCTTGAAGGAGGACATGAACATGATGAACAGCGGCAGAACCGTCCACACCACATAGAATGCCAAGAAGACGGCGGAGAATCCCCTGAATGCCTTCGACAGCGGTGTTTCGTAGTGGATCACATCGCGGGATGCCATTGTTTACACCTTGCTTGGCTGCTGGCGATCAAACACGCGCACCAGGAGCTTTCCGAGAATGATGGTGACAATGAGAAGGATTAGGGCAATCGCCGCGCCACGTCCCAGCTTGAAGAACTTGAACGACACCTCGAACAGATAGACGGGGAGGATCTTCGTCGCGTTCCCGGGGCCCCCTCCCGTCAGCACGAGGATCGAGTCGATGAAGCGGAAGTTGTCCATGAACCGCAGCATGATGGCAATCAACAGGACCGGATAGAGGTTCGGGAGCGTGACCGAGATGAAGTTGCGAAACGGAGACGCGCCATCTACCATGTTGGCTTCAAGCTGGTCCTGCGGAACACGCTTGAGGCCCGCAAGGGTGATCAGCGTGATGAGCGGCGTCCATTGCCACACGTCCACAAGCACCAATCCGATCATCGCTGTACTGGAACTGGCAAGGATGGACTTTGCACCAAGGATGCCAAGGCTCTGGAGCAGCCAGTGATACCAGCCGAATGTCCCGTTATAGAGAAAGTACCATACCATTCCGGCCACCAGGGGGGCCATCATCATCGGCATCAGAAGTGTCGTTACAAGGACCTTCTCAAGACGTGTCCCGTTGAGGGCGAGGGCCAGGAATACACCAATGATGATCTGCAATGTTAGACACATCGCACTGTACTGAGCCAGCAGAACCCACCCCATGAGGAAGCGCGTGTCCGATGGCAGCCTTATGAAATTGGCGAAGTTGTTCCACTCGACGTGGCCGATGTCCACGTCGTGGAGGCTCATGTAGATCATCCAGAAAAATGGATAGATCGAGATGAACGCCAGCACCAGGATTGCAGGCGCCATGAGCCAGAAGAAAAAGCGTTTTGAAGCCGGCTTGTTGAGTGATGCCGGCTCTGTGACAGACATGGGAACCGGACGTGACTCGACACTGTCCGGAATATGACGGACGCGGAAGAGGTCCATGTTTCGGTTGCTACCCGCGGCCCTTCGGGGCAAGCCGCTCGGATTATGCGTGGTTGCGTCTGTCATCGGTTCGCTCGACGGTTGAAGGAATTGGCACCGGCGGTGGATACCCACCGCCGGTCAATGTCTGGGGGAGCGTCAGCCCGCGTTATTCAGCTCGTCAAGCTGCGTCTGGATGGACTTCACGGCCTCTTCTGGCGTCTGCTCGTTCGAGAGGCACTTCTGCACTTCGCCCGCAAGTATCGAGTGATACTCGTTGGCGTTCGGGATCTTCGGACCGAGCACGAAGTTCGGGTCCTTGATACCGACGTTATAGACGGCATCGAACGTCAAGGCGTTCGGCATGTTCGTCGGACGATGCTCGGCCTTCTTGACGTCTTCCAGTTCAAGGACCGACTTGCGCGTGGGCGTGCCGCCAAGTCCCTTGAGAACATTGTACTGATTGTCCTTCGAGACCGACCAGATCGCGAAGATATAGGCTGCGCGCTTGAGGTCATCCGAGGCATTTCCGTTAATGCCGATGCCACCGATGCCGCAGTTCGTGCCGTTTACCGCCTGGCCGCCATTTTTGATCCACTTGGGATCGCCCTTCGGACACGGTGCATAGGCAGTCTTGCCCCCTGCAGCACGGGACTTGGACGCATCCTCGATCGACGCCGCAAACTCATGGTACTGCGTTTGCATCGCAATATTGCCGGACTGGTAGACCGTGTTGAGTTCCAACGTGCCATTGGCCAAGTTGTCGGGATGACAAACATCCGCAAGCTCCTTGAACTTGCCGAGCGTGAAGATGGACTGCTCGTCCCCCCAATTGGTCTTTCCTGGATCCTTGGACCCATAGACATCATCGATGTTCCAGTCCATCCAGCGTCCATTGGCGAAGAGGAAGCGCTGAACGTCCAGCTGCGTGGTCCAGGCAAATGAGCCCTGATGTTGGGCATAGCCATATGGCACGTCCTTGCCGGACTCCTTCGCTTTCTTGAAGAAGGTCGCCATGTCGATGACGTTCTGCCATGTGGAATCATTGTTGAATTCGAGGCGATATCCGAACTCGGCCTCGAAGTCCTTGCTGTTCGCTTCAAACAGATCCTGCCGGTAGAAGGTGCAGGCAACGGCCGCATCATAGGGCAAAGCCACGATCCGGCCCTTGTCGTAGAAGCGGCCACAGGCCGACAGGAAGTTGGGGAACCAGGCCTCGTCGCCATAGCCTTCCGGATCCTGCGGCAAAGTCTCGTCGCCAAACATTGGAGTGAGATCGGCAAAATAATCCGCGAAGGGTGCACCAATGGGCTTGTCCTGCACGTAGTTCAGTACGTAGTCTGCCTTGCCACCGCGCAGATCGATGCCGATCTTCTGCTGCACCACCGGAAGGTCGTCGGTGAGGATGGTCACCTCGATCCCGGTCTTGTCGGTAAAGGCCTTGATATTGTCGCGGATCGCGAAGGACGGAGGGGTGTTCTCCGACATGAAGACAAGTTTCGAACCGGCATATTGCTTCCACTTTGCATCGTCGGTCGATGCCGCCTGGACCTTTGAGCGCGTGATTGTCGAGCCGAGACCCAGGGTCAGGCCACCCGCACCGAGGGCAGTGGCGGCCCCGCCACCGAGTTCAAGAAACTTTCTGCGGTTGATTCTCTGGTAAACGGCATTTTTCGGTATCGAGAACATAGGCGTCTTCTCCCATATTGATTTTATTTCTGTTGTCGATCAAACAGGTGCCGTTGTGGCGTCCTAGCGCCGCCGCACCTCGCGGAACGTCTCACACTTCCGTGATCTGTGGCCCTCCTTTCTCTGGCCGTGTCAGCGGCTTGCGAATGTGTTGGCTACGAACCAGCGATGTGAGTCTTGATAAGGGAATTCACATCGCTGGCCTTTTCCATGAAGACCATGTGCCCGGCATCGTCGAACACGACGACCTTTGCGCCCGGAAGATTCTGGGCGTGAGCGGACGGGATGACTTCGTCCTGCTTGCCCCAGATGACCAGTGTCGGCGGCGCATTGCCGGCAGTGAGCTTCGCAACGGGCTGATCCTGCTGAGCCTGGCCGGCGAAGAGCGACGCAGCAAGGTCCTTCAGCAACGGTTCGACGCCGTCGAGCCGCTTGTACTTCAGGACATCGTCAACGAGTTGCCGGCTGACCAGGCTCTTGTCGGCGAAGAGCTGTTCCAGCACGGGCTTCAGCTCCTTGCGGCCCTGGGCTGCCACGTAACGATCAACGTAAGAACCGATCTCAGGTCCTAGCCCGGCTGAACAGATGAGGGTGAGCGAGTCGACTTTTCCAGGATCGCCAACTGACATGTTCATGGCAATCGCGCCGCCCATGGAGTGGCCGACAAGATGGGCACTGTCGATCCCGACAGCTCCCATGAAGCTCGCGAGCGCATCGGTAAGGGAGTCAAGTCCGGGGCTCTCGAGGGACTTTGAGGACTGGCCGTGGCCAGGAAGGTCGAGCGCATAGACGGTCGCGACCTCACCCAGCGCGTCGATGTTGAACAGCCAGTTGTCAAGGTCGCCGCCGAAGCCATGGATGAGGATCAACGTCGCTCCGCCCGAACCGCGCTTGGCGTAGCGCAATGTGCCCGAGGGCGTTTCGGCATACTCGTACTTCGGACCTTGCTCCGCCTCGTCGTCTTCAGCCGAAGGGGTCACGAATGATGATACGAAAGCGTCGATCTCTTCTTCCGGAACTGAAGGGTCGGCGATTACCCCCAGCAGCGTCTTCACGGGGTAGAACGTGTCGGGTTGGCCGACGCGCCGTCTCAGCACGCCGGCCTCATGGGCCTCGACCGAACCCGCAATCTTGTCGGTCTCGACCTCAAGGATCGCATCGCCGGGATTGATCTTCGAGCCATCTTCCAACAGCCAGCCCGTCACCTTTCCCTCCTTCATCGAGAGGCCCCACTTGGGCATGACGATCGGCACGATACGGGTGTTAGTCATAACAACATCCTCGACTTTTCAGCTTGACGCTCTCACTTGCCCATGGACTTCTTCACCGCCTTGGCAATGGCCTCGGCAGAGGGAATGTAGAGGTCCTCCAACACCGGTGAGAAAGGCACCGGCGTGTGCGGAGCGGTGACCATCTGGATCGGGCCCTTGAGTGCCTGGAAGCATTCCTGGGTGATCTTGGCGGAGACGTCCGCCGCGATAGAGCAGCGCGGATGGGCCTCATCCACGCAGACGACATGGCCGGTGCGCTCGGCACTGTCGATCACGGTATCCCAATCAATCGGAGACAGCGTGCGGAGGTCGATTACCTCGCACTCGATGCCCTGCTTGGCGAGAGCCGCAGCGGCCTCCATGGCGCGATGGACCATCATGCCATAGGTGACGATAGTGGCATGCTTGCCGTCGCGCACGACATTGGCCTCGCCAAAGGGGATGGCGTAGGACTCGGCAGGAACATCCGCCTCGGCGCCATAAAGATTCTTGTGCTCGCAGAAGATCACCGGATCATTGTCCCGGATGGACTGGATCAGGAGGCCCTTTGCATCATAGGCGTTGGAAGGGCACACCACCTTGAGGCCGGGAATATGCACGAACAGTGGCGTCAGCATCTGGCTGTGCTGGGCAGCGGCGCGAAAGCCCGCCCCCACCATGGCGCGGATGACCACGGGCGTTTCTGCCTTGCCGCCGAACATGTAGCGGAACTTCGCCGCCTGATTGAAGATCTGGTCGAAGCAGACGCCCATGAAGTCGAGGAACATCAATTCCGCCACGGGGCGCATGCCACAGGCGGCCGCTCCGATTGCCGCACCGATATAGGCCGACTCCGAGAGCGGCGTATCGAGCAGCTTGCCCGGATGCTTGGCGTTGAGGCCTTTAGTGACACCGAGGACGCCACCCCAGGCGTCGATTTCACCCATGCCGCCGGCGCCGCCGACGATGTCTTCACCCATCACAATCACTGACGGATCACGGGCCATTTCCTGGTCGAGCGCCTCGTTGATTGCCTGGCGCATGCTGATTTTGCGTGCCATTTCTCGTTCTCCCTTGCGCTCAGTAGTTCACATAGACATCGGTGGTGAGGTCCGCCGCAGTGGGCAGCGGCGCGGCCTTGGCGAAGGCGGAGGCCTCCTGGATCTCGGCCACCACCTCGCGATCGATGGAATCCAGTTCGCCTCGACCAATCACGCCAGCCTCCATCACACGCTGGGCAAACATCTTGAGGCAGTCCTTGTTGTTGCGGATGTCGTCGAGCTCGCCCTTCGCGCGGTAGGTCTGCTGATCGCCCTCGAAGTGGCCGTACATGCGAACCATCTTGCATTCGAGCAGTGCAGGACCACCGCCTTCTCGCGCCCGCTTGATGATCTCGCCCGCCGCTTCATACACGGCAAAGAAGTCGAGACCATCCACCGTGACGCCCGGGAGGCCGAAGCCCGCCGCGCGGTCAACGAAGCTGTCCACAGCTACGGCGTAATCGCGAGACGTCGATTCCGCATAACCATTGTTCTCGACCACAAAGATGACAGGCAGGTTCCAAACCGCCGCGAGGTTGAGGCTTTCGAGGAAGGTGCCCTGGTTGGAAGCGCCGTCACCGACAAAGGAAATCGCCACACCACCATCGTCGCGATACTTGGCGGCAAGCCCTGCTCCACAGACCAGCGGCGCACCGGCGCCGAGGATGCCATTGGCACCCATCATTCCCTTGGAGAGGTCGGCAATGTGCATGGAGCCGCCCTTTCCGCGGCAGGAGCCGGAAACCTTGCCATAGATCTCTGCCATCATGGCGCTGGTATCCACACCCTTGGCAATGCAATGGCCGTGGCCACGGTGGGTGGATGCGATCCGGTCTTTGTCGTTCAGATGCATCATGATGCCGGTGCCTGCGGCCTCCTCGCCCGCATAAAGGTGGACGAAGCCGGGAATGTCTCCCTTGGCGAAGTCGGCGTGCAGCCGTTCTTCGAACTCGCGAATGGTACGCATGGTACGGTAGGCTTGCAGAAGTCCGGATTTATCCAGAGGGAATATTCCGGCCGTGCTGTTTGGAGCAGTCATCAATGTCCTCCCACTTCCTTCAGTTTCTGATCTGTCTTCAATCTCATCAGGCCGTGGCGCGAGGCATATTGCATGCAGCCGCTGACATTCACGGTTCGGAACGCATTGGGCACGAGTTCGATTGTCACATCGTCGTCCCGTGTGAAGGATAACTCGCGCTCACCGTCGAGAGCGATCGAGCCGTCGGTAATCGACGGGCGATACTTGTGGTTGGTCTTCATCGGAACATAGTCGCGAATGCCGATGCCGCGCATGTAGCCGGGTGCGATGGGTGTATCCAGGATGATGTTTGCCTCGTCCTTAGGTGCGAGGCGCACATGCAGACCGCCGTCATCGAGCCGGGTGACAGGGGTGAGCAGCCCCGCTATTGCCGACATGCCGATCACCTCCGGGTCGGCGAAGGTGACGAAGAGTTCGCGGAATGTCTCGGTCCGCCACAGTGCGCGGGCGCCGATGTACCGCTCGGTGACGATGGCCACGTCCACCAGCGCGATCTCTTCATGGCCATTAATGCGGACGACGATCTCTTTGTTCGGCAGAAAAGCAACCGACGGCGGCACTTTGCCCGTCACCGCAAGGCCGACTGCGAGGCCGGTAATGGTGGGCTCACGATGCTCCGGGAAGGCATTGTTGGTGCCTGTCGAGACGCCTGCGATTGGAATATCGCCGCAGGCGGCAACCACAGCGCGGTGGGTGCCGTCGCCCCCCAGCACCACAATGGCGGCCACACGCTTCTCTTTCATCAGGCGAGCAGCCTTCAGCGTGTCGTCCACGGTTCCCGATATCTTGTAATCGAGATATTCGACCTTGGGAAAGTGCTTCTGGCCCTGGTTCTCAGCTCTGTCTATGCCACGGCGGACATGGTGCCGGATGCCGCCGTTCTCGGGCATCATCCAGACATGATCCACTCCGCACGCCTTCACGCAGGAGAGAATCCGCAGCACAATGTTGGCACGGTCGGTAATTTGCAAAGCAGTTGCGTTCGCAATCACGCGGCGGATGTCGCGCGCGGAAACTGGATTGGCGATGATCCCTATGACGCTTCCCATGTACTTCCATGTCTTCTGGAATTGTTCTAGGAGCACATTCTGCAATATGGATGCCAGTCGGCTGGGAGACTGCAATCGCGCGGTTTTCAAGAAAAGCAACGCAGCAAAGAAATTCCGCATCTGCGAAAGATCGCTCGCCGCCCGCTGGAACAGTTGCATCGAATGCAACAGCTGTGGCGCCACATGCGCCACAAGTGCGACTACGGGCTTCGCGGCGGCAGCGTGACTCCCAGCCGCCGCATGCGGCGGTGCAGCGTTGTGCGATCGACACCGAGCAGGCGCGCGGTCGCAGATATGTTCCAGTCGGCACGACGCAGATCTTCACGCAATGCCGCCGCTTGCCTGCTCTTGGCTCTTGCCTCTTCCGCCCCGCTGTTTTCGTCGTCACTGTCTATGCGCCGGAAGACTTGATCCGGCAGGTCATCCACACCGATTTCCGGATCGCTGGCAACCGCACACGCAAAATCGATGACGTTGACGAGCTCGCGAATATTGCCGGGCCATCCATAGGATGACAGAACGCCCAGTGCATTTGATGAAAGGCTGCGCGCCGTTCCATCGGGTAAGGCACGGCCCTCCAGCAATCGCGCCACAAGCCAGGCGAGATCGACACGGTCGCGCAGGGGCGGAAGCGTAATGGTTACGCCGTTGAGGCGGAAATACAGATCTTCACGGAACGCGCCCTTCTTGACCATGCCGAGCAAATCGCGGTGGGACGCGGCAATCACCCTCATGTCGACGGGATAGGGCCGCGTTCCGCCGATCGGCGTTACCTCCCGCTCTGAAAGCACGCGAAGCAGCCGCGTCTGCGAGCCAAGCGGCATGTCACCAATTTCGTCAAGGAAGAGGGTCCCGCCATGAGCCTCGCCGATCAGGCCTTTCTTTCCCTTGCTGAGGGCGCCGGTAAACGAGCCTCCCTCGTAGCCAAACAGTTCACTCTCAATCAGGTTCTCTGGCAACGCCCCGCAATTGACGGGAACAAAAGGTCCGCGGGCCCGGGCGCAGGATTGATGGATCGCCTTGGCGAGATATTCCTTGCCCGTCCCCGTCTCTCCGCTGACCAGTACGCTCATATTGGTATTGAGCAGTCGTGACAGCATCTTGAGGCTGCGCTGTATCGAGGGATCCTCGCCTGCCACTGCCATCAGAGGCCTGGGGATCTTGTTTTCCTCCTGCTGGGCCGTCGCCGGCAGGACGCGGATCGTCGCCGGCGGCACGACTTGGATGAACAGGCTCCGTCCCGAGCCTGTGAGCCTCACCACATTGCGTTCTATGAGATTGGGCCCCACAAATCGGGTGAGAGTGTCAATCTCGCAGTCAAAATAGTTGGAAAGAGGCCGACCAAGTGCTTGCGTTGCGTCACGCCAGCCGGTCTTCATCTCTTCCGCAAGGAGCTGGCGCGCATGGTGATTGAACCCCGTGATGCGACCTTACGAATCGAGCGCAAGCACATAGTCGGTATCGACCTCTGCAAGCGCCTGGTTGGCGGTCAGCTTAACGATCCAGTTGCGTGAGAAGGAGCGGATGAAACTGGCAGTCTCGATGCGATGGGCGAAGTTCCTGACGATTTGCAAAGCGAGGAACTGGCTCGGCTTTTCGCGTGGTGAACGGAGCGCCGAAATATCCAGAACTGCGGACAGGTTGCCAACCGGATCGAAGATCGGCGCTACGGTACAGGTCAGTGGAATATGTGTGGCGTCGAAATGGTCACACTGGTGAATGGTGAGAGATTCTCCGGTGGCGATGCAAGTGCCTGTGCCGTTGGTACCGGCGCGCGCTTCATTCCAGTCGGCCCCCATGTAGAGACCAGCCGCTCGCAGGTAGTCAGTGGTTGCCTCGTCGCCAATGTAGTCAACAGTAATGCCCTCGTTGTCGCTCAGGAGCACGACATAGCCCAGTCCCGCCACCTGCCTGTAGAGAGCCTCCACACCAAAGCGCGCCGTGCGCAAGAGCTCCTCCATGGCTTCGCGATGTTCACGCAGGCGAGGATCTTCCACAATGACAGCAGGCCGCATGACGGCTGGATCGAGCCGGTGATTGCCCACGCAGCGACGCCAAGACTCCAGTATGATCGGATCACGCTCAGTCGGATCGCCCTCCGCGACGCGAATGAGTTCTTTGATGTGATCTGTGTGGGACGATGAGATCGCAACCTCCTCTGTCTGAAGCGGACCTCAGACGCGAAAGAATCGCGTGTCAAGTCTCATGCGCGAGAAATTCTTCTTCTACTGCAATGCAAGAAGTCTGCTGCAATGCACAGTGGCACATGATCTGCATTGCAGAGGAGGCGAACTCCTTTATTCGTTCGCAGTTGCAAAATGGAAACTGTCAATATGAGCTGGCTCACCGATAGCTATATGGGGCGAAAGGCAGTCGCCCGCGGCGCCGAAGGCAAGACGCACCTGCTGAACAAGGCAGTCCAAGGCGACTATCATTATGTTTATGGGCCCTACGCTAAGCCTGTCATGACGATCAAGCCAGGCGACATCGTTATCGCCGAAACAGAAGACGCTTTTGGCGGTGCTATAAAGACAGTGGCGGATTTGCCCAGCCAGAAGCTGCGCATGCCATTTGTCAACCCGCAGTGCGGGCCGATTGCCGTAGAAGGTGCCGAGCCGGGGGACGTGCTCTGCGTCTCGATCAGGTCGATCGCTCCGCGTGGGCAGCAACCCGTTGGCACCTCTGCCCTCATTCCCGAGTTCGGTGGTCTCGTTTCGAACGGTCAGACGGCAATGCTGAATCCGCCGCTACCCGAACGCGTTATGAAATATGAGGTGACGGAAGCGGGAGTAAAGTTCAATCACCGCATCACTCTCCCCTATGAACCATTCATCGGCACGCTCGGTGTCTCGCCACTGATCGAGGCGGTGCTCTCACTGCAGCCCGACTACTGGGGCGGCAACATGGACCTGCCGGACGTAGCGCCCGGTGCGGTGGTCTACTTCCCGGTGCTGCACAAGGATGCCTATCTCTATCTCGGGGATTGCCACGGAAGACAGGGCGACGGGGAACTCTGCGGAGTAGCCGTCGAGATTCCCTCGACCACCACGATCCAGGTTGACCTCATCAAGGACTGGCAGATCGCCTGGCCGCGGCTTGAGACAGAGGAGCTCATCATGACCATCGGCTCCGCGCGGCCGATGGAAGATGCCGCACGCATTGCGTATCGCGAACTCACACGCTGGCTTGCGGCGGATTATGGTTTCGACGAGCTCGAGGCCTATTTCCTGCTCACGCAAGCGGGCCGCGTGCGGGTCGGCAACATGGTGGACCCAAAATACACACTCGGCGCCTCCATCAAGAAGGCATATCTCGGGAAATAGCGAAATCACGAAAGAGGTTACATAACCATGGATCTCGGCCTCAAAGGACTGAATGTGCTTGTGACTGGCGGCACCAAAGGTATTGGCCGGCGTGCCGCCAACATGTTTGCGGAGGAAGGTGCAAACGTCTCGGTATGCGCCCGGAGCGCCGCTGATGTGAATGATACGGTTTCCGCTCTCAGTGGTAAGGGCGTGAGGTCATTCGGCAGAGCAATTGATGTCCGCAACAAGGCAGAACTCGAGGGCTGGGTACATGAGAGTGGAAAGGCCCTCGGTGGCATCGATATCGTGATTGCCAATGTGTCTGCCCTGGCGGCCGCCGAGGATACCGAGGAATCATGGCAGGCGGAATTTGAAATCGACATGATGCACACGGTGCGTACGGTGAACGCCGCGCTGCCTCACCTCGAGAAGTCGAAATGGCCCTCGATTGTCATCGTCTCATCAGTGTCGGGTCGCGAGATCGATTTTACATCACCTGCCTACGGTGCCTTCAAGGCGGCGCTGATCCACTACGCGCATGGCCTTGCCCATAAGCTGGCGCCGAAACTCATTCGCGTGAACTCGGTGTCACCCGGCAACGTTTATTTCGCGGATGGCATCTGGCACTACATCGAAAAGAACATACCGGATCTCTTCAAGCAAGCCCTCTCGCTCAACCCCACGGGCCGAATGGCAACCGCGGAGGAAATCGGCAAGGGGATCGTCTTTCTGGCAAGTCCGGCCTCAAGCTTCACGATGGGAACCAATCTCGTGATCGACGGTGCCCTGACAAAGGGCGTTCAGTTTTAGGCGCAGCGGGAGCAGCGATGGCAAAGAGAAAACTCATTGCACTTCCAGTCGGGACAGTGCTGAACGCCATTGATGTTGGCAGCGGACCTGCTCTCCTCATGATTCCCGGATGGTCGCAGTCAGCTGCAGAATACGGCCGGAACATCGAGGAACTCGCACAGGGCAGGCGTGTGATCGCCCTCGACATGCGCAGCCACGGCGAGAGTCCTCTTGCCGACACCGGCCACCGCATACAACGTCTCGCGATGGACCTCCACGAGGCGATCGGCGTTCTCGGGCTTGATCGCGTAGACCTGCTCGGCCATTCCATGGGAAGTTCAGTTATCTGGAGTTATCTCGATCTATTCGGCGAGGACAGGCTGCGGCGCCTAGTCATCGTCGATCAGGCACCCATGGTAGCAGCCCTGCCTGGATGGGACGCTGACGCCCGGAAGGCCTTTGGTTGTCTACTGCCCGACGTACAGTCCGTGGCGAGTTTCTGCGATGTGGTGCGCACGACAGCCACGGTTGAGGGCACCAAAGAAATCCTGAGGGGCATGTTCACAGCCGGCCTCCCGGAAGAGGACCTGGACTGGATCGCCAGCGAGAACCTGAAAATGCCGCGCGCCGCTGCAGCGGATCTGCTCTTCGATCACTGCCTCAATGACTGGCGCGACGTGATTGCCAACACGCGGCTGCCAGCGCTGGTCATCGGTGGGCGAAGAAGCATCTTCTCAGCTGAATCACAAGAGTGGATCGCCTCCGTGAATCCGAACGCCAGGGCTTCAATCTTTGAAGAGCATGAAGGGGGAAGTCACTTCATGTTCTTCGAAAACCCCCGCCGTTTCAACGCCGAGGTATCGGCATTCCTTTCAACCTAGTCAGAGCGAACCGGAGAAGATATGGCTCTCAAACGCATGGTCGTCGAACTTGGCATGGGAACGGACCTCACGGGGGCCGATTACACCAAAGCCGCCATCCGGGCGCTGAAGGATGCCCTGTGGCACAACTCTCTCACCATTGCCAATGCTGTTGGCCTCAGCCCGCATGACATGCATGTCAAGGTGCTGGTGGGCGTTCCGAAGCCGGAGCTGGTTGATAAGGCCGCGGTCGCAGCGACGCTGCCCTATGGCAAATCGACTATCGAGGTCGTCGAGGGCGGCCTCGAGATCATGAATGACGAAGGTACCAATCTGACACTGATGGCCAATGCAGCAGCCATCGTATATCTCGATATCCCGGAGAAAAAACAATGGCCGTGAAGCGCATCATCCTCGAAATGGGACATGGGAATGACATGCACGGTGGCGACTATACGAAAGCGGCACTGCGAGCCGTGCAGGACTGCATCCACCATTCCAGTTTACCGTTCTTGCGCACCCTGGGTGTTGAACCGAAGACAATGCAGATAGAGGTCACCATTGGCGTTCAGCAGCCCGACAAGGTGGACAAGACGGCGATCGCCACCAGTCTGCCGCATGGACAGGTCACCGTGAAGGTGATGAAGGGCGGCCTCGACGTTCCCGACGAGGAGCGCGGCGGTGTGTCGGTCATAGCCATAGCAGGCGTCGCCGTAAGGCTGGATCTAGAGGAGTACCTCGGCTTCCCATAACCCGTGAAACGCCGCTCAAGTTTGTTTGCGGCAGCATCGCCTTTCGTCACTTGGGCGTGGTGGCAACTCCTCGATGGCGCCGGCTATCTGCCGGACCTGCTTCCGGCTGTGGGTGCGCGCATTGCGCGGGTAGGGTTTGGGGCCACGAGGGGCAGGTATTCAATTTCAAGACCGTGGGACATGATCCGGCACTCCTCACCAACAACCTTTCAGTCCTTTCCCCTGCCAGATATTGACTGCTTTGCCGGTCCTGGCTACTCGGCAGATGTTCGCCCAATGTTAGTGGCCCCGGGGACCGCGTCGCCTGACTGCGCCAGATGGGATCCCTGTTTGGCCGCGCAGAATACCCCTGGTGTGGGCAGTAAAGTCCCGGTTTCCGGGAACAAGGACTTTGCCGCCAAGACTTTCAAATCACGGGGGATTGCGCGCCGTCTGAGCCTACCCCCGGAATAGCCGGGTTATTTCCGCAGCTTGGGCAATAACCTGCATCGGCCTTCAGGGCGGGAGACGCTGCTTTCCGGTTCTTCTTGGGGCAAAATGCGGGCCCGTCTCGGAGGGCGCGAGCCCGTGTCAGAGCAGATCGAACTCCAGGACATGCCGCTGATCTGCCCATCCAGCCGGCAGTGGCTTGAGTCGGATGAGCTTGCGTAATGTGAGTTCGGCCGGCTGCCGACTTTCGACAATAGTCTGAACGATATCGGGAGCCAGGAAGGCAAGCGACAGGATGCGGCTGATCTCGCCATCAACGGCACCAACTTGGCAAGCGAAGCTCGCAGTCGTTGGACAATCCTCGAAACAGATGGAAGCGCGGAATTCATAGGCAGGCGGGCCCGATTGCGTGGCTCACGCGTCTCCTATCCCAACACCTTGCCAGGATTCAGCAAGCCCGCCGGGTCTAGCGCCAACTTGATTGTGGTCATGAGTTCGAGCTCCTCGGGGCTTCGCGTGTAGGACAGATAGGACTTTTTAGTGACGCCGATTCCGTGCTCCGCAGAGACAGTGCCGCGATGCTCGCGGACTAGGTCGTACACAACGGCATTCACCTCCGACACCGGTTGTTGCGGAGCATCTCGCACACACACGACTATATGCATGTTTCCATCAGCAATGTGGCCGTAGAATAGCGCGAGCGAACCTGGAACGCGACGGGCCAGTTCCGCACGGCACTCCCTTGCATAGTTGTCCATGCCGCTGACCGAGAGCCCGATGTCATAGGAGATGTTCGGCCCAAGAACCTGCACGAATTCGGATGCGGCATCGCGCGTCGCCCAGAACGATTTAATGTCCGCGAGCGACTGCGCCAGCGCAACATCCGCGACGATACCGTGCTCCAGGCAGTCGGCCAGCCAGCTTTCAAATTTCTGCGGGTCGGCCACTGCATCGCTTCCCTGCGCCTCAACCAGCACATAGAACGCATGTTCGCCCGAGAGCGGGCTCCTGACACCCGGCACGCGGCCTGTGGCCACACTCCAGTAGTCCGGCCACATTACCTCGAAGGCCGAAAGATGTGGGCCTAGCGAGCGGCGCGCACTGGCAAGAAGGCCAAGGACGTCCTCGAAACTTGCGAGCCCGCACATCGCGGCCGATGTGCAGGCAGGCCGCGGGTGAAGCCGCAACACGATGCGTGTCACAATGCCGAGAGTTCCCTCGCTGCCGATGAACAGCTGCTTGAGGTCATAGCCCGCGTTGTTCTTTATCATCTTGTTGAGGCTCTTCAACAGCGTGCCATCGGGCAGCACTACCTCAAGGCCAAGTACAAGGTCCCGCATCATGCCATAGCGGATGACGCGGTTGCCCCCTGCATTGGTCGACAGATTGCCGCCTACTGTGCAGGTGCCTCGCGCTCCGAGATCGAGCGCAAAAAAGAAACCTGCGTCGTCTGCCGCCCGCTGCACAACCTCGAGTGGCGTGCCGGACTTCACGATCATGGTAGCGGAATTGGCGTCGATCTCCTCGATACCCGTGAGTCGCTCGAGCGAGATGACCACCGAGCCTGGAACCGGGGTCGCCCCTCCCGCAAGGCCCGTGAGCCCACCCTGTGGCACCACCGGCACGCCATGGGCAGCACAGATCTTCATGGCAGTCGCGACGCCTTGCTCGTCCGCGGGCCGTACCACGGCTATGGGCTTCAATGGCGGCAGCGTGCTCCAATCATTGTAGTTGCGCGCCGGCACATCATCGCCCGCCAACACCGCGCTGCCCAGGGCAGCCTTAAGTGCCGCAACCACGCTATCGTCTGCAGGATCCCGCATTTCAGTAGCCCGCTGCCATCGGCTTCGAGGAGGAGGACGGAGCGGCGACCTTCAGCTTGAACTGGCGCTGCTCGGCAATACAGGCGACCGCGGCATCTCGCATCAGACCGACGTCACTCGCCACCGGCACGAACTGGTATCCAGATTCGAAAAGGGATTGCCAGCTAGCCCCGGTACTCGGCACTGTGCCCAGGACCGCGCCCTTCGCCTTCAGCGTCGTTTCGGCAGTCGCTACGAGCGCGCGGGCGTCCGCGTGATCAAGCTGCTCCAAGCGGCCGATCGAGCCCGCCATATCATTGACGCCGAGGAACATAATGTCCACGCCATCCACGTCGGCGATTGCTGCCGCTTCTCTTACCGCCGCCTCCGTCTCGATCTGCAGGATGAGCAGGAGGTTTGCATTGGCGCGGATCATGTAGTCCTTCATCGAACCGTAGTTGGAAGCGCGAACAGCGGGGGCGGCGTAGCCCCGTGTGCCTTCCGGCGGGTAGCGGCAGGCGCGGACCGCGGCCTTGGCCTCAGCGGCGTTCTCCACCATCGGTATCATTAAGCTGTCCGCGCCCGCGTCCAAGACGCGCTTCAGATAGACGGGGTCGTTCCAAGGCACGCGCACGACGCAGGGCGTATCGGCCACCTTCGCCGCGCGCAACATGGCGATGAGGTCGCTGAGGTCACCCTGTCCATGTTCCAGATCGATGAGTAGGTAGTCGAAGCCGAGATGTGCCAATATCTCGACATTGGTTGCACTGCCAGTCTCGATCCAGGCGCCAAAGAGCTGCTCGCCATTACAGATCCGCTTCTTCAGAGTGTTTTCCTTGAACACTTTTTTGTCCTTCATAGGTGCAGGTTGATTGAAAAACGTGTGGGATAGTTCATGACGCACTCGACAGCCTGTTCCCGCCCGCTGCGGTGATCACTCCGATTATCACTATCCCCGTCACGAGAAGCCGCACTCCCGGCTCCGCTCCGAAGGTATTTAGCATGATCTGTAGAAGGACCAGAAACAGTGCAGCTCCCCACAGGCCCGGCACATTGGCGCGGCCGCCTGAGACGGATGTCCCTCCGATCACCACCACGGCAATAGAGGCGAGCAAGTACTCAGCACCGATGTCCACAGAAGAACCCCGGAAATATGCGGCCAGTAGGGATCCGCTGAGTCCACCGAGCGCGCCACATAGGGCATAGGTGAGAAAGCGTACGCGCTCCACCTTGACGCCCGCCAGCCAGGCGGCCCTCATGTTCTGCCCGACGGCCAACACCGAACGACCGTAAATCATCCGCCGCAGGACGACGGCCATCGCGGCGGAGAAAGCCATGATGAGGAAGACGAACAGCGGTACCCCGGCGAGCTTCCAGTCGGTGAAGGCGGCAAATCCCTCGGGCGGCTTCACCTGCAGACCCCGTCCATAACTGATGTCGATCGACTGGATGATGAAGCTCGACGACAACGTCGCGATAATGGGCGGGATGCGCAGCACGCGGATCAGGCCGTAATTGAATATGCCGATCGCGACGCCGCTCAGAAGGGCCGCGGCGATGCCCACCACGATCATGCTGTCGACACCGCCCATGACTTTCATCGCAACCGCGCTCGCGAGGCCGATGTTGGCTGGCAGCGACAGGTCGACATTGCCAGGTCCGAGCGAGATGACAAACATCTGGCCAACGCCCACTACGACCGTGAAGGCGGCGAGTGAGAGGGCAGCGACCGCCACGCCCCCGGCCCCCTGACCGCCTGTGAAGGCGGCAGAGGCGAGAAAGACCAGCAGCGCCCCGGCGAACGACCATATCCACGGCTTGCGAAGGATTTTCGCCAGCATCGTACTACCCCTCCCTGCTGCCGAGCAGGGCGCGCGCTGCAAGGACCACGACGAGAATCACGCCATTGGCTCCGATCTGCCAGTCAGGAGGAATGCGCATGAAGGACAGTAGTGAGGATGATGCGAGAGTTAGTGTCAGCGCACCGATGACAGCGCCAATGGGCGAAACCCGCCCGCCGACAAATTCGCCACCGCCCAGGATCACACCGGCGATGGCGAGCAGCGTATAGCCCGCCCCGATCGAGGCATCCGCTGCCGTCGATAGACCCACGAGCGCCATTCCAGAGAGGACGCCGAACAGTCCCGCAAGCGCGAAGGCAAGCATCTTGATCTTGAGGATAGACCATCCAGCACGTCGAACGGAGTTGGGGTTACCGCCCGCGCCACGCATGATCGTTCCATAGGAGGTCTGCATCAGGCCGAGGTGAACCACGAAGCCGATCAGGACGGCGGCAACGACAGGAAAGGGTATGAGCGGCGTCTGCAGCTTCATTAGTGACTGCAACCAAGCAGGTGCTTGGCCGCCGGGCTTTGGCAACACCATGAGCGCGAGCCCCTGCCAGACGAAGCTCATGCCCAGCGTCACCACGATCGACGGCAGATCGCGCAGGTAAACGAGTGCGCCCACCGCAGCATAGACGAGAATACCACCCAGCAGCAGGGCGATCCCGAGCGCAGGCGAGTCGTTAAGCCAGGTCACTGTGACACAGGCGACGAAGCTCACGAAGAATCCCACCGACAGGTCGAGATCATTTACGGCGATCACGAAGAGCTGAGCCACAGTGGCGAGCGCGACTGGAATGGCGAGGCTCAGCATGAGGTTGAAGCCCATGTAGCTGATGGCGCGCGGATTGAGCCAGGCGATCGCCAGCAACATGACGGCCAGGGACACAGCGGGCAATGCCGAGCGCATCATCCGGCGCGCCGTGGCCGAGGCCGTGCTGTTGAGCGACGCCGCGTCCAAATTGTCGGTCATGCGAACTCCTTGAAGGATGAGTCGATGACCCTCTCCTCGGTGATCTCGTCACGGCTTAGATCAGCCACGATGCGGCCGTCACGCAGAACATAGACATGGTCGCAGTTGTTGAGTTCTTCGGTCTCGGTCGTGTACCAGATGAATGTTCGTCCCCGAGCAGCCTCCTCGCGGATGATCGCATAGACTTCCAGCTTGGTGTTAATGTCGACACCTCGCATGGGATCGTCCATCAGCACGATCTCGGCATCTGACGACAGAGCACGTGCGAACAGCGCCTTCTGCTGGTTCCCGCCGGATAGCGACGTGATCGAGTTGTGCATGTCGGGTGTGCGGATGTTGATGCGCTTCTGCCAACTCGCCGAAAGCGCGTCCTCGCGTTCGGGCGAAATCAGCAAGCCCTTGCGCAGCGCCCGCAGGGAGCGGATGCCTATGTTCTCTGCGATCGACCACAGGCAGAATATACCGTCGGACTGCCGGTCTCCCGCGACAAAGGAGACGGGCTTCTTGACCTCGACACCGGAGACGGGTCGTTCCGCGGCCTCGAAGATGCGCATTAGCAGTTGGGTCTGCCCATGGCTTGCGAGGCCGGCAAGGCCGATGACTTCTCCTGCACGCGCCGTGAGCTCTATGCCGCCATTCTGGCGGGCTGGTTTCGCGCGCACGCAGGGCGGCGCATCGGTCCGGCGCTCTGCCACTGTCAAAACCGAGGTGGTGCTGCGGTGTTCTCCTCCCATGGCGCGCACCAGCCTATCGCGGTCGAACTCCGCCGTGGCACCGGTCACCGCCGCCTTGCCGTCGCGCATGACCACCACGCGGTCCGTCGAACGTAGTATCTCGTTGAGCATATGGGAAATGAAGATGCAGCTGATTCCGGCCGCAGTTACCTTCCTCACGAAGGCCAGCAATTGGCGCGACGCATGCGCGTCCAGCGCGGATGTGGGCTCATCAAGGATCACAAGGCGCAGCAGATCTCCCGACGTGGTGAAGGCGCGTGCGACCTCGACCATCTGACGCCGCCCGATAGTGAGATCACCCACCGCTTGCGAGGGATTGATTCCGTGGCCGGGGAAAATCTCATCGAGCTTCGCTCGGATGAGCGCGCCGGCGCGCTTGCGCCATCCGCCGCCTCTGATGCCCACATTGTTGACCATAGTATTTTCCGCTACGCTCAGGTTAGGGCAGAGCGAAAGCTCCTGGAACACGCAGCGAATGCCGAGCCTCCGGGCCAACGCCACCGAGTAGTTGAGCTGCTCCTCGCCGGCGATCTCAATGCGTCCGCTCGTCGGCTGAAGCGCTCCTGCCAGAACATGCATAAGCGTGGATTTGCCGGCGCCATTGTGGCCGACGAGTCCCAGGCACTCTCCAGGATTCACCGTGAAATCGACACCGCCCAGGGCGGCAACGGGGCCGAAGGTCTTGACCACCTGTTGCAGGTGGATGATTTGGCCGGTCCCATTGCTCATTGTTGTGTTACTGACTGGTGAGTGTTTACTTTGACGCCTCTGCGATGGCCTTCGCGACCTCGTCCTGGCTGTACTCCACATTGGCAACGCTACCGTCGGGTGTTGCAGCGAGCTGCGCATCCAGGGATGCAGCATCAACCTCAAGAATGCCCATAGGCACGTCATGCGGGACTTCTTTGCCGTCCAGAATCTGCTGGGCGACCCAGAAGGCAAAGGTGGCCATGCCGGGAGCTTCGGATGCCGACCAGGTGTCGTATTTGCCGTTTTCGGTTATCTGCTTCTTCCACCACACCAACTCGTCCTTGCGGTTGCCCAGCATGATGACGGGGAGCGGGCGTCCCGCGGCGCGGAAGGCTTCTGCCGAACCGTAGCCGTCTCCGCCCTGGTCGATGATGCCGTCGATCTGCGGCAGTGAGGGCAGCACGCCGGTCACTGCCTTCTGGGCCGTTGTCTGGTCCCAGTCGCCGTTCACGGTCGAGACGATCTTGAGGTTTGGATACTTCTTGATCTCTTCCATCACGCCCTTGGTGATGTCATCGTCGATGCTGGTGCCGGCAACGCCGCGAATATATAGAATGTTTCCGCCATTGGGCAGGCGCTTGGCCATCTGGCGCACCTGTTCCGCGCCATAGGTCCCGGCGAGGTCGACGGTGACGCGGTAGGCGCATGGCTCAGTCACGAGGCCGTCAAAGGCGACGACCACGATGCCGGCAACGCAGGCCTGCTTGACGGCGCCGTTCAACGAATCCGGGGACAAGGCGTTGAGCACAATTGCGTCATAGCCCTGGAGGATGAGGTTCTGGATCTGGGCGGCCTGTTGCGGCGCTTCGCGGGCAGCGGTGGTATAGGCGTCGGCGGCGGCCACGACCTTGTCGGCGACCGCCTGCTTGCCGGTCTTGTCCCAGCTGGCCAACATCGCTTGGCGCCAGGAGTTTCCAGCATAGCCGTTGGAAAGCGCGATCTTCTTGCCCGACGTGTCGGCGAGCGAAGGTGTCGCGAAGGCGGCGGCGATTGCAACAGCCGCGAGAAGCGAAGTCTTGAGTTTCATGGATGTCCTCCCATTCTTGGATTGAAATCGGTTGTCATTCCGCGCACGGGAGAACCCGGCCGAAGCCGCTCCCGTTTCCACCCAGCACCGCAATCCTGGTCTTGCCGATCTCCCAAATCGGACGAAACTCGCCGGATGATTCCGATCTCGATGGTCCGCGTACAGGCCTTGCGCCTGCTGGACCTAAGGTACAGTATACACACACTGAGTGGCAAGTCACAAAATGGGAGGATGACATGGCTGATCAAGTTGCGAGCTGTTTCGAGGTTCTCGACCCCCGATTCGAACGGTTATTCGTGGGAACGGCGCGGCTCGATTTGCTCCATGCCGGCTGCCGTTGGGCGGAGGGGCCGGCCTATTTTCCCGCGGGTCGATACCTCGTGTGGTCCGACATTCCCAACAACCGGATGCTACGGTTTGACGAGTGCAGCAACGCCGTGAGCGTCTTCAGGCAACCGTCCGGCAACTCCAACGGCAACACAGTGGATCAACAGGGTCGCCTCGTTACCTGCGAGCACGGCAACCGCCGCGTCTCGCGCACCGAGATCGACGGCAGCGTCACCACTCTGGCCGACAGCTATGACGGCAAGCGCCTCAACAGCCCCAACGACGTTGTGGTCAAATTCGACGGCAGTCTGTGGTTCACCGATCCGACCTACGGCATCGATTCGGACTACGAGGGCTGCAAGGGCGAGAGCGAGCAGAAAGCCAACCGTGTCTACCGCATCGACCCGCAATCAGGCGCGCTGAGTGTCGTCGCGGATGATTTCGTTCAGCCCAATGGCATCGCCTTCTCGCCCGACGAGAGCCTGCTCTACATCGTCGACACCGGCCGCAGCCACCGTAAGGACGGACCGCAGCACATCCGCCGCTTTAATGTGGGCAACGGCGGCAAGATTTCAGGCGGCGAAGTCTTCGCCAAATCGTCGGCCGGCTTTTTCGACGGCCTGCGCCTTGATGACGAAGGCCGCATCTGGACAAGCGCTGGCGACGGCGTACATTGCTATGATCCAGACGGCACGCTTATCGGCAAAATCCTCGTTCCGGAGGTCGTGGCAAACGTCTGTTTTGGCGGACCAAAACGAAACTACCTCTACATCTGCGGCACCACCGCGCTCTATGGCGTCAGGCTGCCAGTCACGGGTGCCCGCACCTTCTGAACCGGTGATTTCCCCCGGCTGCGGCGCAGCCTCTCAGGTGTCCGCCCCCTTTTCGGTGCGCCCCTGTCCACCGATCAAGCCCTGCTGCAACGCCTGCACATAGGACTGCCGAGTGGCGAGGATATGTTCGGTCAGCACCGGCTCGATGACCAATATGTCACCCTCTTCAAAGGCGTCCGCGATCTGCTTGTGATGCATGTAGGAACGGTTCTGCACTCCCGCGAGCGGGATCGAGAGATGAGACCGCATAGTCGCGATGGGTCCCGCCACGAGGGCGTAGCTCGCCTGAAGGTACTTATTCCGGCAGTTGGCGATGAAAGCCTCGTGAAATGTCGTATCGGCTCGCGAATAGGCGACGGGGTCCCGCCTCTCGCGGGCCTGCTCCATGCCGGCGATGGACTTGCGCAGCGCCTTCAGTGTCGCCTCCCGCTGACGCACCATGGCAAAGGACACAGCCCTGCTCTCGATCACGATTCGGAACTCGCAAAGGTCAATGATGTCCTGCTCGCTGGGGAAAAAGACATAGCTCCCCTTCTGCGGAATGATCATCACCATGCCCTGTTGCTGAAGCAGAGACAGCGCCTCGCGCACCGGCGTGCGGCTCACGCCGAGCTGCTCCGCAACGGCCACTTCCGAAAGCTCGCTGCCGAGCGGAATCTCCATGTCGATGATTGCCTGGCGCAGACGGTCGGCCACGGTCGCAGCCAGCGACCGAGGGCGGTCGATCGTGAGTCCAGTCGTCAGCATGTCATGCCCTAAAGTTTCCTGCCTCTAAGGTACCACGACAATGATGGCTTTCAAGACAGTTAAACGGGACGCCGACTCTCAAGGGGCACGACAAGCGAACGCTTAACTTCTCCCAGCGCGAAACTGGACTCGATCGAGGCAACCCCTTCGAGGCGCGTCAGCTTGTCCTTCAGAAAACGCTCAAAGGATGCGAGATCTGATACGACGACCCGTAGTAAATAGTCTCTCTGGCCCGTCATCAGATAGCAGTCGGCCACCTCCGGCCAGCGCATGATAGCCTCGGAAAACCGATCGAGTTCCTCCTCGCGCTGGCGCTCCAGCTTTACGGAAACGAAAACACTGATCGGAAGACCTACTTTCATCAGATCGATCACCGCGACATAGCCCTTGATGACGCCCGCCTTTTCCAAAAGGCGGATGCGCCTGGCGCATGGCGAAGCAGACAATCCAACTCGTTCCGCCAGATCCTGGACGGTCAAGAGGCAGTTGGCCTGCAGGTAGGCGATCAGCTTCCTATCGATCTCGTCGATCTTCATTTCTTGGCACAGTCCACCAGTCGCGAAGTAATCTTTGGCAGAATTTGCCAAGAACAATTCATTTTCCAGCTCAGATTAGCACCCTTCGAGACTGAGGTACAACTAATCTGCGTGTTGAGGAGCCATTAACATGACTGAAGCAGACCGCAGCATTACCGCCATGGCCCAGATCGAGCGCAAGGTCCTTTGGCTCGCCACCTGGATGATCCACAACGCCAACCACCTCAGACTGAAGTCGGACGATCTCAAGATCGGCGGTCACCAGGCATCATCTGCCTCCCTCACCACGATCATGACGGCACTCTATTTCAGCGTGCTGAAGCCAGAAGACCGTGTGGCAGTGAAGCCCCATGCAAGCCCCGTCTTCCACGCCATCCAGTATTTGTTCGGCAAGCAGAGCCGGGAGAAGCTCGAGCGTTTCCGAGGTCTGAATGGGGCGCAGTCCTACCCGTCCCGCACAAAGGACAATGATGATGTGGACTTCTCGACAGGCTCTGTAGGCCTCGGCGTGGCTCACACCCTGTTCTCCTCCCTCGTGCAGGATTATCTGCGCGCCAAGGATCTGGGTCTCGGAAGACCCGAAGGCCGCATGGTTGCACTCCTCGGTGATGCGGAGATGGATGAGGGGAACATCTTCGAGGCACTACTCGAAGGCTGGAAGCACGGTCTCCGAAATTGCTGGTGGATTGTCGACTACAATCGCCAAAGCCTCGATGCCGTCGTGCGAGAAGGCCTGTGGGAGCGCTTCGAATCGATATTCCGCAGTTTCGGCTGGGAAGTCCTAATCCTGAAGCACGGCCAGTTGCAGCAGCGGGCCTTCGCCGAGCCGGGCGGAGACCAACTTAAGGCCTGGATCGATTCCTGCCCTAACCAGCTCTATTCCGCCCTGACGTTTCAGGGAGGCGCAGCATGGCGCAAGCGAATGCTCGAGGATATGGCCGGCCAAGTAGAGGTGTCACGGTTGATCGGGTCACGATCAGATGAGGAACTCTTGGCGCTGATGGCAAACCTCGGCGGGCATGATCTCGTCACATTGCTGGAGGCCTTTGGACAAGCGCGTCACCATGATCGCCCTGTCTGCTTCATCGCTTATACGATCAAGGGCTTCGGCCTGCCGCTGGCAGGTCACAAGGACAATCATGCAGGCATTTTGACGATAGCCCAGGTTGACGCTTTGCGTGAAGCACTTGGTATCCGCCCAGGTCACGAGTGGGATATCCTCGAAGGTCTCTCGCTGCCTAGCCACGAACTGGAGGCGTTCATCGCAACTGCGCCATTCAACACCAGCGAAACCCGACGGCTCACGGCCCCGTTCGTCGCCGTGCCCAAAGAACTGGTCGTGCCGGCTCAAACCGTGCAGTCGACGCAAGCTGGCTTCGGCCAAATCCTGAGCGAGATCGGACGCAACGGCGGCGATTTCGCCCAGCGCATCGTAACGACCTCCCCCGACGTGACAGTGTCCACAAATCTCGGCGGATGGGTAAACCGACGCGGCCTCTTCGCGCGCCGCGAGATGGCCGATATTTTCAGGCGCGAGCGCATCCCTTCAACCTTCGCCTGGGAATTCTCGCCCAAGGGCCAGCACATGGAACTCGGCATTGCAGAGATGAATCTGTTCACCATGCTCTCGGCACTGGGCCTGTCACACGTCCATTTTGGCGAAAGGCTTCTGCCGGTGGGCACGCTCTATGACCCCTTCATCCTGCGAGGCCTCGATGCACTAAACTATGCTTGCTACCAGGACGCGCGCTTTATTGTGGTGGCAACACCTTCAGGGATCACCCTTGCTCCCGAGGGCGGTGCACATCAGTCGATCGCTACGCCCCTGATCGGCCTGGCGCAGGACGGGCTCGCCAGTTTCGAGCCCGCCTTCGTTGATGAACTGGCAATCATCCTCCGCTTCGCCTTCGACTATATACAGCGCGACGGTGACCGCGAGCCGAACTCCGTGACCTGGCTGCGCGATGCCACGGGCGGCTCCGTTTATCTTCGCCTGTCCACTCGGGTGATCGAGCAGCCCATGCGCGCCCTCAGCGGCGACTTGGCTGAAGCAATAGTGAATGGCGGTTACTGGATGCGGGAGCCGGGACCCAATGCCGAACTGGTGATAGCCTATATGGGTGCGGTGGCGCAGGAAGCGATTTCCGCAGCGGGCGCACTGGCCGGCGACTGCCGCGACATCGGCGTTCTCGCGGTGACTTCGGCCGACCGCCTGAATGCCGGCTGGAACGCGGCCCAACGCGCAAGGTCCTATGGCGAGAGGCAAGCGAAGAGCCATGCGGAACGGTTGCTGCACGGCCTGGCGCCACATTGCCGCATCCTCACCGTAAGCGATGGTCACCCAGCCACCCTTGCCTGGCTCGCAGCCGTCGGCGGCCACAAGACACGCTCTTTGGGCGTAGAACATTTCGGACAGTCGGGAAGCATCGAAGAACTCTATCACCACTACGGACTCGACGTGGATGGCATCGTAGCCGCGGCGAACGCGCATGTACGCGAGTCACGCTAACTCTGCGCCTGCCGATCTCGCTTTAGCGGAATATGACTGCAGTTCATCAACATTGCCCCAATACAAACCCACCGCTTGCCGCACATACCCTAAGCGGTCGCCATCGAGTTGCTTGCCGCCGAACCACTTTGTGCTAAGGCGGCATGATTGATCCACGGGAGTTTGCGATGTTTTTTTGATCCGGCTTGGTGGCGTAGCTGCCGGATCACTTCGATATTGCGGTGCGCCTCGGCCTCAAGCCGACGGCTCGACCGCACTCGGTTCAAGTAGCCGTATAGGTAGAACTTCATCAGATCGGCGGGAAGCGACGAACCACATTGACAAATTTGCGTAGTTTTCCCCTCCTGTCACCATATGATACTGCCGATGGATGGAGATTATGTTCAAGGTTGGCTTCGCGACAGGTAAAGTAGAAGACAGTAGCCGATCAAATTGGGCTGGTGACGGCTCCCGGCCCCTGGCCTGGTCAGCATGGTATCCAACTGAAGAGCCCATGGGTGAAGTCGCGGTTTCTGCTGAGCCTTCTTCCTCTCTTTTCCTCACCGAGGAGGTGGTGGACGATGGCAGCCTGGCAGGCGGACAAAAGGCCTTTCCCCTTGTATTGCTCTCGCATGGAACCGGAGGAACGGCAGCCAGTCTCAGTTGGCTCGGTCGACGCCTGGCCAAAGCAGGCTTCGTTGCAATCGGCGTCGATCATCATGGTAACACCGCTTCGGAACAATATCGTCCGGAGGGATTCCTTTGCTGGTGGGAACGCGCTCGCGACCTGACCGTATTGCTGGATTATCATCCTGCCGCGGGGCCGTTTGCAGGGAGGCTTGATCTCGATCGTATCTATGCGGCCGGCTTCTCTTTGGGCGGTCATACAATACTGTCGTTGCTGGGTGCCATCACCGACACGGCGTTGTTTCTCGCCTGGGCTCATGACAAGGCTTTGGGCAATGCTCCGAGAGAGTTCCCGGATCTTGGAGAGCAGGTTGCTCCACTGCTGGAAGCCAGTGCCGTGTTCCGCACCTCATGGAGCGGGCAATCATTGTCCTATAAGGATTCCCGGATCGCCGCCGGCAACGACGACGGCCCCGCAAGAGATTGGGCCCCGTTCGGTTTCCACGCCCAGGATTTTTCCGCCGCGCGTGTCGAGCGCGCGAACGGCGCAGTTCGTCATGATGGTGGCGCCGCGCTGGCGTGCCGCTTCGGCAATGGCGGGTGCTGCCATCTGCGGCTCGGCCACGCCATCGCCCGGCGTATGAAGTCCGCCGCGCCAATTGGCAGTGGCACCGGGCAGAACCGCCTTCGCGGCTTCGCCATCCAGAAGGCTGCAATCAAGGCCGGCGCTGCGGGCATGGGGTAGCCACGCCTGGCGCTTCTTGTAGGACGCCTCATCCGGACAGATGTAAAAGGTTCCGCGGGTGCGGAATCCAGTCTCGCGGCCGATGCGGGCGTTGATTCCCTTCCACAGCTCCAGGCTCTTCATGGCGAGCGGCAGTTCACGCGGGTCCCGCCCCATGGTGCGGCACCAGCCCCAGTTGCGGTCCGACTGCTCCCCCGCGATCATGCCCTTCTGGAATGATGCTGAGATAACAGATACGGACTAACCCATTTGGAATGATCCAAGCTTGGTGACGTTCGCAGAGCATCCAGATTGGCTGTTCTCGCAAGATCCTGACATTCGCACAACTGCCGGCGAATTCACGCTCATTGCTGTAGTAAGGTTCGGCTCTATCCGACGCTTGCAATAGAACTAAAGCTTCTCTACGCCAAGACTACTTCCAATCACCCAACTTCGCTCGAAGGCCCACAATGACCACTACGACACCACCCGATAGACTTTGTGCCGACCCGAACAGCAAGTTCTACGATGCGGCGAAACTAGAGCGCGGCATACACGTGTTACTTGACGGGAAGGAATACTTCGATGTCGAAGAATATTGCGCTACTGAGGGCTGGGTGCGTCTCCCTGCCGGCAAGGCAAGAACTCGCACTGGTCGGCCCGTCACGATTACCAAGCGCGGGGAAGTGACAGTTCGGTACGAAGACATCTGATCAAAAAATCACTCCTTCAGAGCATTGCTGGTTCGACCACCTAATCGACGAACCGGACCAGGCAAGCCACTCTCTAGCGCGTCGAGACTTCTCTGCAGCCCGTCGGCATCTGAAAAGTCCCGCCAGCCACTCACGGGCATTCGCATCTGGTTGACTGTTGTCCCTCTTTTTGGTCCCAGGATCCTTCTGTTCGCACTGGCCGGGCACGCCGTCCACCTGGCCCGATTGCAGTCGGGGCCTTTGTCTTGATGTCCGATGAGGTCGGCATGTTGGCGCCCGTCAACTTCTGAAACGTCTTGGCAACCGACCTCACACCGGCGAGTGCGGCATGGCCCGATAGCTCAGACTGTTCCATTCCGTAGTACTCAAACTAGAGTAGGCCAAGAAGGCGGAGTGGAAAGCTCTAACAGGCAGCCGAACGGATCGAAGGCGAAAGTCGTCCGAAGAAGCTGCTAAAATACGAGCGACCGTCCTGTCCGAGCGTGCCAAGGTATTCGCGCGGTCGAACTTGCGGAGAAGCATGGCATCACCACCCCCACTCCAAAGGATCTTAAAATCGACCTAGCAAGAGGAACGGCGGTCCTCTAGTCAGTGACGCAGATTATCGGCACACTGCTGCTGACAGTCACCTAATTCAGAACAACCATTCATTGACGTACCATTGTGACCATTGGCACGCTTAAGTTTGAGGGACGCATTGACACCGCTCGTGCTGGCGAGATCGAGCTCGCACTCGCTGCCAAGGCGGGCGCGCTTGACCAGCGTGGTGACAGGGCGATCATTGATCTGAAGGAAGTCATCTATCTATCTTCGATGGGCATTCGCCTCCTGGTAACGACAATAAAGCAGTTCACGCAGCGGGGCGTATCCTTCGTCACCATTCCTCCCGACGACGGACTGGTGAATGAGACGCTGAAGATCGCAAGTCTGACTGATCATCTCAACATGGTGGAAGATCGCGAAGCGGCCCTTGCCGTCGTCCATCAGGGATAAGATTGGTGACCACTCCATCCCAACTCAACGTGAAGCGATCTACCACTTCATTCTGATGCTTTTCACACCAGGCTTCGCGCTACCCCTATCACACAGTCTCCCCGAGTGACTCAAGCTGTTTGGAACAGCGAAAGCTGATGGCTGGGGAATCCTCGGATGATGATCAGATGCCCTCTGTTCCTGGCACTTCCCAAAACCTGCACTCGTAGCGGCCCTCACTGCCGTAGTTGACATTGAACTCCTTGGCTACAAGATGCGAGAAACTGATCAGGACTGTTCCTCACATGAAAATTCCAAAGCCAGCACAGACCTCTGAACTCCAGCTGGCGCTTGGAGCACAGCATACGGAGGTCCTGCGCAGTTTTGTGCGCGAGGTGGCGCTCGCTGACGGGATTCCTGCCTCAAGCGCCGGCCTCCTCGCCACCGATTGCGCCGTGACCTGGGAGGCGCTCTGCACCATTGAAGAGGTCAAAGAGCGCGTTCATGTCAGCCTCCGCGTTCTGCACGACGCGGTGCGTGCGAGATTGCTGCTCAGGGGTCATAAGCGCTTCGCGCAGGCCATCAACTCGCTGGAGGGTCGCCTTCCGCGGGGAGCCGGCGTATCTTGTCATGAAAGCGGCATAGACAGCTGGGAAATCCTCCTGCACCGATCTTTGATCGCACCTCGGGACATGCTACCGCCGGATCCCGCACCCGCTATTGGGACTTCTCCGGTAGCGGCAGGCATTGGCAATATTGCGATTGACCTCGCGGACAAGGCGGATGCGCTGGGCATCGCGCGTTGCTTCCTGGCCGTATATGGCCACCACTATGTGCATTCCGAAGTATTCTCGCCCCGGCACTACTGGGCCCGGGTGGAGGCGGGTGAACTCATTCCCGTGGTGGCGCGCAGTCCGGATGGGGAGGTGATCGGTCATGTGGCGCTGGAGCGCTTGACCGGAGCACTCGTAGCAGAGCGTGGCGAGGCGGTGGTATTGCCCGCATTCCGTGGATACCACCTCCTTGAGCGCATGACTGACCGTCTCTCCGAGGAGGCCCCGAAACACGGGTTGCAGGGTGTCTATGCGGAACCACTTACCATTCACACTTTCTCGCAGCGCAACGACGTTCACGCTGGCATGCCGGTCTGCGCCGTGTTGCTGGGTGCCAACCCCGAGAATTTCCGGCCAAAAGACATTGCCTGTCCCACTGCCGGTCAGCGCCAGAGCTATTTGCGAACCTTTCGGTTCGTGCAGGCCGCCCCGCCTCGAAGTTTGCAGGATACCGGCCCCTACGCCGATCTGCTGAGTCAGATCTATGCCAGTCTCGGAGTCAAGGTGGCGGCGCCGGAGCAGTCAATGCCCGCGCCAGTGCAGTCGAAAACGCGGATCGGCGTCAACGACCGGGGTTATGGCGTCATTCGCTTTGACGCGATCGGCAACAATTGCGCCGTTGAACTCGCCCAAGCGCTGGCTGACGTGCGCTCCCTGGGCGCACGCTCGGTGCAACTATCCTGCCGCATAGGATCCTCCGGCCTGTCATCCTTCATCAATTCTGCCCGGGCCCTCGGTTTCTTCTTCTGCGGCCTAGGCCCGAGCTTCGCTGAGGGCGAAGACCTCCTGCTGCTGCAGCTTCTCACAGAGCCCCTGGACACGTCGAAGCTGCAACTCTTCACCGATGAGGCCAAGGCGCTGGTGGCCTTCATTGAATCCGACCGAAATGCGGTCAGTGCGCGGACTGGTTAAGACTCTTTCGTCGATAGTCTGGTTGCTCAAGAATGCGATTGTTAGTATCGCAGGTGACGGATCCTTTGCCTTTGAAGTGGGCCCGATGACATCGACCGATGCCGCGCCAAACCCAAAATGTTTGCTTCCGGAGATATCCAATCATGCCGCAACCTCGAACTCGACGGTCTTTCCATTTCACCGATGGCAGAGGTGCCGTTCCTGCCGGAAGTTGGAAAGCAACCAGGGACGAAACGGGCCGCACATTCTCCTCCCTCATCACGAACACTTCCGCAGATAGTTCCACCGGATCTATTTTCGCGGAGTTGCCGCGCAACCTCCTCTGCCACCACCATAGCTAGTTGCTTCTGTCATGATCTAAGTGCAGGACTGGAGCTCATGCATGAAGGTGGTCAGTGAGCCCCGACCCGGAATATTCAATTGAAGTTTAGCAGACAGGAGAGTCTCAGTTGTGGTACACAATTTAAAGTGGTATCGTTTGTCGGTATATTTGTAGGTACTTCAGATTTCAATCTGTCATGAAATCTTTTGTTTTCAGGTAGATTTGAGACAATTCGAGTCACCTAAGCGGCACCAGTTTCAGCCCACTCACATCGAAATGGTAGATTGAATTTACTTTCGAGCAATGACTGCTCTGATTAAATCTTAGGCAAATTCGCTGCTCCGGCTCCTACCCGGAGGCGGGAAGACAAACCACTGAATATTGCCAGGGCATCCAAGTTGGCACCGGCTTCCGCGGTGGATGCCTGAATGCGCTTTGGTTCATGAGCACTCACGATGCCCGCTTTGCGCGGAAGCATGAGGTTTCCAGCGCGGCGCTGTATGGCTAGGGCGCCAGGTAGGGGCTGGATGAACGCCTCGGGCATCAAAGAGCCGGCCCGCAAGGTGAACCGCCGCACATCGCGATGCTACAGGAGACCAAGCTCCTGAGAAGCGGCAGCGGGCCCCCATGAGCAGCAACATCGAAAATCTGCTCTCAAACAAAACTAAAAATGAAACTTGATATTAGTTGACTAACTTAATTAACTAATGTTAATGCTACAATAGCTTTTAGCATGGAGGCATTACGATGATGCGGTTCCTGTTTGCTGTAGCTTTCTTCTTGATTGGTTTTGGTTCTGCAAATGCAGAAATTGGCAAGATGTGTGGTGGGTTCATGGGAACCAACTGCGGTGACAGCGAATGGTGTGCTTATTCCGCCGACAATGTTTGCGGAATTTCCGACGGAACCGGAGTCTGTCAAGCTAGGCCAGAAGCTTGTATCCAGGTTTTCATGCCAGTCTGCGGATGTGACGGAACAACATACTCCAATGCGTGCGTGGCCCATCATAATGGTTCGAGCATCGCCTACGCCGGCACCTGCCGCCAGAGCGAATCCACTGGAGGGTCGAGCAAGACAGGTGCTTCAAGTTCCAGTGGCAAACTCTGTCCTCAGGTAGTCTCTTGTGGAACCAAGAATGGCGTAAGGAAGGAATATCCCACACCTTGCGATGCCGAAGACGACGGAGCCACAAATATAGAACCGAAATCTGATGTGGGGTGCCTTGTCTTGCAGTAATGCAGTTCCGATCTCAGGTTGACCGGATTGCAAAACTGATCGCGCTTTAGATTTGTGAGATCAGGCCAAGACGTTCGAGAGCTTCTCGATTTTGAGGTTTGCCTTGGCGATCATGGTTCTGCCTCCACGAAAATGGAAGTAATTTGAGTTATCGTTCCATCCATGAATGTGTGGCAATCGCCGAGCCTTTTTCCCCTGGCTAGACCTCATTCCGTCCTTCGCCGGAATGACGGCAATACGATAGTGAAGAGAGATCGGTGGAAGATATGAACCCCCGACGTTTCGTTATCCTAGAGATAGCTGGCATGACGGTGAGTGTTGGAAGTTGACCTCAACTGAACGTCCGCCGCGCTAATGCCCGCGCAGCATTGCGGCTGCGGCGATGGCGTCGTTGGCGGACCAGCGCATGCCTTCGCGGCGGAGGGACTGGAAGGCGGGTTCCGTGAGCTGCGCGCGGGCTTGCGTGATCGTCATATCGAACTCCATCTGGTCTGCCGGTTCGAGTTGCGCGCCCATGCGTTCGAGATGGGCTTCGGCGGCGCCACAGAGGCGGGCGGCTTCGTTGAATTGACCCTGGATCAGGCCCACGCGGGCCATGGCGGCGACGTAGTAGACAGTGAGCATGGGGTTGTCATACTCCGAGGCAATGTCCAGCGCCTCGCCCAGGAAGGTCACCGCGGCGGCCCAGTCATTGCCGTGGAGGCGCACATAGGCAAGGTTCTGCAGCAAGGCTCCGATCCAGTAGCTGTTGCCCGCCTTGCGCATGGCAATAAGTGCCTCGTCGAAAAGGACTCCCGCCCGCGCATGATCGCCATCGAGCCGCGCGGCCTCCCCGAGGGCGGTGAGCGTGAGGCCCACACCATAGGGGTCATCAAGGTCACGAAAGCGCGCCAGCGCCGCGTGAACCTTCTCGGATCCCTCAAGGTCTCCCGTTGCGGCCGTCTGGGTGATCCCCTCCGTCATAAGGGTCATGGCGGCCTCTCTCTCGAGGCCCAGGGATTGGTAGAGCGGCCGGCACGCCTGGAAATAGGGGCCTGCGCCTGCCCAGTCGCCCGCCATCATGCGGAGCCACCCGGCCACGTCCAGAATGGCGGCGCGGTTTGCCTCTTCGCCCTCATCCGGCACCACCTTGAGCGCGCGCGAGGCCCAGGTCTCGCCTTCGGTGAACTGGCCGCGCGGGATCCAGTACCACAGGAGTGACCGCAGGATTGCGCTGGCGGCCTCAAGACGGCGGCTGTGGATCGCATAGTCCAGGGCAGCGCGGACATTGTCCATCTCTGCCTGGATCCGGGCGGCGGCCTCACGCTGGTGCGGGCCCGTGAGCCGTTCTGCCGCCGCAGCGACGAGCGTGGAGACATGATCGAGGTGCTGGTTGGAAACGGCAGCAAGATCGCCCGACGCCGCGAGCTGCTCGAGGGCGAACTCCCGAACCGTCTCGAGCATGCGGATGCGGGAGGATGACCTGCTGCCCGTCCGCTGCAGAAGGCTCTTGCGGCCCAGGGAATTGATAAGCTCGACCACCTGATCGCCGCCGTCCACGCTGCTGTTGAGGGCCACGGCCGACTCGAGATCGAAGCCCCCCGCGAAAACGGAGAGGCGGGTGATCAAAAGCCTTTCCTCCGGATCCAGCAGATTGAAGCTCCAGCCGATGGCATTGCGCAGGGACCGGTGCCGCTCCGTGACTGCGTTTGCCGACGAGAGCAGCCGTTCCTGCCCCGTCTGAAGGCGGCGGAGCAGCGTCTCGGGATCGATCATCCGGATCCGGGATGCGGCAAGTTCGATGGCCAGCGGCAGTCCGTCAAGCCGCTGGCAGACTTCCACCAGTGCTGAGGCAATATCCGCCGTGAGCGTGAAGTCAGGCTGGAACGCCCGCACGCGCTCGACAAACATGAGTATTCCATCATAGCGCATCAGCTGAGCGGGCTTGAGGCCCTGACTGACATCCGGCAGGGCCAGCGGCCGCAGGGGATATTCCCGCTCCGGCGCGATCCCCAGGGGCTCCCGGCTCGTCACGATGATTTTCAGCCGCTTGCAGGCCTGAAGAAGATCGACGATGAGCGACTGGGCCGGAATGACCTGCTCGAAATTATCCAGCAACAGCAGTATCCGGCGCTGGCCGATGGCATGGCTCAGGCTTTCCAGGATCGAGCGGACGGGGTTCTCGAGAAAGCGCATGGCCTGGGCAATGGCGGGAGCGACCAGTTCCGGAACGGTGATCGCCGCCAGCTGCACCTGGAAAACACCGTCGGGAAAATCATCGAGGAGCGCGCCTGCCACATCCAGTGCAAGGCGCGTTTTGCCGATGCCGCCCGCACCCGTGAGGGTGACGAGCCGCGTGTCCTTCCGGCGCAAGAGCGCGCGGATCGCCTTCCGTTCGGCCTTGCGTCCGATCAGCGGACGAAGGGCCGAAGGCAGATTGTTGGGGCGGTTGTCGGGCGACCGCAGGGACGGAAAGCTGGAAGGCAGCCCCTCGATTACCAGATCGGCCAGTGCCTCCGGACTGTCGATGTCCTTGAGCTGATAGGTGCCCAGATCCCGGAGGGTCACGCCCTCAGGCATGCTGAAACTGGGATCTTCCAGTACCGGCCGGGACACGAGAACCTGGCCGCCATGGGCCAGTGCGCAGATGCGGGCCGCGCGGTGAATATCAAGCCCCACGAAGCGAAGCCCCGGACTGTCCGAGCGCCTGGGACGGCCGGTGTGAAGGCCCATCCTCACCCGGAACTTGACCCCCTGCGGCCATGTTTCCGAGTGGAGGAGCCGCTGCGCATCGGCAGAAGCCGCGACGGCCCGCGCGGCGTTTTCGAACACCGCGAAAAACGCATCGCCGTGGATGTCAACTTCCACGCCGCCGTGCCGGAACGTGGCCTCCCTTATCAGCTCAAACTGCCGGACAAGGGCCGTTTCATATGATTCACCCAGCACATCGAGAAGGCGTGTGGACCCCTCGAGATCGGTGAAGAGAATGGTCAGGCGGGAGGCTGACAGGCCTAACCCAGCCAATTCACCTTCAGCCTCGCTGGAAACGCCGGAACTCGGCACGGGCAGACAACCTGGCTTGACGCGTCACATACCGGAAGCCAGCACGGATCAAAGCCGCCAGACTTTGCTTCCCGGGAAGTCCAGTTTCACACTTTCCAGCTGAAGCTTTGACTTGATGTTCAGAAGTGCGCCGATCTCGTCCTCCGAGATGACGATGGCATTGATTGCATCGATGCCTTCCTCTGTCAGGTCGCTCGTGTCGAGAATGCCCGCCTCAGCGAGGCGCTTCACATTGTCGGTTTCCTTGATCATGGCCATTTGCTTGGTCTCTCCCGCTGCAAGATTTTCGATCAGTTGAAGAACTCTGCCACCATCCGCACAGGCGGTTGCCTTGCTTCCTCAATCCGGAAACCGGGCGGCCTGCAATTTGATAGGTGGTCCCTGGCGTTTTATCAAACGGTTTCTCCAGGGCCGCCAGCCACGCTTGAGTCCGTGCCGGTTAGACATTAGAAAAATCGGATGGAAAACAGCCCGGGGAAATTCGCCAAATGAAGGTCTCGAACGGGAACGCTGTCAAAACCCACGTCCAGCTCGTGTCCGGGCTGCTTGCGGCAGGAGGCGACAAGCTGATGGCAAGCGCCGATCTTGCATCGGCGGCCATCAATCATCTCGTCTTGCTGCACCAGATCACGCGGGCGAGCGTGCCCCTCATGGAGACCGCCCATGCCGAATGTCTCAGGCGGGGGGCAGACCCCGTCTGTGCCGGGCTTGCGGGCTATCTGCTGAAGCACATCGAGGAAGAGCGCCACCATGATGACTGGACGCTCGATGACCTGGAAAGCGCAGGAATCGCCCGCTCGGACGTTCTGAAAGTAATGCCGGCGGCAAATGTGGCAGCACTGGTGGGCGCCCAGTATTACTGGATCCTGCACCATCATCCGGTCGCCATATTGGGCTACATGATCATGCTGGAATTCAATGCGCCAGCCCCAGAGACCGTCAGGGAGATGCAGCGCCGGAGCGGCCTTCCGGGCACTTTGTTCCGGTCCCATCTCCTTCATGCCGAACTTGACCCTCATCACCAGGCCGAGCTGTTCCAGCTGGTTGACGATCTCGGCTTGAGCGGCAGTCAGGTCCGTCTGGTGACCGAAAGTGCGATCCACACCGGCAGCATGCTCGCCGATTGCCTGGCCCATCCTGAGCAATGGGGCAATCTCGCGGCGGGCCGGAACAGGTCTTGAATTCTGCCGCGAACGGGCAGCGGGCGCCCTCCCGCCTTCAAACTATGTGTTGCGCAGGGCGGCAGCAGGCCCCATGTCTGGGTTGTATTGAAGGATTGATCCCTGTGAAAGACCGTAGCAAAAAGCAGCCAGGCTCCGGCGCCGGGCAGTCCGAGCGCAGCCTGGAAATTGCCAGCCGCGCGCGCCTCACCGCCTCCCTCCGGGAGCAACGGCTGAAACGCGATGCTGAACTTGCAGCCATTGCACCGCCGGCGAAGCCGCCCCGGCGCCGGACCAAGGCTGCGGCGGCCGGCACCAAGCTTCCCGCCGCTTGAGCGGCACGGAGATGTCCATGGATGAAGCCACCATCGATCATGCCGCCATCGGACGGCTCGCCAAGGCGCTGACCTTCATCTCGGGTGCGGATCACCCGACGACAATTGCCTTGAAGGCAGCCGCCGAAAGCCAATCCGAGCGCGACATCAAGAAGGCGCGGCTGCTGTTTCTCCAGCTGCCGCCGGGGATCCGCAAGGCGGCCTTCTCACTGCTGAGCGACTGAGGGCATGGCCATCGGCAAACCAGGACGGCCCTACCCATGACTCGCGCGGAATTGGGGTGGTCCGGCTTTTTCGAGTCCCAGCTTCAGGCGGAAGATGATGGCTTGAGCCCCATGCGGGTGGTGAATGTCCACCGCTCCCGCCTGACGGCCATGTCCGAAACCGGTACGCTGGATCTGGCCCTTCCGCCCCATGCCAATACCAGCGCCTTCACCGTGGGTGACTGGGTGCTGGCCGACCCCCGCACCCTGATGCTGAACCGGCGCCTGTCCCGGAAAACGGTGCTACAGCGGCGCATTGCTGGCAAGGAGGCGCTGCAGCTTGCCGGCGCCAATATCGACACGCTGTTCATCGTCACCTCCTGCAATTTCGACTTCAACATCGCGCGGCTGGAACGCTACCTGGCGATGGCCAATGAAGCCGGCACGACCCCCGTGATTCTGCTGACCAAGGCGGACATGGCGCCGGACGCCGCATTGCTGCGGGACCAGGCGGCTGCATTGCAGCGGGGGCTCGAGGTGGTGATCCTCAATCCCCATGCGGTGGATGCCGCAGCACAGCTGGCGCGCTGGTGCGGCGTGGGCGAGACGGTTGCCGCCGTCGGATCCTCCGGGGTGGGCAAGTCGACGCTGGTCAATGTTCTGTCGGGCGCCAGCCAGGACACGGCCGCCATCCGCGAAAACGACTCCAAGGGGCGCCACACCACGACAGCACGCTCGCTCCACGCCATGCGTGACGGCGGGTGGATTCTCGATACGCCCGGAATGCGCAGCCTCCATGTGAGCGATTCCGCCAGCGGCATTGAAACGCTGTTCGCCGAAATCAGCGAACTGGCCCCGCTGTGCCGGTTCCGCAACTGCACCCACGCCCATGAGCCGGGCTGCGCAGTGCGCGAAGCGGCAGCCAAGGGCACGATCGATCCCGAGCGCCTCTCCCGCTGGCAAAAGCTGGTGGAAGAGAACCAGGCCGCCACACCGGGCGCTGGAACAGCCTCCCGCCGGGGCCGGACCCGTTAGCAGACTTTGTGTGGCCGTTGCCTTTGGCAATGCCGCCGCCCAGGCTTTTCCCTTGCTTGTTGGCCACTGAAGGCCCATCTGTGGACGGAGGATTGGCACTCACAGGCGTTGAGTGCCAGCCGCGCCTTTCTTCCATCCGCATGAACAGCCACGCGCGCTCAACCCGCAAGCGCGCTGCGCACCCTCATGCCCAATCGAAAGAAACACCCCATGAAATTCCGCCCACTGCACGACCGCGTCGTCATCAAGCGCGTTGAAGAGGACACGAAGACGAAGGGCGGGATCATCATCCCTGAGAACGCCCAGGAAAAGCCGATGCAGGGCGACGTTATCGCCGCCGGGCCAGGCGCCCGTGACAAGCTCGGCAAGATCGTACCGCCGGGCGTGAAGGCAGGTGACCGGGTGCTGTTCGGCAAATGGTCCGGCACCGAAGTCAAGATTGACGATACGGAGTATCTGATCATGAACGAGGCCGACATCATGGGCATCGTCGACGTGGCGGCCGGCTCCAAGAAAGCCGCTGCCTGAACCAGGGCCTGCAGCACTTCCTTCCAATCTCAGATTATTTCAAAGGATAATTTCAATGGCTGCCAAGGACGTAAAATTTTCGGGCGACGCACGTGACCGCATGCTGCGCGGCGTCGACATTCTGGCCAATGCCGTCAAGGTGACGCTGGGCCCCAAGGGCCGCAACGTGGTGATCGACCGTTCTTATGGGTCGCCGCGCATCACCAAGGACGGTGTGACGGTTGCCAAGGAAATCGAACTCGAAGACAAGTTCGAGAACATGGGCGCCCAGATGCTGCGCGAAGTTGCCACCAAGACCAATGACATGGCAGGTGACGGCACGACCACGGCCACGGTTCTCGCACAGTCGATCGTGCGGGAAGGTGCCAAGGCGGTGGCGGCCGGCCTCAACCCGATGGACATCAGGCGGGGCGTTGAGCTTGCAGTGGCCGCGGCCATTCAGGACCTCAAGAGCCAGTCGAAGATGATTGCCTCTTCAACCGAGATCCAGCAGGTGGGCACGATTTCCGCCAATGGCGAAACCGAAATCGGCCAGATGATCGCAACCGCGATGGACAAGGTCGGCAAGGAAGGCGTGATCACGGTCGAAGAAGCCAAGAGCATGGAGACCGAACTCGAGATCGTCGAGGGCATGCAGTTCGACCGCGGCTATCTTTCGCCCTACTTTGTCACCAACGCCGACAAGATGGTGGCCGAGCTCGAAGACCCCTACATTCTTCTCCATGAGAAGAAACTTTCCAACCTTCAGGCACTGCTGCCAATTCTGGAAGCAGTGGTGAAGGAGGGCGCCCCCCTCGTCATCATTTCGGAGGACGTGGAAGGCGAAGCGCTTGCGACACTCGTCGTCAACAAGCTGCGCGGCGGCCTGAAGGTTGCGGCCGTGAAGGCACCTGGCTTCGGCGACCGCCGCAAGGCCATGCTGGAAGACCTCGCAGTTCTGACCGGTGGCCAAGTGGTGTCTGAAGACCTCGGCATCAAGCTCGAGAATGTGACGCTCGCCATGCTCGGCCGCGCCAAGCGCGTGCGCATGGACAAGGAGACCACGACCATCGTCGACGGCAGCGGCGAGAAATCCGCGATCCAGTCCCGCATTGCGCAGATCAAGGCGCAGATCGAGGACACGACGAGCGACTATGACAAGGAAAAACTTCAGGAGCGGCTTGCCAAGCTTGCAGGCGGCGTTGCCGTCATCAAGGTGGGCGGCTCAACCGAAGTCGAGGTGAAGGAGCGCAAGGACCGCGTGGACGACGCGCTGAACGCCACGCGCGCCGCCGTGGAAGAAGGCGTTGTGCCAGGGGGCGGCGTTGCCCTGCTCCGGGCCAAGACTGCCGTGGACAAGCTGACGTCCAACAACCCCGACATCCAGACCGGTATTCGCATCGTTTCACGCGCGCTCGAGTCGCCGCTTCGCCAGATTGTGGAGAATGCCGGCGTGGAAGGTTCGATCGTGGTTGGAAAGCTGCTTGAAAAGACCGGCAATCACGGCTTCAATGCGCAGACGGAAGAATATGTCGACATGGTTGCGGCCGGCATCATCGACCCGACGAAAGTGGTGCGCATCGCGCTGCAGGACGCAGCATCCGTTGCTTCGATCCTCATCACCACCGAAGCGATGATTGCAGAGCGCAGCAAGGAGAGCCCGCAGACGCCGTCCATGCCCGCCGGCATGGGCTTCTAGGAACACACTGCCAAGACTGACCTGCCGCGGGGCATTCCCGCGGCAGCCACCGCCTAAACCGGGAGGATCCAAGACATGGCCAAGGGCGAACAGAGAAGCAACCGCGAGAAGAAGAAGCCAAAACAGGAAAAGGCGAAGCCCGCCCCGGCGGCCTCGCCCTTCGCAGTTCCAAGTGCCAAGAAACCACCTGGCGGAAAGAAGTAACGGGGGCTTTCGCCCCCTGATCTTCAATCAGTCCAGCGGATGAATTTCAGGCTTCGGATCAGCCCCCCTCGCACCTCATAGATTGCCATGATGTGAAGGGGGCCGGTGGGGAGGCCCGACACCGTTTCCTTGTCGATGGCGTGGGTGGGGCCCTCAAGCCGCTGGTGAACGACACAGTGAAGCTGGGGGTTATCCGCGAAGCGCTTTGTATAGACGCTGCGGATCTCATCGAGCCCGCTGCAGATCAACTGCCCGGTGACGAGATCCGATATGGTGGCGTCGGGCGCAAAGAGCGCACAGTAGCCATCAATATCATGCGCGTTATAGACCTCAAGCTGGCGGTTGACGACGTCTCGGGGGGAAGGATGATGCATGGCGGTGATTTTAGTGTGGCGGCAAGCCCGTGTCACTGCCCAAAGCAAGGCCCGCTGGCTTGGCTAATCGTGCAGCGTGCGATATGAGCGCAGCGGGACCGCAGGGAAGGTGAGCATGCTGGCGAGAATAATGGGTGTGGTTGCCGCTGTGATGCTGCTGCTTGCCGTTGCGGCCCAGCCGTTGAAGGCGCTGGATGGGAGCCTTGCCGGATCTTTTGCCGACATTGCGGTTGACCATTCAACGCCCGAGGGAAACCTCAGAACCTTCATGATGGCCGTGCAGCGCCTCATCATCCGCACCGAGGCCCGGGAATGGGCGCGGGCGCATTATGATGCGTGGCTCTATCCGCCCCTCGGCGCGCAAGAAAAAGCGGAAATCAGGCTTCTCAGGGACGACGTTCTCGATTCCATGGATCTTTCGGCTTTCCCCGAATGGCGGCGCGATTCCGCCGGCATGGAGACGGCCTTCATGCTGTGGGAAATATTGCAGGCGCAGCATGTGACGAAGAACAGCCCCTTCCGCAAGCTGCGCGAGGGGTTGTGGACCCTACCCGGCAGCTACGTGCAGATGGGAACGATCAATTCGGGCATGCGTCTGGGAGACGTCGTCTTCACCCAGGACACGATCGAGAACGTGCCAGCACTCTATGGATCCTTCGCCGCAAGACATGCAGGACCGGCCTTCAGCCCCTACCGCTACTTAACGGAAACGCCGGGCGGGGTGACGCCGCCACGCTGGGCGGGGGTGGTTCACAAGCTGCCGCATTTCCTGAGCTGGGAGTTCGGCTCCAACACGATATTCCAATGGGCGGTCTCGGCCATCATCCTGGCCGCGATTGGCGGAATTCCGATGCTGCTGGGGCGTTTCATCCAGAACCGCAGCCTGCGCTGGTTTGCCCGCGCGGTGATAACTGGCCTGCTGGCGCAGGTCGCCACTGGCATCCTCATTGACCAGGCCGGGCTTTCGGGCGCAGCCGCCACGCTCATCACCCTGCTGCTGATGATGCTCTATTATGGCGCCATCGTCGCCTGCGTGCTGATCATCGGGGAATGGGTGGGCAAGTGGTTCTCGGACATTCAGGAAGCACAGGATGAAACCTTCGATTCGAGCATCATCAGGCTGGCGACGCGCGTCGTCTCGGTGATGACCGGTCTGGGCATCCTGATCTATGGCCTGAGCAAGACGGGCGTTCCAGTGTTCGGCATCATCGCAGGCTTCGGTGTGGGCGGCCTTGCCTTCGCGCTTGCCGCGAAGCCGACGCTTGAGAATATTCTGGCAGGCGTGATCCTGTTTCTCGACGGGTCCATCAAGGTGGGCGACGTGATCGACAGCCCGCCGCTTTCCGGCACGATCGTCGATATCGGCATGCGCTCCACCCGCATCCGCAGCGAAGATGGCGGGCTGATCAGCGTAACCAATTCGGAACTCGCCGACAAGGTGATCAAGAATGTGTCCCGGCGCGTGACGGAGGCGGGCGGAACGAAAGGCGCGTGACCGCGGCCCTGGGCAAGCCGCTCCAGAGCTTATGAAAGCTGGGTGCATGGTGCCTCGATAGCCGGATCAGAAGCCAAGCGGCGGGCGGCTGGGCCTTCACCTTTCCGCGGTCATTCGGGGATTCACGGCGAGAGCGCGAGGTTCTTCAGCAGTTCGAAGGACTTGAGCTTCGCCTGCTGATCATAAATAGCAGACGCGACGATCAGCTCATCAAGGCCGGTGCGGGCAAGGAAGTCCTTCAGGGTACGCTCGACGGTGGCGGGCGAGCCGACGAAGGAACAGGCCATCATGCGGGAGGCATGCATCTTCTCGACGGGCGTCCAATAGCTCTCGATATCGTCAATCGGCGGCTGCAGGAGGCCGCGCTCATTCCGGATCATGCCGACGAAGCGCATCTGCACGGAAGTGAAGAGACGGCGGGCTTCTTCATCCGTCTCGGCGACGACGATGTTGGCGCCGGCCATGGCATAGGATTGCGCCAGCTGCCGCGACGGTCGGAAACGCTCGCGATAAAGCGCCAGCGCCTGCTCCAGCGCATCCGGGGCGAAGTGGGAGGCGAAGGCATAGGGAAGGCCCAGAAGAGCTGCGAGCTGTGCGCCATAGAGGCTCGAGCCCAGGATCCACAGCGGCACATCGGTTCCCGCACCGGGCACGGCGCGGATCGCCTGGCCGGGCTCAGGGGCCCCCAGGAACGCCTGAAGTTCCAGCACGTCATCCGGAAAGGACTCGGCCGCCGTTGCATCCCGCCGCAGGGCGCGCAGGGTTGCACGGTCCGTGCCAGGTGCGCGGCCGAGGCCCAGATCAATCCGGCCGGGAAAGAGCGAGGCGAGTGTTCCGAACTGTTCCGCAATCACCAGCGGCGCATGGTTCGGCAGCATGATGCCGCCGGCACCAACCCGGATCCGCGCCGTATGGGCCGCGAGATGGCCGATCACCACGGCGGTGGCCGCACTGGCGATCCCTTCCATATTGTGATGTTCCGCGACCCAGAAACGCGTGTAGCCCAATGCTTCGGCGTGGCGGGCAAGCTCCGCACTTTCCCGCAGTGCATCTCCAGGGGTGAAGCCCTGGCGCACCGGCACGAGATCGAGGACGGAGAGGTCCACCATGGCTCAGACCAGGCTGTTGAAATAGGTGATGGTGCGCTGCAAGCCTTCGGCGAGATCGACCTTCGGAGTCCAGCCGAGCTTGTCCTTTGCAAGGGTGATATCGGGCTTTCGCTGCCGCGGATCATCCGCTGGAAGCGGCATGTGGATCAGCTTCGAGCTTGAGCCGGTAAGCTTCAGCACCTGTTCCGCGAGTTCGATCATGGTGAATTCGCCGGGGTTGCCGAGATTGACGGGACCAGTGACTGACGTATCTGACTCCATGAGCCTGAGGAAGCCTTCGACGAGATCGTCGCAATAGCAGAAGGACCGCGTCTGCGAACCATCACCATAGATCGTGATGTCTTCTCCGGCGAGCGACTGGGTGATGAAGTTGGAGACGACACGGCCATCCTTCGGGTGCATGCGCGGCCCATAGGTGTTGAAGATACGGGCAACCTTGATCTTGACGCCATGCTCACGGTGATAATCGAAAAACAGCGTTTCGGCGCAGCGCTTGCCCTCGTCGTAACAGGCCCTTGTGCCGATCGGGTTCACATGGCCCCAGTAATCCTCCCGCTGCGGGTGGACTTCCGGGTCGCCATAGACCTCGCTGGTCGAGGCCTGGAAAATGCGGCAGCGCAGGCGCTTGGCGAGACCCAGCATGTTCATCGCACCCATCACCGAGGTCTTGGTGGTGAGAACAGGATTATATTGATAGTGTACAGGCGAGGCGGGACAGGCGAGATTATAGATCTCGTCCACCTCGAGCTTGAGGGGATTGCACACATCATGCCGGATGAATTCGAAACGCGGATGATTATGCAGGTGCTCGATGTTGCGCTTTGTGCCGGTGAACAGATTGTCCACGCAGATCACCTCATGCCCCTGCTCGATCAGGCGGTCCGTGAGGTGGGAACCGAGGAAGCCTGCGCCGCCGGTGACGAGGACGCGCTTGCGGCTTTCATAAAGACGGGCCATTCCGGTTACACCGTTCCCGACTTGAAAGGGATGATCTCCGCCTTGTGCGCATCGGCGGGCACGATGGGGCTGCGGCCGATCGAATGATAGACCATGCCGGAGCTCCTGGCATCTCCCAGGGAGAGCAGATTGCGGAAATCGACCATCACCGGCTGACGCATGCCCCGTGCGAGGCGCTTGAGATCAAGACCGCGAAACACGTTCCACTCGGTGAGGATCGCCACGGCATCTGCCCCGATGGCCGCGGAATAGGCATCCGCGCACCACTGCACGTCCTCGAAACTCTGGCGGCCGTTGTCCATGGCCACCGGATCGAAGGCCGCGACAGAGGCACCCCGCTTCTGCAGCTCGGGGATGACGGTGAGGGCCGCGGCGTCCCGGATGTCATCCGTCTCCGCCTTGAAGGCGATGCCCAGGAGCGCGATCTTCTTTCCGGCCAGCGTTCCGCCGACGGCAGCCTGGATGCGCTCCGCCAGCTCGCGTTTCCGCTGCTCATTGGCGCTGATCACATTCTCGACGATGGTGAAGGGGTTGCCCTGCTGGCGCGCCGTATGGGCCAGAGCGCGCGTGTCTTTCGGGAAGCAGGAGCCGCCGAAGCCGGGGCCTGGCGAGAGAAACTGCAGGCCGATGCGCTTGTCGAGGCCCATGCCGCGGGCAACATCCTCTATATCCGCGCCTACGGCCTCGCACAGATCGGCCAATTGGTTGACGAAGGCAATGCGCGTGGCGAGGAAAGTGTTGGCAGCATATTTAATGACCTCTGCCGCCTCGCAAGAGGTCACGAGGAGCGGAACGTTCTTGGCCGAAAGCGGACGATAGAGCTGTCGCAGCGCCCTTTCCGCACGTTCCGAGCTTACCCCCACCACCACGCGGTCCGGGCGCAGGAAGTCTTCCACGGCGGAGCCTTCACGCATGAATTCGGGGTTTGAGGCCACTTCGAAATCACCATCGGGCCTTGCCTTGGAAATGATCTCCCGGAGCTTCGCGGCCGTGCCGACGGGCACCGTGGATTTGGTGACGATCACCGTAAAGCCGTTCATCGCCTTGGCGATCTCCTCGCCCGCGGCATAGACGAAGGACAGATCGGCCGCGTCTTCGCCCTCACGCGTGGGCGTCCCAACCGCGATCAGTACCACATCCGCACCGGCGACGGCCTCAGCGAGCCTGTCGGTGAAGGTCAAGCGGCCGGCCTGGCGGTTGCTGGCAACAATCGGCTGCAGGCCCTGTTCATAGATCGGGATCTTGCCCGCCTCGAGCATGGCGAGTTTCCGGGGATCGCGGTCAACACAGGTCACTTCATAGCCGAAATCCGAAAAACAGGCCGCCGAGACCAGCCCGACATAACCTGCGCCGATGACCGTGATTTTCATGCGACTGTCCTTGCCCTTCGATGAGGTCTGCGTTTTCGAATGTCCGGCTTCTTAGACCGTTCCGGATTGTGAGGAAATACCCGATCTGCGAGTGGCGCCTTGCGCCGTCACACGGTCCAAACCGCCTCTCTGCCTACTACAGAACAGTCGACCTGGGGGTTCTGTGATCCACTGGGCACAGTATTCTTCGCGGGTTGAAAAAACACCCTGCGCGGGAACCATTCTCTCTGCCAAGCCCTTAACAGACCAGCATGATTTAAGGAGCGGGGCGTACCGGCAGGGGCAAAAATGCCGTGGGTCCAATTAAAGAATATGAATACGACTGGAGAACACCAAATGGCCCCCATTCGCCGGGCGGGGCAGGGATTCCACAAGCAGCCCGTGGCAAGGCTTCGCCCTGCAGTGCATGAAATGATTGGTCGGCGGCTGAGGCTGCACTACGAAGACTTGGAGCAGCAGCCTTTGCCAGGCCGGCTCACGAGTTTGCTGGAGGAACTCGACCGGCAGGCAGAGGACCCGTTTCCGCCACGGCGGAACTGAACATGCCAGGCCCGCAGCCGAACACAGCCAGTACAGCTGCCGGTGAGCGCCCGGAGGCGCGGCGGGAGGACGCCGTGCGCGCTTTCCGGCACGAACTGTTGGCCGTAATTCCGAAGCTCCGGGCCTTCGCGCTGTCTCTCGCGTCGCACCCGGACTTTGCCGATGACCTTGTGCAGGAAACGCTGATGAAGGCCTGGAACCACCAGCAGAGCTTTCAGGAAGGCACCAACATCAAGGCTTGGCTGTTCACCATTCTGCGCAATGAATATTTCAGCCAGCTGCGGAAACGCCGTCGCGAGGTGGAGGATGCAGACGGCGACTATGCGGCAAGCGTGATGACCCCGGGAAGCCAGGAAAGCCAGCTTGACATGGCGGATCTGCGAATTGCGCTCCAGCAGCTCCCCGACGATCAGCGCGAGGCGGTGGTGCTGGTGGGCGCCTCGGGCTTTTCATATCAGGAAGTGGCCGAGATCTGCCGCGTGCCGGTGGGCACGGTGAAAAGCCGCGTCAACCGCGCCCGCAACAAGCTGGCGGTGCTGCTGGGGGGCGCCCATGGCCGCAATGGCGAGGAAGCGGACGATCCATCGGAACACAAGTGAACTCTCATGCGTTTGGGGCTGCCTCAACTGTGGCCGCCTCATTTGAACAGGAGCACTTTCCATGACGCTCGGCACCATTCTGATCATCATTCTCATCCTCATTCTCATCGGCGCCCTGCCGAGCTGGGGCTATAGCCGCAGCTGGGGATATGGCCCTTCCGGCATTCTCGGCATCGTCGTGGTCGTGATCCTCATCTTGATCCTGATGGGACGCATTTGACCCCTGAGGGTTCACAACACTTCCCAGAGGCCCGCCTGCTGCTCCACATCAGGCGCATTGCGGCGGGCCTTCTCATCATCGCTTCGATCGCAGCCGTCTATTTCGGGCGCGATTTTCTCCTCCCCGCAGTCTTCGCTTTCTTCATCGCCATTACCCTACGCCCGCTGGTGCGGGCCATGTCCCGCCGGGGAATTCCTGCGTGGGCCACGACGGCCGTTATCGTTCTGTGCGCCACATGTCTGGTCGCTTTGGCCGTCTATGCCTTTGCGGGCGCCATCGCCCAGTGGATTGCCGATGCGCCGCGCATTCAACGTGAGTTCCTAGAAAAGATCTCCGGCCTCCGATCCTCACTCGATAACCTCATCAACATCTCCCGCAGCATCCAGGAAGCGGCAACGCCCACCGCTGACCCCGATGTGCAGAAGGTGGTGGTGTCGGAGCCCATGTTGCCCACGATGTTCAGCATGGTGGCAGGATATCCGCTGAACGTGATCTTCGTGGCGAGCGGCTCCATCGTGATCGCGGTCTTTCTGATGGCATCGGGCGATCTCTTTTACGAGAAGCTGATCCGGGTGATGCCAAGTTTGTCGGACAAGAAGGCGGCACTTCGCATCGCCCTCGACGTTGAGCGCGAAGTTTCGGCCTACCTCCTGTCCATTACCCTCATCAACCTGGTGCTGGCCTGCTGCGTGGGCCTGGCCTTCTGGGCGATCGGGTTTCCCACCCCGCATCTTTGGGCGCTGTTCGCCTTCATCCTGAACTACATCCCCTATCTTGGCCCCATCACCGGCCTCGCCTTTTCGGCCATGATCGGGCTCGTGGCCTTCGACACCATGGGTCAGGCCCTGCTGGCACCCATCATTTATGGCGCGTTGATCGGCCTTGAGACGCAGGTCATCACACCTGCCGTGTTGAGCCGGCGCATGGAAATCAACGCCGTGATGATCCTGCTGTCGCTTGCCTTCTGGGCCTGGTGCTGGGGAATTGCGGGCGTCGTCGTTGCAGTGCCAACTCTCGTGACCTTCCGCGTGCTGTGCAGCCATGTGGATGCACTCTCAGGCTTCGGCGAATTCCTGTCTCAGAAACAGGCGCCGGCAGAGCCTGCGGACACGGCCTAAAGAGCAAACTCGAGCTTGTAGATGAGGCCGTCTTCCAGAAAGCGCTGGGTGACTTTCTGGGCGCTCGAGGTGATGAGCAGCGTGCCAAACCCCTTGAAGGCAGGTTTCTTCTCGAGCTTCGGCCCCCCATGCTCACGCCACATCAGGCAGAGCTTGGACTTGGTCGCCGTCCAGACGACGTCGACATGGCCTTCAGGGACGGAGAGCGAGCCGTATTTGGCAGCATTTGTTCCAAGCTCGTGCAGCACCAGGCCAAGCTGTGTGGCGACCTCCGCACTCAGCAGAACCTCAGGTCCCTTGAGTCGGAAACGCCCATCATAATCATGCACCATGGCCGCCACCTGGTGGCGGATAATGGTCTCCATGCGGGCTCCGCCCCAATCTGCCTCCGTGAGAAGGCTATGGGAGGCCGCGAGACTGCGGATGCGGCCTTCGAAAGCATCAACGAAGTTCTTGGGGCTCGAACTTGACCGCAGTGTCTGCCGGGCGACGGATTGCACCACGGCCAGCGTGTTCTTCACCCGGTGTGAAAGTTCGCGCAGCAGCATGGCCTGGCGCTTTTCCCAGGTCTTTCGCTCGGTAATGTCCTGATCGATGCCGCGCGCAGAGACTGGCCGTCCACGTTCGTCCTTGATGACGTCGCCTGCGAGTGCAGTCCAGATTTCCGTGCCGTCAGGGCGGAGAATGGGGAATTCGAGCGTGAAAGAGCCGCCCTGCAGCATGGCCTTGGCGAAGTCTTTCCGCGCCTTGCGGCGGTGCGATGGCGAAATGCGCTGGGCAAGCTGCTCGCGCGAAGGCAGGCCCTTCGCGGGATCAAGCCCATAGAGTGCGAACATCTCTGGCGACCAGTGGAGCTCGCGGCGGCGCAGATCGAAATTCCACGCGCCTGCCCGCGCACTCTTGAGCGCGAGCCGCATGCGCGCTTCGTTCTCACGCAGCAGTTCCGTCTGCCGTTTGCGCTCGGTCACATCCCGCGCGATGGTTGAAGCGCCGACCACCATGCCCTGCGCGTTCAATATGGGCGAAACGGACACAGCGAGATGAATGCGCCGGCCGGAACGGTGAAGCCGCACGGATTCATGTGACGGCACCGACTGGCCGATGCGCACCGTGTTGAGGATGTTGATCTCCTCATGCTCGCCATCTTCCGGAATGAGCTTCCAGATCGACTCGCCGATCATTTCCTCGGCTGTGTAACCGAAGAGCCGCTCGGCACCCTTGTTCCAGCTGGTGACGACTCCACGCAGCGTCTTGGCGATGATGGCCTCCTCGGAGGATTCGACAATCGCCGCGAGGCGGGCCGCAGCTTCTTCCGCCGCCTTGCGTTCGGTGATGTCGATCATCACACCAAAGGATTCAAGCGGTGCGCCATCGACCCGCCGTACCACTTCGCCGCGCGACAGGAGCCAGCGCACGCGTGGGCCGGGGACAGTGAGCCGGAACTCGACTTCGATCCGGTTTCCCGGCGTCCTCGCCCGGTCATGCGAGCGGCGCCAGGCCTCGCGGTCATCCGGGTGAATGGCACTTTCCAGCGCCTCGGGCGTCCCGTCAAACTGCTTCCGGTCAATCTCCAGCAGGGCCAGCAATTCGTCCGTGAAGGTGAAGCGGTCCGCCACCACATCGAAATGCCAGGCAGCCATGCGCGCAGCCTCGAAGACAACCGTGCGGAGCCTGGCGGCCTTGCGCAACTCGCGCTCGACGCTGATGCGGGCGGACACATCAATGATGGCGCCGCGAATTCCTGTAAGGCGGCCCTCGGCATCGAACTCGCCAGCACCCCGGTCCAACGCCCAGAACTGCTTGCCGGTGCGCGTGTTCTGCACCCGGTATTCGACTTCATAGCTGGGGCTTGCGGGCGTCAAGGACGCCTGGGCACTCTCATATTGCGGACGGTCTTCCGCAAAGATCACGGTGGACCAGGCAGCAGCCGGCCCCGCCGCGGGAACACCCAAAATGTCGGTGCAATTGTCCGACCGGACCATGAAGCCCGTTGCGCAATCGATTGAGTAAAAGACAATGCGGGCGACACTAAGCGCCTGCAGGGCCCAACCTTCTTCGCCCTGCATGACCGTACCGTCCTTCGGGCTTTGCCCCCGATTGTTCTGTCGATCGAACATTTCCGCCGCCAATGACCATCGAGACTCACGCATACTTACAAACTGCGGAAGCTGCCCGAGGGCGCGCACCGCCTGAACCATGGCCATGTAACTCTGGAGTTCTGCAACCAGGACTGGCCAATCCCGCCTGCGCTCGCTCAAATTCTGCAAGCCGGACAACAACGCGCAGCGCGGCAGAATTGTTCCCTGCCGCGCCGCACATGCAATCAGCGGATGAATATGAGGAACATAAAGGCGATCACCACGCCCGCAAGACCGAAGATCAACACGTAGATGTTGTAACCTGGCCGCGCCTGGCGGGCTTCCGTCTGGGTGAGCTCGATTTCCTTATGTTCCTCATCCTTCCCGCGCCTGATTTTCATATCAGCGCGCCGGCGTCAGATCGTCGTGGTGGCGAGACACCGCAAAGCGAGCATGCTCATGACGGAGAACGGGATCGGCAACCGCAGGCAGCTGAAGCACGCGGGCGCGCTGGCACTCATTCAGAAGCGCCAGCTTGATGATCCGGCCATCCGCAAGTTCGATGGCATCATGATGGGTATGCGGATTGTCGAGATCGACCTGACGAAACCGGGCGAGCGTGGCCTTGGCCATGTCAAAGCCGAGGCGGGCCTTCAGCTGATTGACCAGATGGCCCCACAGCCCGTTGTAGCGGACGGGTTCCTCAAACGCGAGTTCCGTGCCGGGCAGCAGGCAGACGGCAACGCCCGCCTCCTGTTCGGCGGCGAAGCCGCGCGTCGGCGTCATCGGGAAGCTGCTTGTCACCAGTCTGTCGCCCATCACAGCGGCTCGGCTGATCTGATTTTCCAGGCTATAGTCGCACATCGAAGCACCTCAGAGCTTTGCAAGCCGTCCGGTCCCGAACCCTGTGTTCGTTTCGGGTGAACGTCGCGCGGTGATGAAGGTTCCTGCGGCTGAAGCTGCGATTCAGCCGATGCGCTGGCCGCCGGCATCGAAAAGATGAAGGTGTTCAGGATCGAGCACCGCCACCGCGCGATCTCCTGGCTTCAACCCTGTCTCACCGCGAATTTCCGCAATCATTAGCCTCTCTTGGCGGAGGCGGAGATGGGCGAAACCGGATTCGCCCAGCCGTTCGATGATATCGACAGTCGCAGAGAGATGAAGGGACGTCTGAACCTCCGCCGCGGCCGCAATCCTCATATGCTCCGGCCGAACTCCCAGCGTGACGTTCGAACCGGCAGCAAGACCATGGGTCGGGACCGGCAGACGCTGGCCTTCGCCAATGTCGAGACCGCCTTCAGACAGGACCCTGCCCTCGAGAAAATTCATGGCCGGGGAGCCGATGAATCCCGCGACGAAGAGATTGGCAGGCCGGTAATAGAGATCGAGCGGCTTGCCCTGCTGCTCGATGCGGCCGTGGTTCATCACCACGATCTTGTCAGCAAGCGTCATCGCCTCGACCTGATCATGCGTCACATAAATGATCGTGGCGCTGAGCAGGCGGTGCAGCTTCGCAAGCTCCACGCGGGTGTTGATCCTGAGTGCGGCATCGAGGTTGGAGAGCGGCTCGTCAAAGAGGAAGACCTGGGGCTTGCGCACGATGGCCCGGCCGATGGCCACACGCTGGCGCTGGCCGCCGGATAGTTCACGCGGACGGCGCTTCAGCAAGGGCTCAAGTTGCAGGATGCGGGCCGCTTCCGCCACGCGCCGCGCGATCTCATCCTTTGGAGTGCCTGCGAATTTGAGGCCAAAGCCCATGTTCGCAGCAACATTCATGTGGGGGTAGAGCGCGTAGGACTGGAACACCATGGCGATTTCGCGCTGGGCGGGAGGCAGATCATTCACCGTGCGTCCGCCGATGGTGATAAGTCCGGCCGAGACCGGCTCAAGCCCCGCTACGGCGCGGAGCAGCGTGGACTTGCCGCAGCCGGAGGGGCCCACGAGCACGACAAAGGCGCCATCCTCCACCTCAAGATCAATGTCCTTCAGCACCTCCACGGGGCCAAATGATTTCTTCAAGCCTTGAATGCGGACATCCGCCATCAGCGCCTCACTTGACAGCACCCGAGGTCAGGCCCCGGATCAGCTGGCGGGAAAATATGACATAGAGCACGAGCACCGGCACAATGGCCGTGGAAAGTGCGGCAAGCACCGCGTTCCAATCCGTGATGTATTGCCCGAGGAACTGCTGGACGCCCAGAGTGATTGTCTGCTTGCCGCCAGTGGGGGCCAGAAGCAGTGGAAACCACAGATCGTTCCACACCGGGATCATGGTGAAGACGGCAACCGTTGCCATGGCCGGGCGCAGCAGCGGCAGGATGATGTGGAAAAAGATGTTATATTCCGAAAGCCCATCACAGCGCGCCGCTTCCCGCAGGTCCTTCGGGATCTGGGCGATGAATTCCGAGAGGATGAAGATGGCGAGCGGCAGGTTCTGCGCGGTATAGACGAGGATGAGAGCGGTCAGCGTGTTGATAAGGTTGAGCTCCGCCACGAGCTGGATGATCGAGACGGAACCTAAGCGGATAGGCACCATAATGCCGATCGAGAGATAGAGCGCCAGCAGCGTGTTCCAGCGGAACTTATACTCCGACAGGGCCCAGGCCGCCATTGAGCCCAACAGCAGGGTCAGGACGATGGTGCCGGCGGTGACCGAGAGTGAGTTCAAGTAATAGAGCCCCACCGAGCTGTCCCCGAAAACCTTGCTGTATCCGATGGGATCAAAATTGGTGGCGCCGGGCGGCCGCAACGGCGTGTTGAAGATCGCCTTCCGCGCCTTGAAGGAATTCATGACCACGAGCACGATGGGGAACAGCGCCAGCAGCGTGTAAAGCCCCAGCACGGCGTGAACGGCAATGGCGGAGGCAGGCTTGCGCATCAGAAACTATACCTCTGCATGCGGCGCTGGATAAGGAAGAGATAGACCATGACACCCATGAGGATGATCATGAACATCATCGTGGCGATGGTGGAGCCCATGGACGGGTCACCCAGCTGCAGCTGATTGCCAAAGAAGGTGCGGTAGAACAGCGTGCCCATGATGTCCGTCGCGAAGTTGGGCCCCGCAAGCGCGCCCTTCATCGCATAGATCAGATCGAATGCGTTGAAGTTGTTGACGAAGGTCAAGACCGAGACCAGCCCGATGGTGGGCCAGATCAGCGGCAGCTTGACCCAGACGAAGGCCTGGAACTGGTTCAGGCCATCAACCGTGGCGGCATCGATCAGCTCATCCGGAATGGCGAGCAAGGCCGTGTAGATCAGAATCATCGGGATGCCGACGAACTGCCACACGGAGATGAGGGAGACCGTGAGAAGTGCGGTTGATTCCTCCCCCAGCCATGGCCCGAAGAGAAATCCCAGCCCGAAGAACTGCAGGAACATCTTGGCGATGCCCCAGAGCGGCGAAAGGATGAGCTGCCAGGAGAAACCGATGACCACGACTGAGAGCATGGTGGGCATGAAGATCAGCGTGCGGTAGGTGGCGCGGAGCTTGAGCTGCTTCAGGCTGAGGAGGGCCGCAAGCGCCAGCCCCACCGGATTTTGCACGCCCATGTGGATCAGAAAGAAGATGAAATTATTGCGCAGCGCGTTCCAGAACGGCGCGGACCAGGTGGGATCGAACAGCAGCGTGTGGAAATTACCAAGCCCGTTCCACAGATATGTGCCGTCCTTCTGGTGGCTGTAGAGCGAGTTGAGGATCGTTGCGAGCAACGGATAGATTGAGAAAACCGAATAGACCAGCAGTGCGGGACCCAGAAAAAACATCAGCAGCCGCAGGAATGTGCCCCGCGGCATGCCAACTGGTCCGCTGTGATGTTCTGAATTCATTGCAACTGGAAGAGCCGCGCGCCGGTACCGGCGCACGGCCACAACGCGTCAGTTACTTCTGCTGCGGTGCATACCACTTTTTCAGCCCATCCTCGAGCTGGGTGGTGGCTTGTTCCGGCGTCATCGCACCATTGATCACCTGCGCGGAGACGTTCCACATTTCGTTTTCGAGATTGGGCGTGCCTCGTGACAGGATCTGGTAGGAGTTGCGGATCGTCGACTTGCATTCGCCGCGCCAGTTGACGAAGGTCTGCGCCACATCATCCTTCAGCTGCACCTTTGCATTGGAGAGCGGGAAGAAGCCCGGCAGCTCATTGCCGAGGATATTGGCGAATTCCTCAGAGCCGATCCAGTCCAGGAACACCTTGGCATCGGCCGGGTTGGCCGTCTTTGCATTCATGCCGATTCCGATATCCGTGTGGTCGGAGATATAGCACTCCGTTGCACCTGCCGGCAGCGGCGGCTTGAAGGCGCCCATGTTGACGTTCTGGGCATGGAAGGTCGAGATATCCCAAGAGCCCGCCGCATAGATTGCACCCTTGCCGAGGCCGAAGAGGTTCTGGCTGTCAGGGTAAGTCTGGGCCTTGTAGCCATCGCCCAGATAGGGCGCCCATTTGGCGAGTGTTGCGAAGGTGTCGACATAGGCCTTGTCCGTGAGCTTGCCCGTGCCGTCAATCAGAGCCTTGCGGCCTTCCTCGCCCTTCCAGTAATTGGGGCCGATGTTCTGGAAGCCCATGGTGGCGGCCTCCCACTGGTCATTGGTGCCCAGCACCAGCGGCACATAGCTGCCATTGGACTTGATCTTTTCAAGCAGCGCGAAGAACTCTTCCTCGGTCTTGGGCTCGGTGAGGCCCAGCTCCTTGAAGATATCCTTGTTGTAGATGAAGCCGTGAATGACGGACGCCATGGGCACGCAGAATGTGGTCTTGCCATCATCCGTGGTCCAGGCGCTCTTGGCCACGTCGGAGAAATTCGCCATGGAGGGCAGATCATTCACTGGGGCGAGATAACCCTTGTTGAACAGCTCCAGCGAGGCATCGAAGGGGCGGCAGGTGATGATGTCTCCCGCTGTGCCGCCTTCGAGCTTGGCATTGAGCGCGGCGTTATATTCCTTCGGCGCCGTGGGGGTGAAGGTGATGGTGATATCCGGGTGCTTGGCCTGGAAGGCGGGAATGATCTTCTCCTTCCAGATCGCCGCATCGTCATTGCGCCAGCTCTCGATCGTCAGCTGGCCGGCAGAGGCGGCCGTGGATAGCGCCAGGCTCGCGGCGGCGGCGAGCAGCAGGGTCTTCAGTCCTGTCCTAAGCATGTGGGTTTCACTCCTCCCGTTGGTTTTCTGTTTCGCCATTATGCGTCGGCAAGGCGTGACATGGCCAGCCTCAAGTTGCCTTTTGCCCCCACAAGCAGCTGCTGCGCCGCAGCAATGCTCTGTGCACCCGCACAGAGGAGGACGGCGGGCTTGACCTGGCCCTGGGCAGCCGCGAGCGCTTGCTCCGCACGCGCGCCATCGACCATCGCGATACGGGCAATTATACCAGCGGCACGGTCCCTCAGCTTGGCGTTGCCGGCCTCGACATTCACCATGAAACCATCGTGGACCGCACCGAGTCTGATGTGGGTGAGCGTGGACAACAGATTGAGGGCCGCTTTCTGTGCCGTGCCGGCACCAAGGCGCGTGGACCCGGCAATCACTTCCGGCCCTGACTCAAGCAGGATCTCAAGATCGGTCACAGCGGCAAGCCTGGAGCCCGGATTGTTGACGACGGCAATGACGAAGGCCCCCTTCTCCCGCGCCCGCTTCGCGGCAGATACAGTGAAGGGCGTGGCGCCAGATGCGGCGATGGCGAGCATCGTATCGCCCGCCCCGCAGAAACGGGCCTGCGCCGCGCCATCAGCTTCATCATCCTCCGCATCGGCCAGCGTCTCGAACATTGCGGCACGACCGCCGGCGATAAGATAGGCGATCTGCTCCTCCTTCATGCCGAAGGTGGCGGGAAGCTCAGACCCGTCCTGAACGCCGATGCGGATGGAGGTGCCAGCACCGGCATATATGAGGCGGCCACCTGCCGCGAGACGCTCAGCCAGAATACCGGCGGCGGCGGCGATGGCGGGAATGGCTTTTCGGACGGCGGCAATCGCGCGCTCCTGCCCTTCAGCCAGGGCCTCGAGAATGCGGGCATCGGGCCAGGTATCAATGCCGCGATAGGCCCCGGCCTGTTCAGTGTTTCTTTGCTGTGCGCTCATGCGGGGGAGCCTATCTCATCTTCCGTGAGACGCCAGCCCTTCCCACCGCCATTTGATTTGCTAGCATGGCGTTCATGAACACGAAGGCTCTCTTTCTGGGGATCGACGGCGGCGGCAGCCGCTGCCGCGCCCGTATCCGGGATGCGGCTGGTACGCTTGTAGCAGAAGCAACAGGCGGTCCTTCCAACATCTACCAGGATTTTGACGGAGCCCTCGCCACCATCATGGCAACCGCAGAGGACGCGGCCGCGCGGGGCGGCGTGACCACATATGAGCTTCATGCAGGCATGGGGATCGCAGGCGTGGTCACATCTGTGGGTGCTGAGAAAATCGAAGAAGCGCAGCTTCCCTTTGCCAGTGTCAGCGTCGACAATGATGCCTATGCCGCCTGCCTCGGTGCCTTCGGCGGGGCGGATGGCGGCATCCTCATCGCCGGCACAGGCTCCATCGGCTATGCGCTGGTGGCGGGCGAGCGCCACATGGTGGGAGGCTGGGGCTTTCAGCTGGGCGACCACGGCTCTGGCGCCTGGGTGGGCCATCACGCCGTTCGGCGCGCAGCACTGGCGCTGGACGGGCTGCTGCAGCCGACACGGCTGATCGAAGAAATACTGTCGCGCACCGGCAGCAACCGCATGGACCTTTCACGCTGGTCGGAAGTGGCGCGGCCGAAGGACTATGCCCAATTCGCGCCATTGGTGTTTGAATGCGCGGCCGAGGGCGACGTGCAGGGCATGATGATCGTGATCGAGGGCGCTTCCGCCATTTCGAACCTCGGGCGGGCGCTGCTGGCGCGCGGCGCCAGGGCCGTGTGCCTGCTGGGCGGCCTCGCCAAGGCGTATCCGCCCTACCTCGATGCCGACGTGAAACGCGCGCTCGCGCTGCCTCTGGCGGATGCCATGGACGGCGCCATCATGATGGCGCGCCGCTCACAAGGCCTCCCGGAGCGCTGGCAATGAGCCTGATGGCAACGGAAGCTGCCGAAGCGCCCGAAGCGGTGGCGCGCTTCCTGGACCGCAATGCATCTGCTCTGATTGAGCTCGGCCAAAGGCTGAGGCGCAGCAGCCCGCCCGTCATCCTGACCTCGGCCCGCGGCAGCTCAGACCATGCAGCGGGTTTCTTCAAGTATTTCTGTGAGATCGTTGAGGGCGTGCCCTGCGCCTCGCTCGGGGCCTCCGTCGTCTCCGTCTATGGCGGGCGCCTCAAGGCGCGAGGTGCGATGTGCCTGACGATTTCGCAATCGGGCCAGAGCCCGGACGTTCTTGCGGTTCAGGAAGCGGCGAGGGAGGCGGGCGCGCTCTCTGTTGCACTCGTCAATGTCGCTGACTCACCCGCCGCACGAAACGCCGACATTTGCCTGGCGCTTCACGCAGGCGATGAACGGAGCGTTGCCGCCACCAAGTCGTTCATCGTCTCCTGTGCTGCCGCTGCAGCGATCGTGGCACATTGGTCAAAGGACGCTGATCTGCTTGCCGCCGTCGCGCGCTTGCCGGAGACGCTGAAGGCGGCGGCCGGGCTGCGCTGGCCGGGATTTGGGGCTTTCGCGGCAGAGTCCAGTTCGATGTTCGTGCTCGGACGCGGCACGGGATTTCCCATGGCCCTCGAGGCGGCGCTGAAGCTGAAGGAAACCTGTGCCATTCATGCAGAGGCCTATTCCGTGGCCGAAGTGATGCATGGGCCATGGGAGTTGATGGAAGAAGGCTTTCCGGTTCTCGTTCTCTCCCCCGATGATGCCGCGCGCGCCAATACAGCAGAGGCCGTTGCCAAGATGCGTGCGGCAGGTGCGGATGTGCGAGTGGTGGGTGGCGGCCTGCCCTTTGCACCGAGCGGCCACCCGCTGCTTGACCCGCTCAGCATGATCCAGACGGGATATCTCGAAATCGAGATGCTGGCCCGTGGCCTTGGCCGCGACCCGGACCGGCCGCGCCTGTTGCGCAAGGTGACGGAGACACTGTGATGGCTTATGCCTTGACGGGTGCGCGCATTTTCACAGGCGAACACTGGCTGGACGACCACGCCGTCATCATCGATGGCGCGCATATTGCTGACGTGGTGCCGCACGCGGAGACCGCAGCACATGAACGGCGCGATCTCGGCGGCGGCCTGCTGGCGCCCGGCTTCATTGACGTGCAGGTGAATGGCGGCGGGGGCGCCTTGCTGAATGGCAACCCCAGCGTCGAGACTGTGCGGACCATCGCGCGCGCTCACCGGCGTTTCGGCACGGTTGGACTGCTGCCCACCGTCATCACCGATGCGCCCGTGGTGATCAGCTCTGCCGTGGAAAGCGTCTCCCGCGCCATGGCGGAGGGCGAGCCTGGCGTGCTGGGTATCCACATTGAAGGTCCCTTTCTGGACGTGGCGCGGAAGGGCGCACATGCGGCCCGCTTCATTCGCGAGATGGAGGAGATGGACGCGGACGAGATCATCCGCTTTGCCGCCCGCTGCCCGGTGATGCTGACGCTTGCCCCCAACCGGGTGAAACCCGCGCTGGTGCAGCGGCTCGCGCAGGCAGGCGTGCTGGTGAGCCTTGGCCATTCGGATGGAACTTACGCGGAGGCGCAGCTGGCGCTGGCGGCAGGTGCTGCTGCCTTCACCCACCTCTATAATGCGATGAGCCAGATGAACGGACGTGAGCCCGGCATGGTGGGAGCGGCACTTGCGGATCCCAATTCCTATGTGGGCCTCATCGCCGACGGGCATCATGTGCATGAGGCAGCCTTGTGCGTGGCTCTGGCCGCCAAGGATCTTTCCCGCATGATGCTGATCACCGATGCGATGCCCACAGCGGCAGGAGGACCAGACCGCTTCATGCTTCAGGGCCGAGAGGTGACGCGCCGCAACGGACGGCTGGAGCTTTCAGACGGCACGCTGGCGGGCTCCGACCTGACCATGGATGCAGCTGTGCGGCACTGCGTACAGGCGCTTGGCCTCGACCTCGCAACGGCATTGCGCCTGGCATCCCTCAACCCGGCGCGGTTTTTTCGCCGGGCGCATGAGCTGGGCCGCATCGCGCCAGGCTTCCTTGCAAGCCTGGTACATCTCGATCAAGAGCTGAACGTGACGCAAACATGGATCAACGGCGCATGAAGGATGTGAAGGTACTCGTCGTGGGCCTCGGCAACATGGGCCTCAGCCACGCAAGAGCCTATCAGGAGATCGAGGGCTTCGAAATCGCAGGGCTGTGCAGCCGCAACATCGGGGAGCGGGAAGATCTGGCGGCGGAATTTCCCGGCGTTCCGCAGTTCACCGACTATGCGGAAGCACTGGCGGCGTTGAAGCCGGATGCTGTTTCCATCAACACTTGGCCGGACACGCACGCAGCCTTCGCGCGCATGGCTTTCGAAGTGGGTGCCCATGTGTTCATCGAGAAACCGCTGGCAGACAGCGTGGCCGAGGCGGAGGACATCGCGGCGCTGGCCAGGCGGAAGGGCCTCAAGCTCGTCATCGGATATATTCTGCGGGTTCACCCGTCCTGGATCAAATTCGTGGAGGTGGGGCGCACGCTGGGCAAGCCTCTGGTGATGCGGATGAACCTCAATCAGCAATCATCGGGCACACAGTGGCAGGTGCACAAGCATTTGATGAATGCGATCAGCCCCATCGTCGATTGTGGCGTCCACTATGTGGATGTGATGTGCCAGGTGACGGGTGCAAGGCCTCTGAGCGTTCACGCCGTGGGCGCCAGGCTCACCAGCGAGATCGACAGCCACATGTATAATTACGGGCATTTGCATGTGTCCTTCGATGATGGTTCCGTCGGCTGGTATGAGGCAGGCTGGGGTCCAATGATGAGCGAAACTGCCTTCTTCGTGAAAGACATGATCGGTCCCAAGGGCTCAGTCTCCATTGCCATGGAGGAGGCGAAGACCCAAAGTGCCGATGTTGACAGCCACACGAGAACCTCCGCCTTGCGCATTCACCATGGCTTGCTCAACCCGGAAGGCGGCTTTGTGACGCCGGATGAGATCATCCGCATGGATGATGAGCCGGGCCACCAGGAGCTGTGCCGGCGCGAGCAGCTGCTGTTTCTGGATGCCATCCGCAATGACCGGGACATGGAGTCCCATGTGCGCGATGCCATCAACTCGCTCCGCATCGTGCTTGCGGCAGATCACAGCGTGAAGACGGGTGAGGTGGTGCGGCTGTGAGGCTTCTGGGTGCTGTGAGCGAGGGGAGCGGGGCCAGCAATGAAGATGGCTTCGGCTTCGCGGGGACGCCCGATGAGGTGACGGCGGCCTGGGTGTTCGATGGCGTTACCGGCATCAATGCGCGGAATTACCTGGGCGGCGGAAGCGACGCGGCCTGGCTGGTGGCGAAGGCGCAGGCACGGCTTCAGCAGCTGACGCAACAGCCGGTCGCCCTTGAGGGGCTGCTGGAGGAGCTGGTCAATGGGCTGATCGAAGATTTCGCCACGGGAACTGCGGGCCTCGACCTGCCTCGTGATTATGATCCACCGGCCGCTTGCTTGATCCTGGTGCAGCGCGAGGCCAACGAATGGCGGGCGCTGCGACTGGGCGATTCATGCCTGATGGCGCGCGGACCGGATCGCAATCACCGCATTTTCGCGGCTTCGCCCAACAATGCCTTCGACCACTGGCTGACGCGTGAGGCGCGCAAGCAGCGAGACGCGGGCGTGCTGGACGTCAAGGCCCTGCTCACGGCCTTCGCTCCGCAACTGCGCGCCGGCCGCGCAAAACGGAACCGGCCCGATGGTTACAGCATCCTCGAATGCAGCCGCGATGCGCTGGCCATGGCGGAGTTCATCGACCTCGAAACACCGGCTGAGATCCTGCTCTGCACCGATGGCTATTACCGCGCGGTGGATCACTATCAGCTTTTCGACGATCAGGACTTGATGACAGCCAGTGCGGAGGATGTGGCACAGGTCCTCGCAGCACTGCGGCGAGCCGAAGCGGAAGACCCCGATTGCCAGCGCTACCCCCGCTTCAAGCCCGCTGATGATGCAACGGCGTTGATGCTGGCGCTCTAGCGTGGCTGGCCCTTCTTTTGCAGCGCCTCGAGAAGGGCTGCACCCAGGCTTCCGCCTTCTGCCGCTTTGGGAGGCGCTGACTTCTGTATCTGCCGCCCCGCCTTGGCATTGGCGGCGGGATCACGCGCCATGCGCTGCTCCCGCGCGTCGCCGCCACCGTCCTTGCGCATAGTGAGCGCAATGCGGTTTCGCGCCACATCCACCTCCACCACGCGAACACGGACGATGTCTCCCGCCTTCACCACCTCATGCGGGTCTTTCACAAACCGGTCCGCGAGCTGGCTCACATGGACGAGCCCATCCTGATGCACGCCGATATCGACAAAGGCGCCGAAGGCGGCGACATTGGTGACCGTTCCTTCAAGTGACATGCCGGGTTTCAGATCCTTGATGGTCTCAACCCCATCGGCGAAGCTCGCCGTCTTGAAACTGGGGCGCGGATCGCGGCCCGGCTTTTCAAGCTCGCTCAGAATGTCCTGCACGGTGGGAAGGCCAAAGGCATCGCTCACGAAATCCTGCGGTGTCAGGCAGCGCAGCGCCTTCGTATCGCCCATGAGACTTCTGATGTCCCGCCCACAGGCCTGGACGATGCGCCGCGCAACGCCGTAAGCTTCCGGGTGAACGGCGGAGGCATCGAGCGGCTCATCGCCTTCCCGGATGCGCAGGAAGCCCGCCGATTGCTGGAAGGCCTTGGGCCCCAAGCGCGAGACCTTCAGCAAATCCTGGCGCGAGCGGAAGGCGCCGTTCGCATGGCGGTGCTCGACAATGGCTTCGGCAAGGCCAGGGCCTAGGCCCGACACATAAGCAAGAAGCGGTGCTGAGGCCGTGTTGAGGTCCACCCCAACGGCGTTCACCGCATCTTCAACGACCGCTTCGAGCGAACGGCCGAGCTGGTGCTGGTCCACATCATGCTGATATTGCCCGACGCCGATGGATTTGGGTTCGATCTTGACAAGCTCTGCCAAGGGGTCCTGCAGGCGCCGCGCAATCGAAACTGCGCCACGCAGGGAGACGTCCAGCTGGGGAAACTCGCGGGCTGCCAGCTCCGAGGCCGAATACACCGAAGCACCGGCCTCTGACACGATAACCTTGGTGGGTGGCCTCACATCCTTCGGCAGCATGGCAAGCACATCCGCCACGAAACGCTCCGTCTCGCGGCTGGCGGTGCCGTTGCCGATGGCGATGAGATCCACCCCGTGCTGGGTGATGAGCCGCAGCAGCGCGGCTCCGGCCCCTTTCACATCGTTCCTGGGCTGGAAGGGATAGAACGTATCCGTGGCGAGGAGCTTGCCGGTGGCGTCAATGACCGCCGCCTTGACGCCGGTGCGGATTCCGGGATCAAGCCCCAGCGTCGGCCGCGATCCCGCAGGTGCTGCGAGCAGGAGATTCTTGAGATTGCGGGCGAAGACGGCAATTGCCTCTTCCTGGGCGGCCGAACGCAAGTCCCCCATCAGGTCGATCATCATGGTGAGGGAGAGCTTCACCCGCCACGTCCAATCCGCTACGGCGGAAAGCCAGCGGTCTCCCGGTGCGGTGCCGCTGATGCCGATGGCCTTGGCGACAATGGCCGCCGCGCGGGCGGGGCCGGTTTCGGGTTCGGGCGCGATATCGAGGCTCACCACCTCCTCCTTCGAGGCGCGCAGCATGGCCAGTGCACGGTGCGAGGGAACGCTCGCCCACTTCTCACGATGGTCGAAATAGTCGGAGAATTTCGCGCCCTTCTCCTCCTGCCCTGGAACCACGCGGGACGAGAGGATTGCCTCCGCCCTCATGAAGGCGCGCAATTCACCGAGCAGGGACGCATTTTCCGCCAAGCGCTCCATCAGAATGTCGCGGGCGCCATCGAGCGCGTCCTTGACCGTCTTCACGGCGTCATTGAGATAGCTGGCGGCAAGCGCCTCAGGGCTGGCCGTGCGGCTCGCGAGAATGGCATCGATCAACGGCTCGAGCCCGTTTTCGCGCGCGATCATCGCCTTGGTGCGGCGTTTCGGTTTATACGGGAGGTAGATGTCTTCGAGTTCGGACTTGGTCGCAGCGCCCGCAATGGCACGCGCCAATTCATCGGTCATCTTGCCCTGCGTGGTGACGGAGTCGGCAATGGTTTTCCGGCGGTCTTCAAGTTCCCGCAGGTAGACCAGCCGTTCGGACAGGTTACGGAGTTGCGTATCATCAAGGCCGCCGGTCGCCTCCTTGCGGTAGCGCGCCACGAAGGGCACGGTGGCGCCTTCGTCGAGCAGCCCGACGGCAGCGGCCACCTGGCGCGGTTGCGCGCCAATTTCGGCGGCGATGGTCGCAAAGATCTTTACTGAATTGTCCAAAATCGTCTCTCGTTTTCATCTGCAGATTCGCAAGGAGAGGCCCTGTCCTGCCGGTGGCACAGGAGGGGGTCAAGAGGCGAAGATTTCTGTGGATGGAGCGCGTGAACCGCAATCGATCACGTGGACGACAGGCGGTCCACCTCGTCGGAAATAATGGAGACGACGTTTCCCATGCAGCCGCCGCACTGCGGGCGGCTTCCGCAGCATTTGAACACGCGGCCAGGCGTTACAAGGCTTCCCGGCTGCTCCGCTGCGACCCCCCGAACCGCCTTGCGGATGTCGGAACAGGCAATGACATTGCAGTGGCAGACAATCACGGCACCCCTCCTCCCGGGCAACAGAACGGCTCCAGCGGATATCGGCGCAGGCGATACCCGAGCATTACACTCGGTTATCAGGCCTGGTGGCACCGATCAAGTGTTTTGCAACGCCAGATCGCCGCAGCCGACTGTTGGAAAAGGCAGGGGCAAGTCTCGGCGGCATTTTCTTTTGGCGGGGGACGGCTAAAGCTGAACCGGAACTGAGGGACGGGCCATGACCGATTCAACAGAGCCAGACTCCGGAGACGTGCTGACCCGCACCGTGATCGCCTGGTCACTTGCCGCAGCGCTTGCGGTGATGGGGGCAGGTCTGCTGCTGCTACCGCCAGCCGCGGCCCTTGCGACGGCCGCCCTGGCCTTTGCGATGGTGCTGATCACCCTCACCGACATCCGGCACTTCATCATTCCTGACGTCGTATCCCTGCCCGCCATTCCGATCGGCATTCTGGCCAATGCTGCCGTGTTCACCCCCGAAGACTGGTCTCAGGGCGTGATCGAGAGCATTTGGGGACTAGTCCTTGCCGGCGGCACCTTCTTTCTCTTGCGGGCTTTCTATTTCTGGCTGCGCGGCGTGGAAGGACTGGGGCTCGGTGACGTGAAGCTTGCTGCAGTGGCGGGCGCATGGCTGGGGCCAGCACTGCTGCCCCCCGCATGTTTCGTTGCATCGCTGGCGGCGATTTGTGTGGTGCTCCTCCGCGCCCTCGTCTCGGGCGGCATGGCCTCACTTCAGTCCCAGGCACGTTTACCCTTCGGTAGCTTCATCGCACCCACCATTTTCATCTTCTGGATGTACAAAATTCTCGAATTGATCGCCTCAATGTAGGTATTTCTACCTATGCGTTAAGGATTTGCTTACCGAATCAATAGATACCGTTCACTGATCATTAACGGTTTCGGCTCTGGTTCCGGCGAGGGACTTATGGGCCACGGGGAGTTATATCTTTGCCTTCGGCCAGCAACTCGCTCAACGATGCGAAAGCAAAGTGCGGCCACGACGCCCCGAAGGCATTTCTGCGCCACGTCGCTGTTGCTGCAGTGCTTGCCTGGTCAGGCCTAGCGCTTTCGGCTTGCAACGTCCCTACTGCCTCTCTCGATAGCGCCAGCCAGATTGACCTGACAGCGAAGAAGCCTCAACGCGTAGCGCGGAACGAGGGACCAGTGCTGAAAGTGGGTGGTCAGAACTCCCGTTACGAGGTGTTCCCCGGTGTCAGCTCCCCCTTGGTTGACGATGGCGGCGAGCCACCGGCAGGAATTGGTGCGCAGGATGACGGCAAGTTCACCGTCAACCTCGATCAGGCGAGCCTCGCCGAAGCGAGCAAGCTCATTCTGGGCGAAACGCTCGGCTACAACTACACCATCGATCCGCGCGTTCAGGGCAACATCACGCTGGTCAGCAACCGGCCGCTGAGTGCACGTCAATTGCTGAGTTCCTATGAAGGTGCCTTGCGGCTGGCGGGCGCCGCTCTCATCCAGTCCGAAGGCAACTTCAAGATCGTGGCGCTGCAGGAAGTGCTCGATGGCGAAATGGGCACTGCGAACCTGGATAAGAGAGTTTCGGCAGGATATGGCGTCAACGCCGTTCCGCTCCGTTTTGTAAGCCCGGCAAGCATGATGGAAGTTCTGGACAGCTTCATCGCAAGGGCAGGTTCCGTGCGCGCCTCGAATGTGGGCAACATGATCCTGATCCGGGGGCCCGCCCAGGAGCGGCGCTCTCTCGTCGAGGTCATCACGTCATTCGACGTGGATTGGATGAAGGACCAGACGTCCGGCATCGCATCCCTCGAAAACGGCCGTGCAGAAGACGTGGCTGGCCGGGTCTCGAAAGTGTTTGCACAGGATACCGCGACGTCGGGTCCCAATGCGCTCCGTGTCATCCCCGTGCCCACCATCAACAGCATCATCGTCATTGCCAATGACCAGGCCAAGGTGAAGCGGGCAATCACCTGGATCAAGCGGCTTGACCGTGAAGACGTCGATGCGCCGAATGTTTACGTCTATGCTGCACAGAACGGCAATGCGGTGGAGCTCGCCCGTATATTGAATGCCACCTTTGGCGATGGCGGAAATGCAGGCGTCACGGCCGAAGTTGCGCCTGACAAACAGACAATGGACGTGTCAGTCGACAGCGGAAATATGGGCTCTCAAAACCAGCAGGGCCAGGACGGAGCAGCGCCCAAGACGGACCAGCCCGCGGACACTCTCACAACATCGAGCACCGAAACCGATAGTTCTGCGGATACGTCCGGATCCGGAGCAGGCGGATCGAAGAGCATTCGCATCACGGCGAACCCGGCCAACAATACGATCGTCATCAGCGCGACACCCAAGGACTATCGCCGCATCATCGCAACGCTGCGCCAGATTGATTCGCAGCCGACCCAGGTGCTGATCAAGGCGACGATCGTCGAAGTTCAGCTGAACGATGAGCTGAAGTACGGTGTTCAGGCCTATTTCCAGTCAGGCAATTTCAGTTTCTCCATTACCGATGCAATCCCGACCAAGGATGGCATAGCTCCCGCGACAGCGGGCCTGAATTTCCTGCTGGGTGGTTTTTCCAATCCGAAGCTGATCATCGATGCCTTGTCGAAAATCACGGATCTGCACATCGTGTCTTCTCCTTCCATTCTGGTTCTGGAGAACGAAACGGCCACGATCAAAGTGGGTGACCAGATCCCCATCCAAACTCAGACGGCTGAAACCACCGGCGGCAATTTCGTGAATAACTATGAGTATCGCGATACGGGCGTGGTTCTCAAGGTGCGGCCGCGCGTCAGTGCCAACGGCATGGTGACGATTGAACTCGGACAGGAACTCTCCGCCGTGAGCGAAGAAACAGGCGTCGGCGGCAATCCGGAGTTCAAACAGAGAAATGTCACCAGCAAGGTTTCAGTCAACGACACGCAAACCGTTTTGCTGGGCGGACTGATCGCCGGAACCGAGGAGGGTGGACGTTCCACCGTACCTGGCGCAGACAAAGTGCCCCTGCTCGGCAAGCTGGTGGGCACGACCAGCAAGACGGCCCGGCGCAACGAGTTGATCGTTCTGATCACACCGACCATCATCCGAAATGGTGAAGACGCGGCGCGTGAATCTCAGGACCTGCGCGACACCATGAAGAACCTCAACTTCAATTAGGATTTGGCTACTGCATGCCAGGATCTGGCGGAACAGCATTGCCGTCCATTGGCGGATCGAGCTGTTCGGTTTCGGGTGGCATCCCGGGCTGCACCATATCTGGCGCCATGTCCGCGCCACTGGCATCCTCTGCTTGCGCTTCGCCATTGGCATCTTCGAAGAGACTGAATTTCACGGGGTTCTCCGGCGTTCCGATCTGAACGTAACGCGGCCCGATATCAACGATCGTCCAGGCATCGACGGGTTGACCCTTGCGCAGGTAGAGCACTTCACCACTGGCAGAAACCTTGATGGCCGCAGCGCTGCCATTGGGACCTTCGGCAATCCCCAGGAGCTTGTAGTCACCGGGGTCGGGTGCGGCAGGCGGCGGCGGAGGCGTCTCCACCACGGGCTCCTGAACCACGGGCTCCGGCGGGGCCACGGGCTCCGGCGGCCGCGGCGCGCGGCCCGGATTGAAAAGCGGCCTTTCCAGAATGGCCGCATAGGCCTGGGGATCAAGGCCCTGAAGCGGGTTGAACTTGATGGCTTCATTGGCCAGAGGAGCTTCACTCTTGGTTTCAAGCGCCTCGGATGTGCTTGAGAACAGGATGGGGAGCCCGAAATTCTCCACCAGCACGAAGCCGCCGAGGAGAAGGGCGACAGCAGCAAGCCCCACAAGACGCGTGTTCATTGTGGAGATCTCCAGCCATAGGCGTCTATGCGCACAGAAATCTTCAGCGCCTCCGAGGGGAATGGATCTTGCGTGCCTTCAGACGAGCTGGGCCGTATTTCGAGGCCAGTGACGAACATGACAGGCAGCATGGATTCGATCTTGGCCAGAAAGATCCGCAGCTGCTCAAGGCTGCCATCCGCATCCACCCCGAGACGGTAGGGAGCGCCGGCCTCCGCATCGCCGGAATCCAAGGGTTGCATCCGCTTAACCGAGAGACCGCTGGCCGAGGCTGCCTCGCTCACGACACTCTGGAATGCGGCCAAGGCCAGCCCGGGCGTTTCACCTTGAAGAAACATGCCCTCAACGTCATCAGACGTCCCCAGCCGCGTGGCCGATTTTCCCGAAGATTTGGCAGCTCGCGCGGCCACCATGTCACGCTCTGCCCGCAAGCGCTGCACCTCTTCTTGCATCGAGTTGCCCCACAGGAACAGCACCATGGCGAAAAACAAGAAGATCAGCCCGCCGGTCGCCAGCACCGCGAGGCCCCTCCGCGCCTCGGGAGAGAGCGCCTTGTAGATCGAGTTTGCCTGTTTACCTGATGCGTCGACAAGACTGCGGGCGCCCGCTATGTAATCCTGCATGCGTTCAATGTTCATGCGTTCAACCACTGCCGTGCTCCTGCTGGCTCTCGCTGCTGTAGCCGGTTCGGTTGCTGCGGGGGCGGAATCGCTCAATTGTCTCGTCAGCCGCGGCAATCTCTGTTTCTCCACGGGTTGTGACAATAGCGGAAAGTCGCAGCGCATTTCTCTGGATCTTGGAGCCGGCAGCTATCGCCTGTGCCCGAACCGCTACACCGACCAGGGTTGCACCGATGTGCCAATGCAGTTCGACATTCATGATACGGCAATTATCGGCATCAGCCAGGCCGGGCCCGAGATATCGGCGCGCGCCATATTCGTGAACCGCGTCACCGGCGCCTTCAGCACCACTGTTCTGGCGGCGGGCACGGCGAGCGTCGATTTCGGAACCTGTGACATTCCGCGCTGACACGGCAGAACTCCTCATGGTGTGGCCTGCTGCGCGGGCTCAAGCGTTGCGCTGAGGGAAAAGGCATCGGCGTTGCTGTTCGCATCGAGCTCCGTTGCCGCGGCGAAGTTCACGTCCTTGAAGCGCGTTGAGGATTCGAGAATCTCGATCAGTCCAGGAACACCGCTCCCCTGCCCCTTGACCTCCAACTTGTCGCCATCGAGCGTAAGCGCCGTCAAGTAGACGGTGTCCGGCAGGAGACTGGACAGCTCATTCAGATCGGCCACGGTGGGCGCATGGTCCAGCCGCTGCTGGCGGAGGCGGTTGGCAGCTGCAAGCATCGGCGTCTCTCCGAAGCCGGCGCCGCCGCCCTTGATGGACTGCATGATCTCCGCAGTATTCTCCTCCAGCAGAGACGCCTCGCTCGAAGCGCGGTAGATGGCAAACAATCCGGGGCCTGCCACCAAAAGGCAGAGCACTGCCGCCGCCTTGGCGAGCTTCACGGCCCACTCCCGTCCGATACGCCTGACGTCCTCTCCCCCATGGTCGATCCGGATCGACTGGTGATCCGACAGGCGGACGCTAACGGACCGGACCTCAGCACCGGCGGCACGCAAATCGGCGGCCAACCCCTCCATCAGGGTGCGGCTGACCACCGCCACATCGACGGCCAACTGGCGCGGATCATCTGCCATGGGGCGCGCGCGCATGCCCCAGAGGCACTGCGCCAGGGGCCAGGGGGCAAGTCCTTCCACCTTGTTGCGGACGATGGCGTTCAGCACATCGTCAGGCTGCTGCGGGAGCATGATCTCCTTGTTGACGGCCTGATCTTCCGCAAACTCGATTGCCACGTCACCTTCCAGGCCTTCGGGCTGGAGGGCTGCGAGAAACTCCTGCGTTGCCTGCCGCGGGTGGCCGGCAACAGAGAGAAGAAGCTCGCGTTTGCCGCCTTCCGTCTTCTCGATATCGATCCCCCCGGCATGAATCCGGAAACAAACGGCGGGCGGCTGCGCGTGCACTTTCAGCACGGCCAGTTCTTCGGCCAATACGAGCACAGGGTCCCGCAGGCTGCTCCACAGCGTGGCGAAGGTGATGTCCTTGTTGATGTCCATCAGACGCTGGCCTTCATCATCATTGCTCCTCCATCGCCAATGTAAGGAGCGGCTGCGCCCCCTCTTTGCCGATCCGCACCACGGCGCGCGCAGTGCTTCCTGCCAGATAACCCTCCCCGGGTTCCAGCTTGACCTCGATCACGAAAACCGAAGGCTCCTCGAGCGCAAGCACCGGCTTGGTTCGCTCCATGATCTGCGCAATCCTTGCATCAGACTTCCATTTGCGGCTGCGCTTTGCGGCCGCAAACACCGAAAAGTCAGCGGGCGCGATCCCTGGAATGCCATTGAGCACCGCCTCGGGCGCCGCCAGCGGATTGATCATGCCCGTCGGGCTGAATACGGTGAGTGCCGCCATAAGGCTCTCGCCCTCATCCGAAGTGAGATCGGCCAGCGCCTGAAGCTGATCGACTGAGAGGAAGATCACCGGCTGTGGCTGCACAGCTCCCGGCTTCAGGTCTCCTGGTCTTGCCTGATCTGCCGCTTTCACCGGCTGAGGCGCATTCGGCGGCACGACAGCGGGCTTGAGGCCACCTGGTTGAGGGGGTGCTGCGTCCTTGCGGAGCTTGACGATTTTTTCTGCGAGGCCCGATACCTGCTTGAGCGGCAGGCCGCTGCTCCGCGCCAGAGCCTCGATCAGCGCCGGGTCCGATTGGTTGAGATCCACCAGACCTGCCGCGTCCGTGATAGATATCATGGCGCTGACAGCACCACCGGCCGCCACTTTCTTGGCTGTGCCATCGAAGAAAACGCGCTCTTCAGGCGGCGTCACGAGGATCAGCGCCTTGGCAACTTCAAGGGCGGAACGCAGGGCGAAGTGAGAGTTGAGCCGGCGTTGTTCCAGCAGCTCGCTGCCGATTCCCGCCCGCGTGAGAGCAGCAGTGGCGACGACCATGACGGACATGATCGCCACCGACAGAAGCACGGCGATGAGGATGATACCACGTTCCCGGTGACGCACAGCGGCGGGGTTCATTGGCTCTTCGCCTCCGCGCCCGCCGTGCCGCAGCGTTGCTCTGCCCTGCTTGCGCACTCGACTTCGGAATCGATCGCGAGTGACTGTACGAAGCCTGGAACGCGAAGGCGCCCGGTTGCAACGTCGCCGATCGTCAGGCGGATCTGCTGCGGCATGATGCTGCTGGCATCCCAAGTGTCACTCCACTCCCTGCTGCCCGAACTCGGGGCACGGTACGCAAAGGAGATTTCATAGGGACCTTGCAGCAGGACCACCGGGTCCCGCCATTTTGGAGTTCCAACCTTCCCGGCCAGGGCGAGCGGCGAACGTTCGCGAATGAGTTGGCGCAGACCCTTGTCCTCACGCAGACTCAAGCGCACCAGATAGAGGCCGGGCGCAGTAACCCCCGCATCTTCGCGCAGGGGATAGATGACGGACCCGGCACGGCCATCGAACAGATACCCGCCGAACGCCTCGCCTTCTCCGCGCCGAATCTTGGCAATGCGGGCCACGTCACGCCCGAAGATATCGATGGCCGTCGCAATGCCAGCCTGTTGACCAAGCGACGTACGCGTGCGGGCCACCCCCTTGTTTACCGCCGTCATTGCAAGATTGAGAGATACGAGGATCAATGACGCGAGGATGAGGCCGGCCAACACCTCGAGCAGCGTGAAGCCGCTCTGACGGGAACCAGCAGATGGGGAAGCCGTGATCATTGCGCGAGTTTCAGGGCCGAGGCGGATTCGCCAGCGCCGTTTCCCCAGTTCACCGACGCCGTCACACGGTAAAGGCGGTAAGGGCTCGGCAAATCGGCGAATTTTTCGGGCGAAACGACAAGCCGCCAGCGGTAGGGGCCGGAGTTGCCTTCGCGCTCCGCGGCCGCCGTCCCCCGCGCTGCCAGTTCATCTTCAAGGATGGTCTGCAGCACGATCCTGCCGCCGAGGCGCATGTCGAGTGCTGCGGCACCCCGTAAAGATCCGGTGATGCCGCTAGTCAGAACGGCGATGGCACTGGCGGCGATTGCCACCGCGCACAGCACCTCGACGAGTGAAAAGCCGGCTTCAGAGCGTTTCGGCATCGGCACGCCCCGTCAGCCAGTTGATGCGCAAAGCATAAGCGCGGCCCCGAAATTGGAAGGACAGTACGCCTCCCGTCGAACTGCCCGACGGAAAGAAGCGCACGCCCGGGCTTTCTGCGCCTGCCGCCTTGGCGACCTTCGCATCGAGGGCAAGACCGGCGGGCAATCGCAGCACGCGGTCACGGGCCGGAAAGCTGATGCTGCGGCCGTCCTCGTCGATCAGCACGGATGTCTCGGTCTGGCCCTCAATTGCAGCCGTGCGGGCATCGCGCAGCATGGCCTCTGCCTGGATCATGAAGGAGCGCACGCGCGCCGACTCGAGGCTGTTGCGGCCAAGCGACAGAATGGCTGTTGCCGACAGCGCCAGGATCACCAGCACCGCCAGCAGTTCAACCAGCGTGAAGCCGGCCTGGCGATCAGTTGGAGATGTCCGCATCCTCTCCCGTTCCGCCTTCTTTGCCGTCTGCGCCAAAGCTCTTGATCGAGAAGGACGTGCTGCCTTCACCTGGCACATAGACATAGGGCTTGCCCCAAGGGTCCTTGGGAACATCGCCCTTGGAGAGATAGGGCCCGTTCCAGCCAGGAACATTGCCCGCGGGCTTCACCAAAGACTGCAGTCCTTCGGAGGATGTGGGATAGCGGCCCACATCGATATGGAAGAGTTCCATGGCGGTGACGAGGCTTTCGACCTGCACATGCGCCGTCTTGCTGCGCGAAGAGCCGAGATAGCTGATGACGCGCGGCCCGATAATTGAGGCGAGCAGCACGAGGATCACGAGCACGACGAGCAGTTCAACCAGTGTGAAACCAGACTCCCCCTTCGCCCTCCGGCGGGCCATCGGGCGAAGCGTGTTCTTCAGGCGGGTGAATGTCATGCGAAAGTGCCTCTCTTCAGACTGCCCATCACAGGGCGAGATCGTTGATGCTGATGACCGCGCCCATGAGCGAGGTGATGATGAATCCCACGAAGACGCTCAGCGTCAGGATGATGATGGGCCCCAGCAGCGCCAGAGACCGCTCGGTCATTCCATCGAGCTGGTCGTCCAATATGTCGGTCACCCGGAGCAGGCTCGGTGTCAAATTGCCTGTTTCAGCCCCAACTTTCACCATGCGGGCCAGAAGCGGCGGAAGGACGCCCGAGCGTTCCAGCGGCGCGATGAAGTCTTCGCCGCGGCGCAACGCCACTTCCATTTCCTGTGTGGCCTTGAGAATGCGGCGGTCCGTGACCGTTGTGGTGATGAGTTTCAGGCTGGAGGGCAAGCTCATGCCCGCAGCAGACAACGCACCCAGAACGCGGCAGAACTGTGCCGTATCGGATTTCATCAGCACTTTGCCGATGAGCGGGATGCGCAACGCCATGCTGCGCAGCGTTCTTGGCAGGGACGTGCGGGTCCAGAGCAGCGCCATGGCCGCCGCCAGCACCGCAATGAATATTGCGAAGACCAATCCATTGGCAATGAGCCAGTCAGAAACGCCGATCACCATCTGTGCGGATTCAGGAACCGGCGCGCCGCTGTTGGTGATCATGTCCTTGATGCCCGGGACCACGGCGACCATCAGAAAGGCAACAACGCCGATCGACAGAACCACCAGCATCACGGGATAGGTGAGTGCAGAGACCACCTTGCTGCGTACCTTCTGCTCGCGCTCGCGGGCGCCCGCCAGCCTGTCAAGCGACGGCGCAAGTGTGCCCGTCGCCTCCCCCACCTCCACCATGCTCAGATAGAAGGGCGGGAAGGCGCCAGTGGCCGCAAGGGAATCATGGAAGCTGCGGCCCTTTCGGATGTCTGACTGGACCGCTGAGAGCACGGCCGAGAGCGGCTTCGAGAAGCTCTCCTTGGTCAGGATTTCCAGCGACCGGTTGAGTGTGGTTCCCGCCTGCAGAAGCCAGGCGAGCTGGCGGGTAAAGCCCGTCAGCTCCTGTCGGGGAATGCGGGTCCGGCCAAACAGGGCGCTGCTTCCCGTATCCGCGCCTTCCTCGCTGATGTCGATGGGGTGGAGGCCCTGTTCGGAGAGACGGCTGATCGCCAGCGACCGGTCCGCCCCTTCGATGGTGCCGGCCACCCTTTCGCCGCTGTCCTTCACTGCGGAGTATCGGAAGCTTGCCATCAGTCCTCCGACATCACGCGTCCGAGTTCCTCGATGGTGGTGAGTCCCTCCCGGCACTTGCGGAAGCCATCGGCCAGCATGCCGGCCGTTCCCGACCGGCGCGCTGCCTGGGCAATGATGTCTGCCGAGATGTCCGGCTTGATGAGCCTCCTGATCTCTTCATCGATGATGAGGACTTCGAAGATCGCGGCACGGCCCGAAAAACCGGATCCGCCGCAATAGCTGCAGCCGCAGGCCTTGTAGAGCCGAACGGAGGACAGCCCGCGCGCCTGGGCGCTTTCCGGCAATTGGGCCAGCAATTCAGCCGAAGCCTCGTAGGGCTCCCGGCAATGGGTGCAAAGCTTTCGCACAAGCCGCTGCGCGATGACGCAGCGCAACGTCGAGGCAATGAGATAGGCCTGCACCCCGAGGTCCAGCAGGCGCACCACTGCACCCGCGGCAGAATTGGTGTGAAGCGTGGTCAGCACCAGATGCCCCGTCAGTGCCGCGTTGACGCCGATGCTCGCCGTTTCACCATCGCGCATTTCGCCGACCATGATGATGTCCGGGTCGAAACGCAGCAGAGCGCGGAGCGTGCGGGCAAAGGACAATCCGATTTCCTGGTGGATCTGGATCTGGTTGACGCCCGCGATCTGATATTCGACGGGGTCCTCAATGGTGACGATCTTGCGGTGCGGATTGTTGAGAATGCCGAGCGCTGCCGCGAGTGTTGTCGTCTTGCCGCTGCCGGTGGGGCCCGTCACCACGATCATGCCATGGGCATGCTGGATCTGCTGCGTCAGCTTCGCGACATCGGTGGGAGACAGGCCCAGCCTGTCAATCTCCGGCACCTGCGTGTTGGAACTGAGGAAGCGGATGGCGATGCTCTCACCATGAACCGTCGGCATGGTGGCAACGCGAATGTCATAGTCCCGCTCGGCAATGCGCAAGCGGGCGCGGCCGTCCTGCGGCAGGCGTTTTTCGGCGATGTTGAGGTTGGTCAGAATCTTGAGGCGGGAGACGGCGGCACGGCCCAGTTCCGGCAGCAGACGCTCACGCTCTTCCAGAAGTCCGTCGACACGGTGCCGCACCATCACCTGGCCGCGCGCCGGTTCGATGTGAAGGTCGGTGGCGCGGGCGGCAGACGCTTCGCGGAACAGCCGGTTGACAAGATCGATGACAGGCGCATCGAGCGCCAGGTCCTTCAGCGTCTCCTCATCCTCGGCACCCGGCCTGAATCCGCCTGTCTGAGAGGATACGGAGCGATCCCCATCAAGCCGTTCGATGGCCGAGAGGATCTGATTGTCGGTGGCGATCAGCAGGGAAAGGTCCATGCCGGCGGCCAGACGCAGCGCCCCCATCGTCGCCTCGTCGCTCGGATCGCTCACGATCACGGAAAGCCGCTGGCCGTCGACCGCCGCCGGCAGCACATGCCGCTCACGCATGAAGCGGAGCGAAATGGCGTCTGGCAGAATGCGGCCTGCGGGCCATTCGACCGCCAGCGGCAGATGGAACACGCGCGCCAATTCAGTTGCCAGAACCTGAGGGTCAACCGCTCCCTGGCGCAGCAACAGGCGTACCGCCGTCTCCCGGCCATCAGCCGCAAGACCCAGAATCTGCGCGGCCTGCTCCCCGGAGATCAAGGCCCGCTGCGTCAAGTCGTTGAGAAGGTGTTTCACACGCGCCAGTCTACATAACCCGCCTTAAACGGACAATGAATTGCGTTCAGCATCATACCATAAAAACTCAAGAAATACGCAGCGGTCCCTGCGAGCTTCGGAGCTGCGCTGCAGTTTCCCTTACGATGCCTGCAATATGTTGCAGCTGGGGCCCGAGCGGGCTCGTCCGCCGCCAGATCATGCCGATCGTACGGGTCGGCTGCGTGCCGGCAAAGCGGGCGAGCGCCACTTCTGCCGAACGGGTCTCCACCGAGGCTGCCATCTCGGGGATCAGCGTCACGCCGATCCCGGCCCCCACCATTTGCACAAGCGTGGACAGCGAGCTGCCTTCGAGCATCTCGCGCGGCAGCGCGGCATTCATGTTGCAGAACGCGAGCGCCTGGTTGCGGAAGCAATGCCCCTCCTCCAGCAGAAGAAGGCGCATTTCCCGCAGCGCATCAACGCTTGGCACCGGCTTTTTCCGGTCACCCGCAGGGCGCACCAGAAGAAAATCCTCGGCGAACAATGCCTCCTCCACCAGAGACGGTTCGGAAACGGGTAACGCCATAATCGCCGTATCCAGGCGGCCTTCTGCCAATTCGCGGATGAGCCTTGCTGTCAGCGTCTCCCGCACATGGATGTCCAGCTCCGGGTGCAATCGGTTCAGGCTGCCGATAAGGGCAGGCAGCAGGTAGGGCGCAACGGTCGGGATCACCCCAATTCTCAACCGGCCGGACAGCCAGCTGCGGGAAGCGCGCGCGAGATCCGCCAGCTCCTCGATGGAGCGCAGAATATCCCGCACCCGGGGTGCAAATGCTTCCCCGAACCGGGTGAGCCTGACTTCGCGATGGCCCCGCTCGAACAGCGGCGTACCGAGCGCCTCCTCCAGCTCCTTGATCTGCAGGGAAAGAGCAGGCTGAGACACGGCACAGGCCTCGGCCGCGCGGCCGAAATGCCTATGGCGGGCGAGCGCCTCAAAATAGCGCAGTTGGCGCAGCGTGAAGTTGTTCATAAGATTGTCTTATCGCTGCAATCAGAAAATTCAACTATTACTAATAGTCGTGCTGCGCTAGAGAGGCTGCGGGAACGAAGGCCGGGCCGCCACCTCAAGTGGCAGCACCGGCTTGCCGGATTGCATTCATCGGAGGGAAATTATGGACAAGAAAGTTACCGACACAGCCGCTCAGTGCCCGTTTCACGGTGCTCCCAAACACGCCGTTTCATCAGGCCGGTCAAACAGGGACTGGTGGCCGAACCAGCTCAATCTCAGGATCCTGCACCAGAACTCGGCGCTCTCCAGCCCGCTGGCGCCGTCTTTTGACTATGTCTCGGCCTTCCAGAGACTCGATTACACCGCGCTGAAAAGAGATCTGGCCGCGCTGATGACCGATTCGCAGGATTGGTGGCCGGCAGATTACGGCCACTATGGCCCCCTCTTCATCCGCATGGCCTGGCACAGCGCCGGCACCTATCGCACGGGCGACGGCCGCGGCGGCGCCGGCCACGGAACGCAGCGTTTCGCGCCGCTCAACAGCTGGCCGGACAACGCCAATCTGGACAAGGCGCGCCGCCTGCTCTGGCCCATCAAGCAGAAATACGGCAACCAGATCTCCTGGGCAGATCTGATGATCCTCGCCGGCAACGTTGCGCTGGAAACCATGGGCTTCAAGACGTTCGGTTTCGGCGGTGGCCGTGCCGACGTGTGGGAGCCGGAAGAAGATATCTACTGGGGCAACGAAGACACCTGGCTGGGCGACAAGCGCTACAGCGGGGACCGCGATTTGGAGAACCCCTTGGCCGCCGTGCAGATGGGCCTGATCTACGTGAACCCAGAGGGGCCGAATGGCAAGCCGGATCCCGTCGCCTCTGCGCGCGACATCCGCGAAACCTTCGCCCGCATGGCTATGAATGACGAAGAGACCGTTGCCCTGATCGCGGGCGGCCACACCTTCGGCAAGACCCATGGCGCAGGCCCCGCGACCAATGTCGCAGCAGAGCCGGAAAGTGCGGATATCACCGCCCAGGGCCTTGGCTGGCTCTCCTCCTACAAGAGCGGCAGAGGCCGGGACACCATCACCTCCGGCCTCGAAGGCGCGTGGACGTCAACGCCCACACAGTGGAGCAACGACTACTTCGACAAGCTGTTTGGTTTCGAATGGGAACTGAACAAGAGCCCCGCCGGTGCCTGGCAGTGGAAGCCGAAGAACATTCAGCCCGACGAAATGGCCCCCGATGTGGAGGATCCTTCCAAGCGCGTGCCGGTGATGATGCTGACGACCGACATCGCACTGAAGTCTGACCCCGCATACGAGAAGATTTCGCGCCGCTTCCATGAGAATCCCGACCAGTTCGCTGATGCCTTCGCGAGGGCATGGTTCAAGCTCACGCACCGCGACATGGGCCCCAAGGTCCGCTACCACGGTCCTGAAGTTCCAGCCGAAGATCTGATCTGGCAGGACCCGGTTCCGGCGCGCGATTTCGACCTGATCGATGCAGCCGATATCGCTTCGCTGAAGGCGAAGATCCTGGCGACCGGGCTCTCGATTTCGCATCTCGTGTCGGCGGCCTGGGCCTCGGCCTCGACCTTCCGCGGGTCCGATAAGCGCGGTGGCGCCAATGGTGCGCGGATCCGCCTCAGTCCGCAAAGGGACTGGGACGTCAACCAGCCGGCGAAGCTCGCAACGCTGCTCACGGCGCTTGAAGGGATCCAGACGGCATTCAACGCGGCCCAGACCGGCAAGAAGCGCGTGTCGCTGGCGGATTTGATTGTGCTCGGTGGCTCTGCCGCCGTTGAAGAAGCCGCTAAGAAGGCGGGCCACCCTGTGGAGGTTCCCTTCACACCAGGCCGCACGGATGCCACGCAGGAGCAGACGGATACCGAGTCCTTTGCGGTGCTTGAGCCGACGGCTGACGGCTTCCGCAACTATCTCAAGACCAAGTACTCTCTCTCGGCGGAGGAACTGCTGGTCGACAAGGCCAATCTCCTGACGCTCACGGCGCCGGAGATGACGGCACTCATCGGCGGCATGCGGGTGCTGAATGCCAACCATGATCACGCCCAGCACGGCGTATTCACCAAGCGGCCCGAGGCCCTGACCAACGACTTCTTCACCACGCTTCTCGACATGGGGCTGGAATGGAAGGCAACCACACCTGCCGAAGACGTCTTCGAACTGAAGGACCGCAAGACGGGCGACGTGAAGTGGACGGCGACGCGCGTGGACCTGGTGTTCGGTTCGAACTCGCAGCTGCGTGCGCTGGTCGAAGTTTATGGCCAGTCGGACGGCGAGAAGACCTTCGTGCAAGACTTCGTCAAAGCCTGGACAAAAGTGATGAACCTGGACCGTTTCGACATCGCCTGATCATCAAGGCAAGCGAGACGGAACAGAGGGCGGCGCAAGCCGCCCTCTTTGCATTTGTCTTAAGCCGCATTCAGAAGTCGATGGTCAGCAGGGAGAAGTCATCCGGAAGCGGACCGGGCCCGTTCAGGCCCCGCACCCAGGACAGAACTTCGCTGGGGGTTTCACTGCGGCTCAAGCGTTCCACAAAGGCCTGAAATTCCAGCATCTCGCCTGGCGCCGTCTCCACCTCGAAGGTGCCATCGCTCACAAGGTGCAGCCGGTCTCCCTCAGCGATCTGGGAACGCGCGGTGCGATAGCTCATACTGGGCATCATGCCAATGGCAATGCCCGGCGTTACCAGCGTGTGCACGCTTCCATCCGCCTTGCGCAGCACCGAAGCCGGGTGGCCGGCGCTGGCATAGCGGAGCTCGCCCGTGCCGCGCTGGAACACGCCATACCACATGGTGAAATACATGTTGTTCTGGCGTTCCATGGGAAACGAGTCATTGAGCGCTGTGAGAACAGCACCCGGATCCCGGAAGTCGGTATTGGGAAGTGCTGCAGAGCGTAGCACGTTGATCGCCGTCACCGACAGCAGGGCCGCACCCACACCGTGGCCGCAGACGTCAAGCAGGTAGAAGGCCATGTGATCGGCATCGATCTCGTGATAGCCGAAGCTATCGCCACCAAGTTCGGTTGAGGGCACAAGCAGCCAGTCCGTGCGGGGTACTTCCTTGCGCGGCTCCGGCAGGATCGAGAAGATGTAATTCGCGGCCTCGGTGAGTTCATCCGACAGCCGCTTCTGCGTGCTCTGCAGTGCGAGATTGGCCTCGGCCAATTGATCTTCAACCGCCTCGCCATGCTCGATCGTGGCTTGGTAAAGCAGATTGATGTCTTCAAGCTCCGCCTTCAGCAAGGCAAGCTCAGCTTCCGCCTCCGCCAGCCTTGCAGCAAGACCCGTTTCGTTGAGGACGGCCGTCACGCGCCGAGCGATGCGATGGCCTGGGCGACGCTGTCGTGCAGACCAAAGATGTTGTCGAAGCCGCTCACCGCGAGGACTTCCTTCACATTGTTCTTGGCGCAAGCGATGGTGAGGCCGCCACCGGCCGCTTTCGCCTTCTTTGCCGTCGTCAGGATCACCCGAAGTCCGGCAGAAGAGATGTAGTCAAGATCGGTTGCATCTATCACGACCTTCTTGGGTCCGCTTTCCAGCAGGGTGGACGCATCGTCCTCGAAGGATTTGGCGCTGCTCGAGTCGATGCGGCGCGAAGGCTTCAGAACGAGAACGCCGCCGGTTACTTCATTGTTCAGAGTGGTCACGTGCTTAGTCTCCCTGCTGCAGCAGCCTTAGGCTGCCTTCAACTTCATTTCCATGTTCAAGCGGTTGAACCCATCAACACGCCTGTAGTCAAGCCGGTCCATGAAACGCTTCACCAGGGTAAGGCCAAGCCCCCCTATCTGGCGATGCTCAATATCACCTTCCGGCGGAACTGTTTCGGTGGCGAGCGGGTCAAAGGGCGGTCCATCGTCCACAAGTTCGGCACAGAGCTTGCCATCGGCATGCTCAATCGCGAGCTGGATGGTACCGTCGCTGCGGTGTTTGAGACCATGCGAAATGATATTGGTGATCAGTTCGTCCAGCACCAGCCCAAATCGCAGCGCCTGTTCAGGAGCAATGCCCTCCGAAGCGCCGAACTCCTCAAGACTGTCGATGACTCGCGCCACCTCCTGGACGTCATTGCCCAATGACATGTCGAGTCGCCCGGTCACGCAATGCCCCTTCACAATACTCAAGCCGTCCTCCGCGCGTAACGCAGGAGAGCACGTGCGGTCAAGCCTGCGCAACTGCGGATCTGCTTTGCTCCAACTAAAATGAGGATACCGCTTCGCGATAAAAGTCGATATTGTGCGCCTCGGAGGCGGCGGTCCGCCGCAGTAATTTTATTTGGGGCCTTACCATGCTGACAGTTCCAGAGGAGTTCCTGCTCCTCACCCTCAAGGATGAAGACGGCGGCTTTGTCGATATTCCGCTTGAATACCAGCGTGCCGGCTTCGTCGGTGCGGCAATCATGGAGCTTGGTCTCGAAGGCCGTCTTGACAGCGATCTCAATCGCGTTTGGGTTGTGGACAAGACCCCGACTGGCAACAGCTCACTCGATCCTGTGCTGTCCCGCCTGTCTTCGCCTGATTTTGACAGCAACGCGGATAATCTGATCAATCAGTTGATCGAGCTGGGTGACACCGTGCGCGAAAGGGCGCTGGCCCGGCTGTGCGAAAAGAAGATTCTGGTGGAGACGGAAGGCCGCTTGCTGTGGTTCCTCAAGACCCGCCGCTATCCGGCAATTGACGGTAAGGAAATCCGGGAAGTTAAGTTGAGGCTCCTGGAGGTTCTGCTGCGTGACGCCCTGCCCGACCCGCGCGACGTCTGCCTGATGTCACTCGCCGAGACCTGCGGAATCATCCGCCAGATCGTTCCGCAGTCTGAGTTGAAACTTGCGCGAGAGAGAATTGCCAAGTTCTCGAAGATGGAGTTGATCGGCCAGAACGTGAATCACTATATCGAGATCTTCGAGCGCGCCATGGCGCTGGCGACCCCCGCCCACATGTAAATGACAGCGGAGCGCCGGATCTCCGGCGCTCCGGTTTTCCCTAACGCTCGACCTTGTTGAGGTCTGCCTCCATGTCCCGCGTGCGGTCCATGGCCAGAAAATCGAAGGTCATCGGCAGACCCAGTTCAATTGCTGGCGCGTGCTGCAGCTTTACGGTGATATCTTTCGGCGCGGCGGCAAGAAGATGCCCGCCCTTGAGCCGGTCGGCGGTAATGAAATGCAGGTGAAGCCCTGCGAGATGCACGCCGGCGAGAAACGTGGGTGTATAGAAACCCACGATTGTACCCTCGATATCATGATATTCGAAGACTGTCTGAAGCTTGGCGATTTCGGCAAGCGGCAGGTAATTGCTCTGCTTTGGCACTGACCGCGCACGCACATAGTTGAAATGTCCGTCAATCCGGAACGCATACATGAGATTGGGCGAGGGCACGAGGTCCAGCATTGCGTGCTCGAAGTCGCTTTCGGCGACGGGCACATCAAATCTGTCTTCAGTATCGCCTTCGAATTGAGTGGCAAGCGCAAAAGGCGTTCGGACATCGTCGCCAATGAGTTCTGCGTCGCCTTGGGGCCTGAGACAGTAAACCAGGCCATCCAGCAGCACCATTTCGCCGTCGAGGTCGTTGAAGGTGCCGATTCCCAAGTTACCTTTCTTCCGGATTTCCCCGATGGTCGTATCGGCCCGGTAGATTCCTTCAACCAGTGCAGCAAGTGGAGCCGAGATGAACACCGGCGCACGTGCCTTTCTTGAGGTGGTGGTCTGGCTCACGCAGTCGCTCTCCTGTGCTATCCTGGCGGAATGCTGCGGAAACTTGGTCGAGATGGAAAAAAGCGCAAGCTAAATCTGCTTGTTCATGCAAAACGGTACCGCTAGCATTGGCGTCGTGGCGGCACCTTATAACAACTTCACAAACTGCAGCGCTCCTCTGCGGCCGGACTTAGCGCCGGTCTGCCGGCCCTGAGGACTAGCCAGGATCAACGGAATGAGTGGGACCAAACCGCTTCTCGAAATCTCCATGGGTATCGAGGCTTTCGCCTCGGATTGGTTGCACTGTGACCGCATTTCGTCCTACGTCGCACGGATGGTGAGCCATAATCGGGCGGATTCCCTGCTCTTTGCCAATCTGCTGAGTTCAGCGCTGAATGAGCTCCTTGAAACCGCGTTCATCCATCACGGACCGGAGGGAGAATTCTCCTGCCGCGTGTGCCGCGTCGGCGAGGCAGATCTCATCGAGCTGAATTTGCCCTGTGACGAGAGCGCCCTTCATTACTATAAGGAAGCTGCGGAGCGGCTGAAACGCGCTGACGTTGTGGAGATCTACCAGTCTGCGCTGTTTGCGTCCGACGGGGCCGATCCGCATCTGGGGCTATTGGAAATTGCGGTTGATTATCGTGCGCGCATCAGCATCGCGCCTGCTTCAGGAAACCGGCTGAAGCTGGCCGCAGAGCTGGCGCTGGAAGGAGCAGACGCATGAGTGCGGAACAGGGCTATCAGGCCATATTCAACGAGAACAATCAGGAATTCGTCATCGCCGGCAAACTGCGCCCGCGCAGCGAGGATGAGATTCGCCCGCTGTCGGAGGCCCTGTCCCAGGCGTTGTCCACCGTGCGCGGAACCTTCTACTTGAACGTGAAGCGGCTGGCCAGGCTCAACAATGTTGCTTTCCGGGTTATTGCCGGTCTCGTTTCCCAGGTCGGGCAAAGCCGCACAGACTTGAAGATCGAGGTGGTGACATCCAGTGTCATGGGCTGGTCAACGCGCAAATTCGAGCCGCTGGCGCGCCGTCTGCCAAATGTTACCGTCACCGAATACGACAAGGACTTCTATCCCGGCCAGGCCTTCCTCGAGGAAGGGGGCTTCATTCCCATTCTGCGCAACCAGACGCGCCTCACCTGGCGGCATGAGCGCCACCTGTTGCCGCGCCATGGCCTGAATCCCGGAATGACGATGGCCGATATCTGCTGCGGCATTGGTGATTTCGCGGTGCTGGCGCAAAAGGAATTCAAGCCTTCACGTATTCTAGCCCTCGATCATTCACGCTCGAGCCTGGATTACGCCCGCAAGGTGGCGCATGAATTTGGTGTAACCGATATCGAATATGTTTACGGCGATGCATCTGAAATGGTGATCGAGGATGACCAGTTCGATTTCGTGACCTGCCGCCATTCCCTGCAGATCTTCGACAAGCCTGACATGATCCTCCGGGAGCTGTATCGGATCTGCAAGCCCGGCGGGCGTGTTTACATCACCAACGAAAAGAACTCGCATTGCCTGGGCGAACCCCGGAGCGAGTCGATCCAGTGGACTTATACCGAAGTGGCGAAGCTTTTTGCCGATTTCCGCATGGACGTTGAACTGGGCCCCAAGAGCAGGCGCTACCTGGCGGATGCAGGCTTCGAAGACATCAAGGTGGATAGTTTCATGGTCACCAATCTCGATGGCGATCCGCAGGATTTCGCCGACATGATCCAGGCCTGGGAAAATGTCTATGCGGGCGAAATGGCCCGTGACCGTGGCGACACGCCGGAGTTCATCTCGAAGTTCCGCCGCGGCTTTCAGGATCACATCTATGCCGCCCTTCACCCCAAGGGCTATGCCGGGTGGCCGATCTGGGCCGCTTCAGCACGCAAGCCGATATGACCGCCGTGTCCACCAGCACCCAGGCCAGCGCGCCTGCCAAGGGAAGCTTCCTCACCAGCTTCCGTGCCAAGTTCATCGCGCTCATCGGATCGGCCGTCCTGCTTTCGCTTTTGCTGGGCGGCGCTGTCGCGCTGTGGAACGTTCAGCAGCTCTCGCGTGATGCCTCGAACGAAATCGAAAACGGCCTCAGCAAAGCAAACGAAGAGTACCTCTCCCGCTATATTGACATGACGGCGCAGCGCGCCGACCTGATGTTTGCCCGCACCTTCGACCAGGTGAAGATGCTGGCCCAATTCACGCAAGGTCTTGTCGATGACCCCAAGCTTGGCCGTGACCTTGGCACCCTGCTGAGCCAGGATGGGGCGTTCCAGGATCAGATGGTTTATGATCCTGATAAGCACTGGCTGCAGAACAAGGCTGGTGAGTCCTCCGTCATCAGCGTGTGGGGCTATCTCCTCGATGCATCGGGCAATATGCGGGCGGACGTTGCAGATGCCGTGCGCGATTCTGGCTATTTCGATCTTCTCGTGCCTTCGCTCATGGCGACCGGGCAGAACAAGTTGCAGATGTATTATGTGGGCCCGAAGGCCCGCCCCATCATGCGCACCATGCCCTATTCCGATCAGGCACAGACATTCGACAAGCTCTACCCCGGCCACAACCAGCAGAACTGGTGGGACTTCTTCTTCCCCGGTGTCTATGAGGCATGGCAGGGCTGGGCGAAGGATCCCTCTTCCCGGCCCGTTGCAACCGATATCACCATTCTGGCGCCCTATGTGGACGCGATCACGGGCAATCTGATCGTCAGCTATTTCCACCCGATCTATACCAAGGCCCGTGACGATGTGGCGGGCATGGTGGGTGTGGACATCACGCTCGCGCAGCTCACGGAGCTGGTGCAGGGCGTGAAGATTGCTGAAACGGGTTTTGCCTTTCTCTCGCAGCAGGGCGGCAATGTTCTGACGGTGAATGCCGCAGGCGAGGATCTGCTGGGCCTCAAGCAGGAATCGGCGACAGGCGCCGGCGTCACTGGACATGAGCGCAGCCTCAGGAAGAGCCGCTTTGCCGATATCGCCAAGCTCCAGATGCCGGCGCCCGGCACGACCTCCATCACCCATGTGACCGTGGAACGGAATGGAAAACCGGAAGGCGTGCTGATTGCGCTCCGCCCGCTGCAGCCCATGAACATGTGGCAGCCCAACGCTGGCATCGCCGCGGAAAATCTGATGCTGGGCTTCGTCGTGCCGGATCGCGAGATCTATGCCTCGCTCTATGCCGCGCAGCATCAGATCGGAACGGCGACCAGCCGTATCGTAAAGGGCATTCTCGCCTCGGTGCTGGCGTTCCTTATTCTGGTGCTGGCGGTTTCCGTGGCGCTGTCACGCCGCTTCACCGCGGGCCTGACGGCTCTGGCCGATGCCGCAGCACGCCTGACCCGTGCGGACTATGACATTCAGATTCCGGTGAAGGGCCAGGACGAGGTTGCCCAGGTGGGAACGGCCTTCAACTCCATGGCCCGCGAGATCCGTGAATACACGGCAACGCTCGAGCACCGCGTTGCGGACCGCACGCGGGAGCTGGCCTCCGCCAGTGCCGAGATCCAGAGGCTTTACGAAAAGCTTCGAGATGAAAACCTCCGGCTTGGTGCCGAACTGGATGTAGCAAGACGGCTGCAGATGATGGTGCTGCCGACGCCCGCCGAGCTTGACCGGATTCCCGATCTCGACATCGCCAGCCACGTTGAACCCGCAGATGAAGTGGGTGGCGACTATTATGATGTTCTCTATGTTCCCGGCGGCGCCAAGATCGGCATCGGCGACGTGACGGGCCACGGCGTTGAAAGCGGCGTTCTGATGCTGATGGTGCAATCGGTTGGGCGCGCGCTATATGAACGCGGTGTTGAAGATCCTTGCGCCTTCCTGGACGTGCTGAACCGCTCGATCTTCAAGAATGTGGAACGCACACGCAGTGGCAAGCATCTCTCGCTCGCCTTCCTCGACTACAGCCATGACCGGGTGACGATCTCCGGCCAGCATGAGGAAGTGATCCTCATCCGCGGTGATGGAGCCGTCGAGCGCCTCGACACGCTGGACCTCGGCTTCCCCATCGGGCTTGAGGAAAATATTCTGGATTTCCTCTCTAGCATCAGCCTGCCCTTCAACAAGGGTGACATGATTGTGCTCTTCACCGATGGGATCACGGAAGCCGAGAGCGAGGACGGCAAGCTCTACGGTATCGAGAAGCTGATCGATACCGCTCTCAAGGCCCATGGCGGAAGCGCAGCGGAGGCCTCGGCCGCCATCATCGCAGACGTCAAGGCCCATATCGGCACTCAGAAGGTCCATGACGACATCACTCTCGTCGTCCTGAAACATAGGTAACCCATGAACTCTCGTTTCGGAGAAATCGCCCACAACAATGGCACCCTAGCCTTCTCCATGGCGCTGGTGCTGCATGAAGGGCCTTTGGGCGTCAGCTGGCAGCACGCAAGTGAAACCTGCGAGTTCCTGGGGGATGTTTTCGCGCTCCACCATGCAAAGAGCATCGGGGATTATCAGGATGCGCGGCATTCAATCATCTATCTGGTTAATGAGTTGCTGGAAAACGCCATCAAGTTCAGAAGCCCGGGTGATATCCGGATCAACTGCACGCTCGAGGGAAACAATCTCGAACTGACTGTCAGCAACTACGCTGAAGCGCCCGTGGCGGAGCGCTTCAAGGGCCTTCTGGCAGAGATCACCACACGCGACCCAGGCGACTTGCTGATCGAGCGGATTGAGGCCAACGCAGCCGATGAGAATTCCTCTGCATCGGGCCTCGGTCTTCTCACACTCATGAATGATTACGGTGCGCGCCTCGGCTGGGACTTCCGCGAAGCGCATGCTGGGGACGCGGTCGTACTCTCGACCTATGCGTCCCTCACACTCAACTGAACACCAAGGAATTGCCTGATATGGAAATCAAGACCGGCGACTACAATGTCTGGAATGAAGGCTCCACGATACATTACGAAGGAACGCTCAGGCTTTCCGGAACGGACGCTTATCAACCCATCCTCGACCTCATGCAACAGGTGCTGGCGGAGAAGCCGCAGTCCATGGTGCTGGATCTGACCCAGCTCGAGTTCCTCAACAGCTCCGGCATCAACCTTCTCGCCAAATTCACCATCGAACTGCGCAAGCAGCCGGAGATTGCGATGAAGGTGCTGGGCTCTACCCGCATTCCGTGGCAGTCGAAATCCCTTCCCAACCTCCAGAAGCTGCACAAGGGCGTGGAACTCGTCATCCTCTGAGTCCGCTCAGAAAACGCGATGCTCGCCCCTGTCAGGCTCAGGCGCGCCAGCGATGATCTGCTGATGATAGTCCCGAAGCGTTTGGCTTCCGAATGATGGTGTCGCGGCCTCGTCATAGCGCCCTGCTTCTGCGTCCCACACGAGCATGGACTCTGTCGCATAGTAGCGGCCGATGCGCGCCAGTTCCGCCTTCGCCCGCATGCGCCGTGAGACGGCACCCGTCATCAACAACACTCCGACGATGCCATCCATCACGGGAACCGGAAGGGAGCGGAAGCGCGGTTTCTGCTTCAGCATCTCAAACAGCCACTCGCCCTGTTCGCGCGGCGTGAAGGCCTGGCCGGGGCCACCGATCGGCAGGATCCGGTCCTGGAGCGCCGGATCCCGAATGCAGAGTGCCAGATACTGCGCAAGATCACCGTCGCTGATCGGTTTCGTTGCGGTGAGGCGGCCATCGCCAAACAGCAAATAAGGCTTCCCCTGCCGAAGCCTCCCGATCTGGCCGGAGAGCGATTTGAAATAAGCCGTGGGCCGCACGATGGAATAAATGAGGCCGGAGCCGGTCAAGGCCTTCTCGAAGGCGAGTTTCGCATGCTGGAAGTGAAGCCGCGGCTTCTGCACGCAGACGGCGGAGAGCAGCACCATGTGCCGGACACCTGCCTCCTGGGCTGCATCCAGTGCTGCAACATGTGCCTTATAGTCGACCGCCCAGGCATCCTCTGGCGAGCCATTGCGTGAAGCAAGACAGGAGACCAGAACGTCGAACGGCTCTCCCTTGAACCCGTCACGCCGAAGAGAAGGGGGATCTGTCACCTGCCCGGTTCGGATCGTGACCGCTGAGGGAAGCACGGTCTCGGCAGTTCCAGCCCTTGTGAAGCAGACAACGTCATGACCCTCCGCCACGAGTGCCTGAGCCGCGGCGCGCCCGATCGTTCCCGTGGCGCCCAGCAACATGATGCGCCGCGCCGTCTGCCCCTGTGCCATCCTCGGCCTCCCGGGTGAATACTAGGACGAGGCAGGCCAAATGCTCAAAGTCTTTGTCAGGCCGCGCGGGCCACCGCCGCCACATAGCCCGCCGCGTTCTGCATGACGCGGTTGAGGTGGCGAAGATGATAGTTCAACTCATCCAGCGCCTCGAAGCCGATGTAGCCCGAATTGTACTCATCATGGCTGTGATAGCAGGTGCCGAGCACCACCGAGAGGGAAGGCTCCGCCAGGTCCACGGCCTTGCGCCAGGGGTGCGGGTTGGCCTCGATCGCCTGCAGGAAACCCTCCGCCCAGTCGGCGGCAAAGAACCAGCCATTGCCGCCATGGGGAAGAATGGCAGCCGTGAGGATCCGATAATTGCCGAGCGCCTCGCGCACCTGCACTTCATATGCGAGGAGGTCGGTCATCACGCTCCATTCCTCCGCTTCTGACTCGAACTCCGGCACGTCACCGGACCAGATCCAGCTCGTCCATTCCGTATCGGGAAGCGGACCCGCCATGGCCAGTCCCGTGAGGAAACCATGGATGTCCGCCGGGGCCATCGTCCAACGCGGCGCCCTGCCCGAAGCAACATATGCCTTGAACCATTGAAGCTGACCGTAATTGTCGTTGGACATGGCGCTGACCGTTCCGATTGTTGATGGCAAACGATTGCGCGTCGTGGTTAATTTTATCTTACGGGAGCCGGGAACAGCGTCTTCGCGATCGCAGATTCGTTCTGCCCGCAACCTGAGCTAAGTAAGGTCCGATCAACCCACGCATGCTTGGCAGCGGCCTATGCGCGGCAAGTCGTCCCTGCTGGCAAATCATATGGCAAGGCAGAGCATGAGCCGCTAGAACGGTTTCATCAGAATGGCAGGGCAGGCCGCCCAGGCCGGGCCTTGAAACGCAAAGAGGTTCGAACCATGGAGGCATCATGCTGAGCGACATCTCCGCCCTTGATCTGGCCCGCTTCCAGTTCGCCTTCACCGTTTCGGCTCACATCATCTTTCCGGCGTTCACCATTGGTCTCGCAAGCTATCTGGCGGTGCTCAATGCGCTCTGGCTGTGGCGGCGGGATGAGGCCTATCTGACGCTCTTCGAACAGTGGAAGACGGTGTTTGCAGTCACCTTCGGCATGGGCGTCGTCTCTGGCGTCGTGATGTCCTACCAGTTCGGCACCAATTGGCCGGTCTTCGCGGACAAGGTCGGGCCGGTACTGGGCCCCCTCCTCGGCTATGAGGTGCTCTCCGCCTTCTTCCTGGAGGCAGGCTTCCTCGGCATTATGCTGTTTGGGCGCAAACGCGTGGGCGAAGGGCTGCACATGGCAGCCACCGCCATCGTCGCCGGGGGCACGCTGTTCTCCGCCTTCTGGATTCTGAGCGTCAACAGCTGGATGCAGACGCCGCAAGGCTATTCCATCAATGCGCAGGGCCAGTTCGTGCCGGAGGACTGGTGGGCGGTGATCTTCAATCCCTCCTTCCCCTACCGCTTCGTCCACATGGTGCTTGCGGCCTACCTCACCACCGCCTTTGTGGTGGGCGCGGCGGGCGCCTGGCATCTGCTCAAGACGCCGCAGAGCCGTGGTGCGCGCATCATGTTCTCCATGGCAATGTGGATGGCGCTGCTGGTTACCCCCCTTCAGCTCTATGCGGGAGACAGCCATGGCCTGAACACGCTGGAGTATCAACCCGCGAAGATCGCGGCCATCGAAGGACATTTCGAGAGTTACCCGGACGGCCGCGTCCCCCTCATCCTCTTCGGCCTGCCGGACGCGGCTACGGGCACCACCAACTACGCCGTTGAAATTCCACTGCTGGGTTCACTGATCCTCACCCACAGCCTGGACAAGCCGATGAAGGGACTCGATGCTTTTCCACCCGATGAGCGGCCGCCATCGGCCATCATCTTCTGGACCTTCCGCATCATGGTGGGCGTGGGGTTCGCCATGCTTGGCGTAGGGCTGTGGTCCGGCTGGGCACGCCTCCGCGGCAGGCTCTATGATGCGAAATGGCTTCACCGCGCCGCTGTGGTGATGGGTCCAGCCGGCTTCCTCGCCGTGCTGTGCGGCTGGGTCACCACCGAAATGGGCCGCCAGCCCTATACGGTCTATGGCCTGTTGCGCACGGCGGACAGCGTGGCGCCGCTGCGCGCTGATGCCGTGGGCTACTCCCTGATCGGCTTCATCGTCGTCTACTTCTTCGTCTTCGGCTCCGGCACCTTCTATGTGCTGCGGCTGATGGCGAGAAGGCCGGAGGATCGTATCGACATCGAAGAAATTGGCCCCACACGCGCCGCAGGGATCACGCCCGTCGCCGCCACGGAAGCCGGGGGAGACTCAACATGATCTTCGATTATGCGTTCATTTGGGCGGGCCTCATCGCCTTCGCAGTCCTCGCCTATGTGCTGTTGGATGGCTTCGACCTCGGCATCGGCATCCTCTTTCCGTTTCTCAAGACGCGGGAAGAGCGCCACCTGGCGATGAACAGCATCGCGCCTGTATGGGACGGCAACGAAACCTGGCTGGTGCTGGGCGGCGGCGGACTCTTCGCTGTCTTTCCGCTGGCCTATGCCATCGTCATGCCGGCACTTTATCCAATGATCATCGTCATGCTTCTAGGCCTCATCTTCCGCGGCGTGGCCTTCGAATTCGTGCACCGCACGGAGCGCATGAAAAGCTTCTGGGAGTTCGGCTTCTGGGCCGGGTCGCTCTCGGCCGCCATCGCGCAGGGGCTGGCGCTGGGCACGCTGGTGCAGGGCGTCTCCATGGCAAACCGCTCCTACAGCGGCGGCTATTGGGATTGGGTCACGCCCTTCTCTTTCCTCACCGCGCTGGCGCTGGTGGTGGGCTACGCAACGCTGGGCGCCACCTGGCTCATCGTGAAGACGGAAGGCGAGCTGCTGGCGCGCGCCCGCCGATTCGCCAAGCCGCTCGGCCTCGCGCTTCTGGCACTCATCGGGGCCGTGAGCCTGGCAACCCCGCTGCTGCGGCCGGAATATCTACAGCGCTGGTTCGGCTGGCCCACCGGTCTCTACAGCGCCGTTGTCCCGCTGCTGCTGGCCGCAGCGGCCTGGGCCCTTTTGACTGGTTTGCGCGACAACCACACCCTCAGGCCCTTCCTGGCAACCGTGGCGATTTTCATCCTGTCCTTCGCCGGTCTCGGCATCAGCTTCTATCCGCATCTGGTGCCGCCCTCCCTCACCATCTGGGATGCCGCCGCGCCGGACAACTCGCTGAAGTTTCTGCTGGTGGGCGCCGCAGTGCTGGTGCCCATGATCCTTGCCTACACCGCCTATTCCTATTGGGTGTTCCGCGGCAAGGTCAGGCCGGACGAGCACTATCACTGATGCGCCGGTGGCTGTGGTTCCTCGGCCTCTATCTGGCCGGGGTCGCGCTGGTGGGGGCGGTTGCCTATCTGCTGCGGCTGGTGCTCGTCTGAAACAACCCCACCATGTGCAGTGGGCGCGCTGCGGCGCCTTCCCATTGGCATATCGAAGGCGTTAAGAGCCGCAAGGCCAATGCCCCGATCCACCGCCATGACACTGAGCCCGCGCGAGCGCCGCCTGGGCTATGCCTTCGCTCTCGCCGCAATCACCATATTCTCGCTTCAAGACGGTATTTCGAAGCATCTGGGCCAACTCTATCCGCCGGTCTTCGTCACGATGATCCGGTATTGGGCCTTTGCCGGCTTCGCGCTGGTTTTGGCGCAACGCGTTCGGGGCGGCATTCCCGCCACGGCGCACAGCAAGGCCCCCTGGCTCCAGATCGCACGCGGAGCGCTGCTGGCACTGCAGATCGTGCTGGCCATCACCTGTTTTGCGGTGATCGGCCTTGCCCGCACCCAGGCCATCTTCGCGGCCACCCCGCTCGTCGCCACCGTCCTGTCGGTCGTGATCCTCGGCGAGCGCGCGTCGCCTTTGCGCTGGGGTGCAGTCTTACTGGGCTTCCTGGGCGTGTTATTGATCTTGAAGCCCCATGGCGACTTCTTCGATATGACGGTGCTGCTCGCCGTTCTCTGCGCCTTCATGTTCGCGGTCTACGTGGTTTTGACGCGCATGGCCGGCCGCCTCGACCCGCCCCTCACGAGCTTTTTCTACACCGGTGTTGCCGGATGCGCCGTGATCTGCCTCATCGGTCCGTTCTACTGGAGCCAGCTGGCGCCGCTCGACTGGGGCTGGATGGCGACCCTCTGCCTCACCAGCGTGACCAGCCACTATCTTCTCATCAAGGCCTACAACATTCTCGATGCCAGCGCGGTGCAGCCGCTGAGCTATCTCAGCGTCGTCTATGCCTCGATCATGGGACCAGTGATCTTTCATGAAACCGTGCATCTCTCGACCTATGCCGGGGCGGCGATCGTGGTCGCCGCTGGCCTCGCCTCGATCTGGTCGGAGCCGCGGACCATCTGATCCTCAGCCGTCGCGTTCCTTGAGAAGGAAGCCTTCGGCAAGGGCATGGTAGATTGAGGTCGGACACACAGCACGTGAAACAGCCTGCGCAACGATGGCGCAAGCGAGGAGCGGCAGGACCATCCTGTTGTTGCCCGTCATCTCAGCCATGATGACAACCGATGTGATAGGCGACTGCACAACGCCCGTGAGATAGGCCGCCATGCCCAGCAGCGCGAACTGCGTTTCGCTGCCCGCCGAAAACGGAAGCCACTCGGCTGCAACGGCACCAATCCCCGCTCCCACCGAAAGCGACGGCGAAAACAGCCCGCCCGGAATGCCGCTCACCGCAGAGGCGGTCGTGGCGAGTATCTTCAACGGCACGTAGAACCACGCCACGCTGCTGTCATGGTGGATGATGTCAAAGGCCTCCTGGTAGCCTGCGCCATAGGTGAGCCCGCCTGACAGCCAGCCGCAGAGCGCAACCACAAACCCGCAGGCCGCCGCGAACAGGATGGGCCTACGCGCCGCACCCGTCACCCGCCGCAAGACGGGGTTGAATGCCATCGCAATCACGGCGCGGCTGAACAGGCCCCCCAGCAATCCCCCGGCAATGGCGATGACACCCAGGGAAAGCCAGTCCTGCCAGTGGCTTATGGTGCCCGTGGTTTCGCCGAAATAGTCATAGTTTCCCGTGACCGCCATGGCGGCCGCACCGGCGAGAATTGTGGCGGTCAAGATGAGCCCGCTGGTCCGCGCTTCGAAGGAGCGGCTCAACTCCTCAATCGCAAAGACGACGCCCGCCAGCGGAGCATTGAATGCTGCGGCGATACCGGCAGCCGAACCCGCCAGGATCAGCGCCTTGTGCTCCTTCTCCAGGCTGCTGCGCAGACCCCACATCAGCGATGCGCCAACTTGCACGCTGGGCCCCTCCCGGCCGATCGATGCACCGAACAGAAAGCCCGCCGCCGTCAGCATTACCTTGCCTGCTGCCACCCGGAACGACAGCAGCCGCTGGCGCAGCGCATCGTTCGCCGTCTCTCCTGCCGCGATGCATTGCGGAATGCCGCTGCCTTGTGAGTTGGGAAAATACCGCCGTGCGAGATAGGCGATCAACGCGAATCCCGCGGGTGCGGTAAACCAGATCAGGCCAGAGTAACCATGCTCGAATCGCCGGAACCAGGCTTGCGTTGTGTCGGCCAGCGTCGCGAAACCCGCGGACACCAATCCGGTACCAATGCCTCCGAGCGCGAACAGCAACCGCCGTCTGCTGCTTTCAGACAACCATTCCGATGCCCGCCGCACGCCCGCTCCCCTTGGCTCTCATCGCATCCATATCACGGACCAACATGGGCGCAAGGCAGTGGAAGCCGTCATGGGGGCTGTGCCCGCCGAGGTGCTGCAACAAGGTCACATCGCAACACAATTCGCATTCGTGACGTTCCGCCTCCTAGCGGAGATCACGTCCGCATGTTACGCGCGGACACTGCATTGTTTTTTGATTGTGAATCGCACGGGGCGAGCTGTGCAAACGAGCAACTGTCGGTTGCCGGAACAGCGGGTTCGCGAGCCCGAAAGAAGCCTTCTTTTTTCCACAGTTTCGTTAATTTCATTTTAATTTCCGGGACGACTGTCTACAATCGATTTCAAGTATTGAGGCCTGAATGGCCCCGGGGGAATGAATGAAGACGCCGGCGTCCAAGAAGAAATCGACTCACAGCCTTGAGTTGGAGGACCGGTTCCTGGACGCATCGCAAATGCGTGCCGCGCGCTGGACGGAACGAGTTGCCAGCCAGAAGCCATTGGCCGCGCAACGGGATCTTGAAGATTTCGATGCCGTAAGTGACCGCCCCGCCAATGATGACAGCAAACGCCAGCGTTACCAGCGCCAGGCGCCAACCTTCGTGGGCTCGCGTTACTTCTGGGCGGCCGTGGTGGCCACCATCGTGTTCTGCCTGCTCTTCACTGTGCTTATGGGCTTCAGAAGCGGAGCCGCGGTTGCAGCCCTGCTGCGCAATCCTGCGCAGTATTCGCCTTTCCTGATGTCGATCGCGGTGATCGCGGCGATACAGTGGCTGTTTGCACTGTCGGCGCACCGCCAGGCGGCCAGCAATGAGATCTGGCGCCGCATGATGCTCGTCACCCAGCGTCTGCAGGAGCCGAGCCCTCTCGCTGAAGAGGCCAATCGCAAGATCAACGCCTCTTTCGAGCGTCTCTTCGCAGACATCGACTCCCGCATGGTGGTTCTGGACGAAAGAACGGCGGCACTGTCCAACAAGATCACCGCAGCCATGCGCCAATCGACCGAGTCGGCTGACGTGAACATCTCCAACATGCGCAGCATTGTGGAGGCCAGCGAAGTACAGCGCGAAGCCCTGCAGCGCACCGGCGTCATGATCTCGACGGAGATCCTCCCTGTCATTTCGAAACTCGAGAGCACCATGCTGTCTCTCGAAACCATCTCGCAAAATGCCAGCGGCATCCTGGAGTCAGTCGGCAGCAGGCTTCAGCAGAGCACGCGCGACCTCAAGGCATGCCTCGAAGATTTCAACCGCGCCAATCATACCGTGGCGCCCGAAATCGAAAAGCGAATGCTGAAGTTCGAATCGACGATCACCCGCCTTCCCGAGCAGCTTGACGCCACGATCGGCCGCCTGAGCCCCCTGTCGGAGACGATTGCCGATGCCGCGATGCTCTCCACCGCCAACATCGAAGTGATCGAGCAGCTCAGCCGTGACATCTCCTCGACCCTCGAAAAGAGCCGGTCTCTCTTCTCCGAACTCGGAACGTCAAGCACTGATCTGTTCCAGGAAGCCGTCGAATCCCATGCCGAGCGGTTCCGCGGAATGCTGGAGACGATCGTGGTGGAAGAAACGGGCCGGGTCGCGGCCCTTTCTCGGGAGCTTGGCTTCCTCGCGGAAACTGCAACCTCCGTTGTCAACAAGCTGCAGCAGCCCGTCACCCAGGTCAGCATCGTGGCCGACAGGGCCCTCGCCAACATGAACGACTCCGTCAATGCGCTGGACGAGCGCATCCAGACCAATCTTAGCAACTGCGTCTTGGAATTGAACGATGCCGCCTCGCGCCTCGTAAGCTCGGTGAGCCGCGAGATCGAAGGCGCAACCATGACGCTGCAGACCCGGCTTGCCGCCAGTTCTTCGGATCTGGTGCAGCGCGTCAACGCCGATACGGCACGTTTCGAGAACTTGATCGGCGAAACCGCCGAGCGCAGTTCAAGCCGCCTCGCCGCCGTGATCAAGGATCTGCCTTCGGTCGTCGCGCAGCGGATGGAAACCGAAATTGCCAAGGTCGATGGTTCGCTGAAAGGGTCGATTGTCGGCCTGTCGGATCAGATGCGCCTGATCATCGATTCGATCCCTAGCCGACTGTCATCGATGACGCGCGAAACGCTGCGGTCGCTTGAATCGAACCTTGAGCGGTCCTTCGAGGGGGTTGCCCAGCGCTCCGAATGGCTCAACGACCAGTTCCGCAAGAACGCGACCGAGACAACCGAAACGGTTCTCCAGAGCTACGTCGATTTCATCTTCGTAGCGGTGGACCGGCTCCGCAAGGAGCTGGATGACGTGAACCGCAGCTTCACCAGAGATCTGGAGATGACGCTGAAACCCGTGCAGCAGACGCCACCGCCGGTGAGCCTCTCTGCGCCTGAGGTTTCCGCGAGCTCCACAGGGTTCTCGCATCGCAGCTCCTTTGCAACACGCGGGCCTGAGGGCAGCGCAGGACGTTGAGACATGATGTTCACGGGCTGGCAGAGATGAGTCACACTGTTCTGGTTTTCGGCTTTGCGGAGACGCAGCGGAATGCCAGGGTGCTGGCGTGTGACCAGGGGCATGTCTCATGCTGACGTGGTTCCGCCTCCGCAAGCCGATTGAACGAATTCATCGCATCTGCGTTCGCCCGCTGCACATTCTGGAATCGCGGCAACCGGCATTGATGAGGACGTTGTGGAAATCGCCCTATTGCTGCACGCTGCTCTATTTCTGGACGGCCGTCGTGGCCGAAGACATTTGCCGCAACACATTTACGGATGAAGAGAAGCGCCAGGCGCTCCGCGATGCATTCGCGCGCATCGTGGAAGATTCCCACGGCGCGGTGAATGGTGCGTTGAACCGTGTGCTGCCGGACGGCAACCCGGTCAGACGCCGCGCTTTGTCCGATCTGAAACGCGTTGTCGATCTCTATCGCGGCGATGTCGACGATCGCTGCATGATTTACCCGGGCTACCGCGAGGCCGTCTATGAAGATGGCCGTCCGGCATTTCCCGGTAACCGATGGGGCCTCAGAAAAGAGGTGGCCCATGAAATCCTTCTATTCACCTGTCTGGCCCGAAATCTGCAGCCGGAAGATGAGCGTGCGCTGGCATTTGCCTCGCAGTGAAGGTCTGGTTTGTAAGTGATTGCGTTCCTGTCCGAGCACTTGAAGACGACAACCGGAGGAGCGGGTCTCATGGCAATTGATGATTTCGAAATCGCGCGCAAGATTCTGCAGGGCTGGACGCCCCAGCACCAGGAAGGGCCTGTGCCGCAGTCTCTGCTGCCGGCCTCATTCCGCGAAATCGACGGGCGCGAATTGGCGCGCCAATATGCGACTCATCGCAAGATTGCGGGAGCCACAGGCGCGCCGGCAACACAGCGTGAGCCAGGAAGCAGACTGGCCAGCTGGGCCCGTGATTTCCACGCCCGCATGACCCGGAATGATGCGGGGCCCCGCAACTAGCCGCTGAACGCGGACGCGAAGCAAATGCCGAGATACATGGCGAAGGACCAGCAGACCACCTTCGCCGCAGAGCGCATCGAAAAGCCCCGCTGCCGGGCAACAGCCTGCCTGCTGGCAAGCACGCGTGACACATCAGGCGCTGCAGGCGCCGGATCATGCGGCACAAATCTCGCCTTGAGCCAGGAAGAATAGGCAGATGGTTCCGTGAAGTGGCGGTCTGCAAATGCGGAGAGCCGCCGCCGCCGTTCTGCCCGGCCCACGCCCGTCATGGCACCGGCGAGTTCATTTAGTTCGAACAGCGCTTGCTTGCGGCACTGAAGCAGAAGAAGGCCTGCCATGGCGCAGACATCTTCGTCGCCACCGAAATATTCGTTCAGGAAATGCGTCTCGAGAAGCTGTGCGAAGGTCAGAAGATCTTCTTCGCTGCGCTCCGTCGAGGCCGCCTCGTGGAAGGCCGAGGCCAGAGGCTCTGAAAACAGCATGAAGCGCGCGTGGATGACCTGCAGGGCAGGACTGTCATATGCCATTCCGGCGAAGGGCACGGCGCTCCGTGTCTCAACCAGTTCCGTCGCAGTTTCCGCCGCCTCCATCAGCGCGCCGTCATAGGCACGCCGCGTTCCCGCATCAGAAAGCACCGCATAAGCATCCTGTAGTTCGAGGAAGCGTTCGGGCTCTGCCGCGGCCTCGCTGCCGCTGTCCGGATGATATTCCTTGGCAAGTGCGCGATAGGCAGCCTTGATGACGACGAAGGGCGTATCGCGGGAAACACCCAGCACGTCATAGTAGGTTCGGTCTGCTGCGCTCACGGACGGCCACCGTCAATCTGGCGAATCGCCTCTGCAACATAACATGAATGTGTCGCTAGGGAATGCCAGCTGCCACAAAACCCGCCGTAAATGGTAAGCAACACTACTTCTGCCACCAGCGCTTCAGGTCGATTGTCGAACGTGGCGCGGAAGATATCGAAGGCGGCCCCCGCCGGGAGCGGTCCTCAAGCTGCGAAATGGTCTCTTCGACGGTGTCGGCCCACTCGTCCATATGGGCAATGCTTTCGCCATGCCGGTCCATGCGCTTCATCATCTGCCGCAATTGCCAGAACACACCACCCAATGCTGCGATCAAGCAGAGGCTCAGCCAAACCGGTGTTGCGCCCGCAAGCCACGACATCACATGAAAAGTCACCAGACAAACTCCATTTCACCCGAACCCGCCGCCGGAAGCCATCTGGCGGCATGCAATCTGATTCGGATGCCGCCATCCATTCCCCTGCGCAAAATCATGGGATCGCTGCCCCTTAGAATCCCGAATGCTGCAGCCTGTCAACTGGGCTCGCGCAGAACATGAAAACTCTGCTCCTGAAGATTGAATTACATAACATGAATGTGTTGAAGAAACAGCGTATTGGGGCCTTTTCACGCTAAGTAGCGCAGGACAAAATCCTACCAATCTGTTAAGAAACGCTCGGCTGTATCTCCGCATCCTGGAAGCGCAGGAGCGATTGGGGAACATGGGGAGAATCATGGGCAACACGCGCTACTGGGGTTTATTCTGGATCGCCGCCGGCCTGTCGCTTCACGCCCTCGTGGTCGGAAAGCTTCTCGGAAGCAGCTTTTTCATGATGTTGTTCTTCTGGGGCTTCGTCGGCATTGCGGGCCTCAGGGGAGCCCTCGACACCGCGCAATCGATGGCAATCGTGATGATCACCTTCCTCACAGCTGTTGCCGCCTTCACGGTGCTGCGCGAAACCCACACGTCGGCCGATCTGGCTTACACCACCTTCGCACTCTACCCGGCGCTGGTCAGCTGGATCAGCGTATTCTTCTACATCCGCTTCCTGCGCGTGCGCGATGAAGGAGAACTTCCCTACCGCCGTCCGCTTCTGCGTCAGCGCCGCGCGGGCTGACGCTGGGGAAGACGTCCGCTCATGGCGTCTTGATCACGTCCGTTGCTCCCTCCGCCCCCATATAGACGGCCAGGATCTTCACCGGCATGGTTCCTGTATTTTTGCCGGCATGGATGACATCCATCGCCTCGAGAAAAGACTCGCCCTGGCGGTAGGTGCGCGTTCCACGGCCTTGGTAATCAACCGTCACCTCGCCCTCGAGAATATGGATGAAGGTCGGAACGCCATGCTTGTGCAGCACCGTTTTTTCACCCGGCCCCAGCACAACAATCAGGGCGTTGACATGTGCCTTTCCCGTCGCGGGATAGGCAATTTCCTCGTCCATGACCGTTTTGCTGCCTGAGAACAGTGGTATGGCGGGATAGCCATCCGCCATGGCGGGCACCCCCCAGACAGTTGCCATCAGCACACCAAATAAGGCTGCATTTTTCATTGCTTTCATCCCCGTTTCACCACCGTCACCAAGCCAAGAGACACATATTCTGCCACGGCCACAAGCCCCGCCGAATCCCCCGTGCGATTTTTTAAGGGAGAGTGGTGGTAGAGTCCGCCTGCCATCGCTCACGCCACGCACCCATCACATCAAACGCCACGGCGAGCAGCGTGGGGCCGATGAACAATCCAAGAAAGCCAAAGGAAATGAAGCCGCCAAAGACGCCGAGCGTCACCAGCAGCAGGGGCAGGTTCAGGCTTGAGCCGATCAGCATGGGCTTCAGCAGATTATCGACGAAGGTCACGAAGATACCCCACACCACGATGAACCAGAAGGCGAAGCCCGTTCCCGATGTGGAATAGATCCACCAGGCTGCGCCACCCCAGACGAAATTGATCAGCACACCGCCAAACTGGCTGATCGCGAACAGAAGCGTCACGAAACCCAGGGGTGCCGCACCAGGAACGCCGGCCACCAGCATGCCAATCGACATCAGCAGTCCTTGAATCGCGGCGGTGCCGACAATTCCATAGAACACCCCGCGCGTGGCCGCGGCTGCAACGGTGGGCAAGCCCGAAAGATGCGGCCCCCCAAGCCGCACCAGCATCTGCCGCAGCGCCGCCGCAAGCTTTTCCCCATTTGCCCAGAGGCTCGTCGCCACCACGAGCGCCACGGTGAGATCGAACACACTGCTCGCCAGCCCGACCGCGGCAGCCGTGAGAAAGCTCCGCGCCGGCTGCGCGTAGGAAACGATCAACGCCTTGGTATCGGGCGTGTTGCTGAGCAGCCCTTGCCAGCTCGTCTGGATCTGGCTGCCGATATAGGGAAGGCCAGTGATCCAGGCGGGAAGCGGCGGTGAGGATGATATCCAGCTCATGCCGCGCTCTGCGAGGGTCTTCATCTCCACGGCGAGGCCCGGTGCCGTCAGCATGACGGGCGCCAGAACGAAGACCAGGAGCGTCACCAGCATCAACCCGGCCGCGACGCGGCGCGACATGCCCTTGCGAATGAGCCACTGGCGCAGCGGCCAGGCCGCAACGGCGAGGATGACACCAAAGACGAGGCCAAGCTGAAATGGCCGCAACACCAGATAGACCCCTGCGAAGAGCAGGCTGAACATCACGATAAGCGCGAACTTCTCGAGCATCGATGCCGTGCCCGGCCCGCCGCGCGGCGCTCCATCCGTCTGTTGCATGATCATTCCTCCGTCCTGGAACAAGCCTTAACACGGCCGGGGCAGCGCGGTTAAGCTCTCCGAAACGGGAAAGGCGGGGTTCGCCCGAACCCCGCCTTCCGCTTTGCCGGTTGCTTGTGCGCCGCTTACTTGGCGATGCAGGTGTCCGCCGTTTCGGGCGTGCACACGTCAAGCCCGGTATAAGTCGGGTCGGCCGGAGCCGCCTTGCCGTTCTTCATGTCGTTCAGCGCGTTCATGGTCTTGTACCCCATTTCGAACGGACGCTGGCCAACCTGGCCCAGAGACAGGCCTTCCTTCATCTGCTCGATCTGGATCGGCAGCGTGTCGGCAACCACAAGGGCCAGCGACTTCGAAGCGATCTTGTCCTTGTACTTCTCGACGGCCGCGCGGTTCGCATCGGGAATGAACTGCGGGAAGCCACCGGTCGGCACGAAGGCGTCAACGTTGGGGTTCTTGGCCATGAAGTCTTCGAACTGCTGCACCGACTTCGGGAAATCGTCATCGGTGTAGAGCGGGCAGCCTTCGGCCTCGGTCCAGCCGCCCTGGCCCGTCAGCTTGTCGCCGGGGGAGGCAGCTGACTTTGTGCCGGAGAGTTCGTCGCGAATGCCCTGCATGCGCTCATTGTGGTTGGCCGCGGCCGCACCACCCGACTGAATGCAGATCGTGCCGCCATTGGGCTTGTTGGCCTTCACGACCTTGGCGAGATTGGTGCCGATCTCGTAATTATGCGTGCCGATATAGGCAACGCGCAGGTCCTTGTTTTCAGGCAGCAGGTCCGAGTCCCAGGTGAGAACCGGAATTCCGGCGTCCTTGGCGGCCTGCAGGGCCACGGCCATGGCGGCCGCATTGGCCGGTGAGACAGCGATGCCGTCCACCTTCTTCACCACGAGATCCTGCACGATCGCGACCTGCTCATCGCCACCGCCGTGCTCGCCGGGCCCGATATACATGCATTCGAACGCGCCGTTGGACTCGGCCTGCGCCTTCATGCAGCCATCGCGGGCCTGATCGAAGAACGGGTTGTTCATGTTCTTGGGAACAAGCGCGAAGACATATTTTGCCTGCGCGGCAGAGCCGGCAATCGTCATGGCGGCAAGCGCCATGGCGGCCGTCATCAGGTATTTTTTCATTCTGGTTTCCTCCACATTTGTTTCTCCACTGTGTTCTTGTCCCGCAGTGAAACCGGGTTCTAGCGGCGCTTGCCAGGGATGAAGCGGTCGAGCGTTGCAGCAATCAGTGATTTGCCGCCGCTCTGGAGCCCCAGAAGCACCGCGAGAATGATGAAGGCGCCGACGAACGCGCCCTGCCAATTGGAATCGATCCCTGCCATCAGCAGCGCGTTGCGGATCACCTCGAGAAAGGCCGAGCCGATGATGGCGCCGAATGCGGTGCCCGCACCCCCCATCAGATTGGCGCCGCCGATCACGGTGGCCGCAATCACGCGCAGCTCATAGCCCTGCCCCATCGCGTTGATGGCGGACCCATTGTAACCCAGCAGCAGCAGCGAGGCGACGGACGCCGTGAAGGCCGAGAATACATAGGCCTGGAACTTGATGCGGTCGACTGGAACGCCAGTGAGACGGGCCGCATTTTCATTGCCGCCGATGGCGAAGAGATGCCGCCCCCAGGGCTTGAACATGAAGACATAGCCCACCCACAGGGCCATCACGATCATCACCCAGAAATGGGACGAAAGCTGCGGTATCCAGTCGGGAATAGAGTCCCCCGGCGTCTGCACCGGAAACTTCGCCTGGCCGATCGACTTCACGATGTGGGCATCTGGGCCGAACTTGTAGAGCATCTGGTTGCCGGAAATGACGACCGCCAGCGAACGCGCGATCGACAGCATACCGAGCGTCACCACGAAGGACGGCATCCCCACATAGGCGACGAAGAAGCCATTGACGCAGCCACAGGCGATCCCCGCCAGAAGGCCTGCTGCAAAGGCCACATACCAGGGATATTCCCAAGTCAGGAACACGCCCGCCACGATGGCGACGAGACCCATGATGGAGCCCACAGAAAGATCGATGCCGCCGGTGATGATGACGACCGTCATTCCCAGCGCCATGATGCCGAAGGGCGAGAAGTTGCGGGTGATGTTGGCGGCATTGTCCACTGTGCCGAAGGTCGGCTCGTAGAACGTCATGAGACCCACCAGAATGGCGAGCGCCACCGTCACCCAGAAGGCCTGGCTGGCAAGCACCGCCTGCAGGATCGTATGTTCCTTGACTTTCGCGACGTCCGAAAGCACGGCGTGCCCGCCCGTAGTGGATGCTTGCTCAGGCTGCACGGATCGCTCCCGTAATGAGGCCGGTCACTTCTTCGGGGGAGGTGGCATGCGTGTGCTTGTCGGCAACCTTGGTGCCGCGGCGCAGCACCACGATGCGGTCGCACACCGCAAAGACGTCCGGCATGCGGTGGCTGATCAAGATGACGGCCACCCCTTGCGCCTTCATGCGCCTGATGAGTTCGAGAACCTCCGCCACCTGGCGGACGGAGATCGCCGCCGTGGGCTCATCCATCAGCACCAGCTGCGCTTCGGAGAGCCTCGTGCGGGCAATGGCGACGGCCTGGCGTTGTCCGCCGGACATCTTCCGCACCAGATCGCGTGGCCGCGTTTCGGATTTGAGTTCGGCGAACAGATCCGCGGACTTGTCGATCATCGCCTGCTTGTCGAGCACCTTGAAGGGCCAGACGCCCTTGGTCAGCTCGCGGCCTAAGAATACGTTCTGTGCAGCGGTCAGATTATCGGCAATCGCCAAGTCCTGGTAGACCACTTCAATGCCGCGCGCCCGCGCCTCGATGGGCTTGTGAAAGTGGCAGACCTGGCCATTGACCGCGACCTCGCCTTCCGTGGGCGGAAAATTGCCGGCGATCAACTTTACCATGGTGGATTTGCCGGCGCCATTGTCGCCCATCAGCCCGACGACTTCACCAGCGTCTATTGCAAAGCTGACATCGCTCAGCGCCCTGATGGCGCCGAAGCTCTTGGAGACATTGCGCACGTCCAGTAGTGCCAAGTCCGTCCCTCCCTGTGCCGTCATGGGCTCTGATCGGCCCGTTGCGCGGGAGGGTGACCCAACTCTTCATCAATTGCAATATTTACTTCAGGTGCAGAAATATCGTGCAGTGCAAACGAAAACGGCCCCGCGGTGGGGCCGTCATCAGATGGGAAGACGGCCGGTTTAGCGGTCTGTCCGCTCCAGCTCCACCCGGCGGTTGAGTGCGCGGCCCTGCAGCGTGTTGTTGGGGCCGACCGGATTGGAAGCGCCAGCACCTGCGGTCTGCAGTCGCGCGGGGTTGACACCGCGCTTCACCAGCGCCGCCTTGAGCGAGTCCGCACGCGCCTGGGAAAGCTTCTTGTTATAGGCTGGATCGCCGATCGAGTCGGTATAACCGGTGATGCGCAGCGTCCACAGCGGGTTGTTCTGGAGCGTCGTTACCATGTCGTTGATCAGCGGCTGGGACTCGGCCCGGATCGACGCCTTGTCGAAATCGAAGTGGATGCCATACGTCCGGTATTTGCCGACGGTCGCCAGCGCCTGCTGCATCTCGCCCTGAAGGGCCGCACCCGGAACCGCGCGCACCACGCGCTCTGTGCGCGGCACGGCCTCGCCCGAGAAGTTGATTGAATACTCGAGAAGGACAGGGTTGTTCTTGTTGTTGAGGAAGGTGAATGTGCCGGAGGCCGATTTCGAGCGGCCCTTGAACTGGCCCGTGGCGGTGATGGCCGGAACCTGCACCACCTGGTTTCCCAGCTGCACTTCGAACTTGGCGTTGGCGTTGACCAGCTGGAACGCGCCGCTCACCTGGTTCAGCGCCGCGTCATAGATGATGGAAGACGGCGCACTTCCCGTGGTGCGCAGCTGTTCGAGAACGGCGGCGGAGGTGCCGAGTGTCGTCGTATTTGGCATCACCAGCGGCATCTTGGAGTTATAGCCCAGCACCAGCGTCTGGGCGGTGTAGCGGTCCTGCAGCATGATGCGCCGCACCGCGCGCATGCCGCGCGAGCTCGAATAATTGATATCGAACGATTGCGGTCCGACCTTGGCGAAGGTCATCCAGGATTCGGCATCGGGGCCATAGGCGTTGGACCATGCCGTGGTGATGGTTCCACCCTCATTGGGCATGAAAGGGCCCATGCCCTGCTGGGCATGGGCAGTGCCCAGCCCCAGGGCGAGAAGGCCGGCGGCAAAGGCAGCAGTGATCAATCGGCGCATGTCGGGATAATCCTGGTTACGTTTTGGGGAAGAGGAATGTCAGGCCGAAGCGTGCGCCCCAGCCCGTCGGGCCCTGTTCATCCGGTGAGACGGCCCAGTAGCGAACGCCACCGAAGAGGCTGATCGGCTGCTTGTCGAAGGTGAGGAGCTTGGCCACGGTGGCGTTGATCGGCACCGACCATTCTTCGGTGATCCAGTTGTAAGTGGATTCCGTGTTGAGGGTGAAGGTCCATGCATCCTTCGTCGTGTAGGAGAGGAAGGGCTGGAAATAGCTCTGGTTGATATCCGCATCGCCTGAAGCACCTGCGAAGGACCATATCTGATTGGCGAGAATGCCCATGGTCCAGGGGCCGCCCTGCCAAAGCGCCACACCCGTGGGGCCAGCACCCCATTTCTGAGGCCCGAGAAGGGAATCGGATGCGGTGGGCAGGTAGAAGATCGGTCCCACACCCCAGATGAGGCCATTGACCGGCTGGCTCGGCGAGAAGAATAGACTCTGCTGAGTGTTGCCAACGCCGAACTGCGAGCCGGCGCCGGGGAAGATGTCATCCTGGGTGATCACCGGCAGGATGGTGCGGGAGATCAGGTTCCAGTCCTTGTTGAGGGTGAAGGGAATGACGGGCTGCACATTGATGTAAGTTTGGTTGCCGTCCTCGGCGGGCCCCAGTCCACTGTTGTAATTCCCCTGGAACGGAACGCTGATCAGATCCGCCACCGGATTGGCAAGCTGCTTGGCCAGTTCGACGGATTGCTCCTGCGCGTCGGCGGTGGCAGTGATCAGGCATACGAGGGACATTGCAAGAATGAGACGCTTCAAAGTTGAACCTCCCTGTTCACATCGCGCTCATCACCGACTCAGAATTGGAATGCCGCGGCGAAGACCGGCCCCTGCTGGACCGTGTCGTAAACGAAGCCGTTGTCGCTGTAGTCGACGCTCACCGCGCGGTATCCCGCAAAAAGCGAGAACGTATCGTTGAATTTGTAGCCCGCGCCCGCCATCAGATCCCACATCAGGTCGGAGCCGACACCGAAGCCGCCGATCATCGCCCAGCTGGTGGAATAGATGCGGGGCGTGAGGTCGATCCTCAGCTTGACGCCGGCCAGCGGGTCAACCCAGGTGGCGCCGTCGGAATTGGAGCGGCCGCCGAACAGCCCGCCCTTCACGTCGAAATCATTGTTGACCGACCACAGCCGGCCACCCACCACGCCGTCCACGCGCACGGCATCCGTCTCGAACAGGGCATAGCCTGCAAGCCCGGTCACCATCCAGTTGGTGGCGGTCACATCCACCTTCTGCGCCAGAATACCCCTGGGCGTCGGGATCGACGCGCTGAGCTGGGTATAGGTCATGTCGGCGCCAAGCATGAAGCGCCCCTTGCGCGCCTCGCCGATGCCCATCACCGCGCCATCGAGATTCTCGAGCAGATCCTTGAAGGTAAGGTTCACGTCTTGCGGCGGCAGACCGAAGACGCCCACCTGCCCATCAAGCCCGGAGCCCCAGAGATAGCCGGCGGCAACGAATTTCCAATCGCTGGTATCGGGTGGCGGCGCAATGTCGGCCGCATGGCCCGCAGCTGGCAGCGCAACGGCCAGCAGACACGCAAGGCCCAGTGACGTGTGCAACCTTGAATTCATGGCGGTACCTCCCCTGTTGCCCGAATCCTATACACAACCACTCGCGCCGCAAAAGTGTATTTGAGGACAATCTCTGCGACACCCCTTCTATTCCTTGGGTGGTGCAACATCCCTGCAACACCCGAAAGTAGGGGCGCCGGTACACGATTCTGTTGGATGAACCCGCAACGCAGGCGTGCTATGACGTGGCAGACAGTTAATTATGGAGCTTCGTCATGTCCTTCCGCCTCGTTACCACGCTCATTGCAATCGCATTCATCGCGACCACCGCGATTGAGCCCGCGCTCGCCCGTGGGGGCGGCGGTGGGGGCGGAGGTGGTGGCGGCGGCGGTCAGGGCGGCGGCGGAGGGGGCCGTGGTGACGGCGGTGGTGGCGGCCATGACAACAGCGGGCATGGCGGAAGCGGCGGCGGGTTCCGTCCGGGCGCCGGCGGGTGGCGCGGGCCGGACATGTCGCTCCAGTCAGACCGTGACCTTCTGGACAGGGCCCGGCACGACTGCAACGGCCCGCAATATCCAAGCGGCGCCACGGCGCAGATCAACTGGGCCGGCAACACCTATAATTGCTTCGAGCCGGGAAGCGAGAGACACTAAGGAAAAGCCCGGTCCCGCCGCATGGGCTGGACCGGGCTGTTGTTCTCGTCTGAGGTTGATGCGTTAGGCGTCAGCCTCGGCGCCACTGTCGGATGCTGTATCCTCAGCGTTGGCGTTCGCACCCTGGCTCTTGCTGCCGCGGCTCCTGGCAGGCGCAGCGCCCTTGCTGGCGGCTGGCTTCCGCGCCGTCTGGTTGGCCTGCTCGGCAATGGCCGTCAGAAGTTCATCCGTCTGGGATTCTTCCTTCAGCGTGCGGTCAAGAAGTGCCACCGCATTTCGCTTGCCCAGCATTTCGGCCCAGCGCTTCAGCGTGCCGTAACGCGTGATTTCGTAATGCTCCACCGCCTGGGCTGATGAAATGAGCCCGGCATCAAGCGCTGCCGTGCCCTTGAACGACTTCATGATCTCGTCGCCCTCGGCAAGAATGCCTTCGATGGCTTCGCACTTTTTGCCACGCGCCGGCTGGCCAAAGATTTCGAACACCTGTTCGAGGCGCTCCACCTGGTCTTCGGTCTGGGCGAGATGCTTCTCGAAGCCCCTCTTGAGCTTCGGGCTCTCTGCGCCCTTCGCCATCTTGGGCAATGCTTTCAGAATGCGCTTCTCGGCATAGTAAATATCCTTCAGCGTATCGATGAACAGATCTTCGAGCGTCTTCTCTTTGGCCATGGGCTAATCCTCCGGTGGAATGTGACGTCGCGTGCTGCAACGTGAACCCCGCAAGCCGGTTCCGTGCGAAGAGCAGCTCGCCTTCGTTATTTTCACGAATGCAGGAAGGCACCCGCTGCGAGCGGTCCCCAGATCTGCGCGAGGATCAGCAAGAAGACAACGACATCGGGCGGGCCGAATGTGGGGCCGCTCAAAGCAGTGCCGCGCTGCTGGGCCGCAAGATTGCCGGTGTGGCTGTGTCCAAGGTCGGTCATGTCAGTCCTCCATTGAAAGTAAATTTCGAACCGCAATACTTTGCAAAAAGTTCCAGGGCAGCCCTGCAGGAACCAGGAAGAACCTTTTTGCGTTCTGTGCAAATCGGGGCAAATGCTGAGAGGCCATGAATGGCAGCGGAACGTGCCCCCTGGCCGAATGGCGGGGGCAGGATGGGGGAGCTTATCCGCCAGCACGACTGGGCTTCAACGGCGCTCGGTCCAGTAGAACTTTGGCAGGATGGGTTGCGCACCGCGGCCGGCATCATGCTGGGCACTCGCCACCCGGCATCGATCACCTGGGGCGAGGAGCAGATTTTTCTCTATAATGACGGGTGCGCCTCGCTTCTGGGGCCTGAAAAACACCCCGCCATTCTCGGATGTCCCGCGGCCCAGGCCTGGCCTGAGTCACACCACCTTGTCGAAGCTGAAATGCGCGGCATCATGGAGGGCGGCGGCAGCATATGGCATGAAAATCGCCTGATCCCGATCCGCCGCTACGGTGCCGTGGAGGATGCCTGGTGGACCTACAGCCGCAGCCCCATACATGATGCACGCGCCCGTTCCGGCGTGGGCGGCGTGCTGACGCTCCTGACCGAGACGACCAAGCCAATGCTTGCCAAGCGGGACAGCGATGCCCGCTTCCGCGCACTCTTCGAGCAGTCCCCTCTCATGGTGCATGTCTTCGATACATCGGGGCAGACGATCGCCGTCAATCCGGCACTGGAACGTAACTTTGGGGTCTCCGCCGAAGCGATGCGCCAATATAATATATTCCACGATCCGCATTTCAAGGTGGAGCCGGCACGCTCCCTCGTCAATCGTGCCTTCGCCGGCAAGGTGCTCCACACCCCGCCGCTCCGCCACAACGCCTCCTTCACGGTGGATGGCGGCCGCAGCCTCTGGGTGGAGGCCACCACCTATCCGGTGAAGGACGAGGCAGGCCAGATTCGCGAAGTCGTGATGCTGGCTCAGGATGTGACGGCCCGCGTCGAGGCCCAAACCGCCCTCAGCGATTCCGAAGCCCGTTTCCGCATTGCGCGGGAGGCAGCCCAGCTCGGCATCTTCGATTATGATTTCAGCACTGGCATCTGCCTATGGGACCAGCGCATCCGGGAGCTCTGGGGTGCCTCCGCGGATGAGGCCATCAGCGACACCGTGTTCATGAACGCCATCCACCCGGATGACCGGGAAGCGGTCACGCAAGCGCTGGCGCGCGCGGTGGATCCCGCGGGCACGGGCGACTACCGCGCCGAATACCGGGTGATCCACCGGCAAACCGGCGTCACCCGCTGGTTGATGGCGGCGGGCCGCGCTTTCTTTGTGCGCGGGCGGCCGTCGCGTCTGGTCGGAACCGTGCAGGACATCAGCGATCGGCGGCGCTATGAGGATGCCCTGCGCGAAAGCGAAGAGCGCCTGCAGATTGGCCTCTCCGCCGCGCAGCTGGGCCACTGGAGCTGGGATGCAGGAACCGACAGCATCAGCTTCTCGAAGCAGGCCTGCGCCATCTTCGGCATCCCCACCGGTCAAGAGATCACCTGGCAAAGCCTCCAGTCGCTGCTTCATCCCGATGATGTGCAGCGTGCCGTCAGGGCCGTGAAGGCCTCACTTGCAAGTGGCGCCGATTACCGGATCGAATACCGAATCCTGCGGCCGGATGGCGCGAGGCTTTGGGTCTCGGCCCTGGGCCGCCCCATCTATGGCGCGGGCGGCATGCCGCCCGGCATGATCGGCGTGATCCAGGACATCACCGAGCGGAAGCGCGCCGAAGAACAGATTCGCCTGCTGATGGCGGAGGTCAATCACCGCTCAAAAAATCTTTTGGCCGTCGTGCAGTCGATCGCGCATCAAACCTCCGCCCGGGGCTCGCCGCGCGCCTTTGCGCACCGTTTCAGCGAGCGGCTGCAAGGTCTCGCCGCCAGCCATGATCTCCTGGTCGGCAATGCCTGGCAGGGGGTTGATCTCTCTGATCTGGTTCAGTCCCAGCTTGCCCATTTCCGGGATCTGGTCCGCCACCGCATTCACTTCAAGGGGCCCAGCCTGCAGCTCCGCCCCGCAGCCGCGCAGGCGCTCGGCATGGCGCTTCATGAGCTGACCACCAATGCCGGCAAATATGGCTCTCTCTCCAGCACCGAGGGCCAGGTCGCCATCCATTGGGCAACCGGGGAAGCAGGCGGCCAGCAGCGCTTCACCATGGAATGGCGGGAGCTCGGCGGCCCTCCCGTCGTAAGCCCCATTGCCAGTGGTTTTGGCAGCAAGCTCATTTCGCATATGACGGAGATCGCACTTCAGGGCAGTGCGCGGCTCGATTACCCGCCGGACGGCGTCGTCTGGACGCTTGATGCGCCGCTGGACAGCGTCACGCCGCGGGCTGACGAAGATGCCGTCTGGCCCGTATCTCAAAGCTATTGACGAAACAATCCGGGGCCCCCGGCGTTTCCCCGCGGGGGCACTCAAGAGGGAGGACTGCGCGCCATCACCACATTCATGTTCTGTACCGGTATCGAGAATTCGAATCCTACCATCAACCATGGCCGGACCCGCGTGGACCAGATGGAAAGCTGCCACTTCTATGAGCGCTGGCGCGAAGATTTCGCCATCGTCAAGGATATGGGGATCGGCTTTCTGCGCTTTGGGCCCCCCATTCATCGCACGCTGCTGGGCCCCGGCCGCTATGACTGGAGCTTCGCCGATGAAACCTTTGCCGAAATCCGCCGGCTCAAGCTCGTTCCGATCGTCGATCTCTGTCATTTCGGCGTCCCCGACTGGCTCGGCAATTTCCAAAACCCGGATTTTCCGGAGCAGTTCGAAGCCTATGCGCTGGCCTTCGCCAAGCGCTTTCCCTGGGTGCAGCTTTATACGCCGGTGAATGAAATGTTCATCTGCGCCACCTTCTCCGCCCGCAATGGCTGGTGGAACGAGCAGGAAACGTCCGACACATCCTATGTCACCGCCATCAAGCACATCGTGAAGGCCAATGTGCTTGCCATGCAGGCGATCCTCACAGTCAGGCCCGATGCGATCTTCATCCAGTCCGAATCTTCGGAATATTTTCATGCCGAGAACCCGGCGGCGATCGGCCCCGCCGAGCATCTGAACTCGCTCCGCTTCCTGCCGCTCGATCTCAATTACGGCCGCCGGGTGGACAGTGAGGTCTATGAATTCCTTCTCGACAATGGCATGTCGCGCGAGGAATACCGCTTCTTCCTTGTCCACCGCCTGAAGCAGCATTGCATCATGGGCAACGATTATTATGAGACCAACGAGCACCGCGTCTGCGCCGATGGCACGATCCGCCCGGCTGGCGAAGTCTTCGGCTATGACGAGATCACCCGCCAGTATTTCGACCGTTACCGGCTTCCTGTCATGCACACCGAAACCAACCACAATGAAGGGCCTTCCGGCCAGGAGGCGGTGAACTGGCTGTGGAAGGAATGGGCCAATGTGCTGCGCGTGCGCAACAACGGCGTCCCCATCGTCGGCTTCACCTGGTACAGCCTGACGGACCAGGTGGACTGGGACACGACGCTGCGCGAGACAAACGGCCGCGTCAATCCGCTGGGCCTGTTTGATCTGGACCGCAAAATCCGCAATGTGGGTGTTGCCTACCGCCAGCTGATCCAGGACTGGCGCAACGTGCTGCCAACCCAAAGCCTGTGCCTCACCGTGCCGGTCGTCATGCCGGGCGAAGCAGGAGACGTGCACGCCGAAACCCAGATCGACCGCGCGCGTGAAATCGCCCACAGCGAAGATGCCCAGCCCTCCACCCAGGCTAGCTGACGAAGCCGGCCGGCAGCCCTTGCCAGCCCTCCCCGCCTCTCCTAACAGACAGGGATCAACGGATGGGAGGCATCAATGGCAAAGCGCATCGTGTTCACCGGCGGCTCGGGCAAGGCTGGAAAGCACGTCGTGCCCTGGCTCAAGGCCAAGGGCTATGACATTCTGAATCTGGACCTGAAACCGCTCGATTGTCCGGGTGTCAACACGCTGATCACCGATGTGACCGATTCAGGCCAGGTGTTCAACGCCCTCACCATGCATCATGGTTTTGAAGGCTATGACCGGGGCAAGCCCCCCTCCGCACCGGATGCCGTCGTTCACTTCGCCGCGGTGCCCCGCGTGCTGATCACGCCGGACAACACCACCTTCGCCATCAACACCATTTCCACCTACAACGTCATCGAAGCGGCAATGAAGCTGGGCGTGCGCAAGGTCATCATCGCCTCGAGCGAGACCACCTATGGCGTCTGCTTCGCGGAAGGCGACAAGGACTATCATCACTTCCCGCTGGAAGAAGACTATGACATCGACCCGATGGATTCCTACGGCCTGTCGAAGGTGGTCAACGAGAAGACGGCCAAAGCCTTCGCCATGCGCTATGGCGCGGACATCTATGCGCTGCGCATCGGCAATGTGATCGAGCCCCATGAATATCCGATGTTCCGGGGCTTCCTCGAAAACCCGATGACCCGCAAGCGCAATGCCTGGAGCTACATTGACGCGCGCGACCTGGGCCAGATCGTCCATCTCTGCATCGAGAAGGACGGACTCGGTTTCCAGGTGTTCAACGCGGTCAATGACACCATCACCACCAAGGAATCCACCGCCGAATTCCTGAAGAAGCACGCGCCGCAAATTCCGCTGAAGCGCGCGATGGTGGGGAACGAAGCCCCGCTCTCCAACGCCAAGATCCGCAATGTGCTGGGCTTCCGCGAGGAGCATGACTGGCGGAAATACGTCTGATGCCGCTGCCCTTCACGCCGCTGGTGGAGCGTCTCCCCTCCTCCGTCCCCTTTGTGGGGCCAGAGGCCCTTGAGCGCCGCACCGGCACAAAGTTTCGCGCCCGCATCGGTGCCAATGAAAGCGTCTTTGGCCCCTCGCCCAAGGTGGTCGCGGCCATTGCTGCTGCGGCGGCGGAGAGCTGGCAATATTGCGACCCGGAAAATCACGAGATCCGTGCGGCGCTCGCCGCGCATCTGGGCATAGCACCTGGAAACGTGATGGTGGGTGAAGGGATCGACGGGCTCTTCGGCCTCGCGGTTCGCCTCTTCGTGGAGCCCGGCGTGAAGGTGGCAACGTCCCTCGGCGCCTATCCCACCTTCAATTTCCATGTTCATGGCTTTGGCGGCCAGCTCGTCACCACGCCCTATGTGGATGACCGGGAGGACCTGTCCTCCCTGCTCGATCTTGCAAGGCGTGAGGGTGCCCGCCTCATCTACTTCGCCAATCCGGACAATCCGATGGGCAGCTGGTGGAAGGCGGGCGCCGTCGAAGGGATGATCGCAGACCTGCCCGAGGGCACGCTCCTCATGCTGGATGAGGCCTATGGCGAATTCGCACCAGAGGGCACGCTTCCGCCGCTTGCTGTGGAAAATCCCAATGTGCTGCGCTTCCGCACCTTCTCCAAAGCCTATGGCCTGGCGGGGCTCCGCCTCGGCTATTGCGTGGGCCACGCCGATCTGATCCGCGCCTTTGACAAGGTGCGAAACCACTTCGGCGTCACGAGGATCGGGCAGATAGCGGGAATCGCGGCGCTGGCGGATCAGGCGCATCTCCGGAATGTGGTGCGCAAAGTCATTGCGGCGCGCGAAAGTATCAGTGCCATCGCCCGCGCCAACGGCCTCACGCTCTTGCCTTCCGCCACAAATTTCGTGACCGTCGATCTGGGCCAGGACGGTGCCTATGCGAAGCGCGTGTTAGACCATCTCGCCGCCGCCGGCATCTTCGTGCGCATGCCAGGTGTAGCACCCCTGAACCGCTGCATCCGCATCACGGCGGGAACCGAGGAGGACCTCGCATTGCTGGCGGAGGAGTTGCCGAAAGCGCTCCGGGGATAAGCGACACTCCTCTCCCCACCCTCACCCAAGCCCGGCACAAAAAAATCGCCGGATCAAGTCCGGCGATCGTGGAAGGTGGAAATGGCAGCGCGGGAGTTACTTCCCCGCCAGCTTCGCGGCGATTTCCGCCACATGCTTGCCCTGATAGCGCGCGCCATCCAGCTCATGCTGGGCGGGCTGGCGGCTGCCGTCGGAATTGGTCACGGTCGAGGCGCCATAGGGCGAACCGCCGCGGATCTCGTCCACGCCCGACTGCCCGGCCCAGGTATAGGGCAGGCCGACCACGACCATGCCGTGGTGCAGCATGGTGGGAATGAAGCCGAGAAGGGTCGACTCCTGGCCGCCATGCTGCGTGGCGGAGGATGTCATAGCGGACCCCACCTTGCCCATCAGCGCCTGCTTGGCCCAGAGGCCGCCCGTCTGGTCGATGAAGTTCCGCATCTGCGAGGCCATGGTGCCATAACGCGTGCCGCAGCCGAAGATGATCGCATCATAGTCGGCGAGTTCTTCCGGCTTGGCGATCGGCGCCTTCTGGTCCAGCTTGTACCAGGCGGCCTTGGCCACGTCCTCCGGAACGAGCTCGGGCACGCGCTTCACGTGAACCTCCGCGCCCGCTTCCTTGGCGCCCTCGGCAGCGGCATAGGCCATCTGCTCCATGTGGCCCCAGGCGGAGTAGTAAAGCACCAGAACTTTCGTCATGCAGTTTCCTTTTCTTGCTTGGTGTTGATCAGGTCGTTGAGGTCCAGCCGGGCCGTGCCCATGGCGACGCTGCCATCGGGGTTACGCGGCCACTGCGCTTCCGGTTTGTCCCAGTAGAGTTCAATGCCGTTCATGTCAGGGTCATGAAGGTACAGCGCCTCGGACACGCCATGGTCCGCCGCGCCATCAAGCTGCACGTTGTTGGCGGCAAGCCGCTTCAGCGCGTCAGCAAGGTCCGCGCGGGTGGGATAGAGGATCGCCACATGATAAAGCCCCGTCGTTCCAGGGGGCGGCGGGGAGCCGCCGGCACTTTCCCAGGTGTTGAGGCCAATGTGATGATGATAACCCCCGGCGGAAACGAAGGCCGCCTGGCGGCCATACATCTGCTGCAGCTCGAAGCCCAGCACCCCGCAATAGAAGTCCAGCGCCCGCTTGAGGTCAGCCACCTTCAAATGCACATGGCCGATGCGCGTACCGGCCGGAATGGGGGTATTTGCGGTCATCACCGGTCTCCTTTCTGTAACGAGAAGCGTTACGGATATAAGCAGGCCGCGTCCCGGTTGCAAGCGCCCATTTCGATCCCGCGCGCAAAACCGTGGATGAGCGGCGCACCCGCTTGTATTCGGGCCGCGCTTTGCCCAAAACGGGGTCCACTCGAGAGGAGACCTGCCATGGCCGAAGACCAACTTCCCAAATCGCTCGTCGTGGTCGATCACCCCCTGGTTCTCCACAAGCTGTCCCTGATGCGGGACAAGAACACGCCCTCCGCCGTGTTCCGCCAGCTCCTGCGCGAAATCAGCCTGCTCCTCGCCTATGAGGTGACGCGCAACCTGCCGATGACCACGCAATCGATCGAAACGCCCCTCACCGCCATGGACGCGCCCATCCTCAAGGGCAAGAAGCTGGTCATCGTATCGATCCTCCGCGCCGGCAACGGCCTGCTCGAAGGCATGCTGGACCTGCTGCCCTCAGCCCGCATCGGCCACATCGGGCTCTATCGCGATCCGGTCACGCTGCAGCCCGTTGAATATTACTTCAAGGTCCCGTCTGACATCGATGAGCGCCCGGTCATCGTGGTGGACCCGATGCTGGCCACTGGCAATTCCATCGCCTATGCCATCAAGCGCCTGAAGGAGAAGGGTGCGAAGGATGTGCGCCTGGTCTGCCTGCTCTCGGCGCCGGAAGGAATCCGCCGGGTGGCGGCCGAACACCCGGACGTGCCCATCTACACGGCAGCCGTCGACAGCCACCTCAATGACCACGGCTATATCGTGCCGGGCCTGGGCGACGCGGGCGACCGCATGTTCGGCACCAAGTGAAAATTTACCTTAAGATCGTTAAACCCGTACACCTCACCAATTGAAAACCATTGGCCGTTAACCTCGATTCTCAACGAAACAGGTCAGGACGGATGATGGCAGAGCCGGCGGTGTTGAGCACGAGCGTCGAGCGCAAATCCTTGAAGCTCAGCGCCCGCCATGGCGGCCGCCCGCGGCTTCTGCTGGCGGAGGATTGTGACCCGGTGCGCATCGTCACCGCCGCCATGCTCAAGGGCATGGGCTGTGACGTGGAAGCGGTGGTCCATGGCGAGCAGGCGGTGAAATGCGCCTCCGAAGCCGAATTCGACGTGATTGTGCTGGATATCGAAATGCCGATCATGGACGGCATCACCGCCGCCCGCTCGATCCGCAGCATGGGCGGCCACATCGCGGCAACGCCTCTCATGGCGCTCTCCGCCTTCCTGGCGGATTCGGTGCGGAACGGCGAATGGCAGGACACATTCGATATCGCGCTTCCTAAGCCCGCCAACCGCAATGAACTGCATGAGGCCGTCAAGGCCGCCCTCGCGCGCTGCAGAACCCTCGCCTGAGAACGCGAAAGGGCGGGGATGATCCCGCCCTCTTCCGCCTCAAGCCTTTTTGACCGGGTTCAGCCGGCTGCGGGCTTCGCCTCCAGCGACTTCAGCATGTGAAGCACTTCGCGGAGTTCCGGGCTCAGGATCTCCTTGCGCTTGCGCAGCTGCGGCGCCTGCTGTTGCTGTACGTCCTCGGTCGGCATGTCAGTCTCCCTCGTCTCTTGTCTGCCGGCGTTCATTTTCGGTCCCCGGGCCTTAACGGCGCACTAATATCTGATGCAGCGCAGCATGAAATCCGCATGCGGCGGCCACAGGGCCTGATCCGGGCCGTTTTGCGGCAGCGTGAACAAAGACTTAGCAGCGCCTTCGCAAACACCGATTTGTGATGGAATAAGTCGAAGGGACCGGGCGTACTATGATATCGATCACACAACCTATCGGAGGACGAGCGCACATGATGTCAAAGACGGTTCTGGGACTTTTCACGGCCGGGGTTCTGGCCCTGGGCCTCTCCTCCGCGGCAATGGCGGACGCCAAGGCAGCCATTGAAGCGCGTGAGGCCTGCATGAAGGCCAATGGCGCCATGATGAAGGTGATGGTGCCCGTCCTCAAGGGCCAGGCCGCCTATGACAAGGCCGCCATTGATGCCGCCGTGGCCGGTGCCGAAAAGGCCTGCGCCGGCTGGGCGGATTGGTGGGGCGAGGATACCAAGCCCGGCGGTGCCTTGAAAACCGAAGCAAAGCTCGAAATCTGGACGGATAAGGAAGGCTTTGCCGCCGCAGGAGAGGCCTATGTGAAGGCCATCACGGCGGTCAAGGCCACGGCGGACGAAGCCTCCTTCAAGGCGGCCTTCCCCGCACTCGGCAAGTCCTGCCAGGGCTGCCACGAGAAATTCCGCCAGGCCGAGGATTGATCCCTGCGGATCTTCTCCCGGAAAACACTGATTGCCCTGGCGCTGCTCGCGGCGCTGGGGCTTCTGGCGTTCTGGGTCCTCAGCACGCCGAAGCCGCTAACGGCTGCCGATATTCCGCAGCACACGCCCAATGTGGCCAATGGCGAACTGCTCTACCACGCGGCCGGCTGCATCTCCTGCCACCAGCCATCGCCTGATCTGAAAACGGTGGACGCAGCCATCCCAGCCGGGGGTGCCCCCCTCCAGACGCCGATTGGTGTCCTCTATCCGATCAATCTCACACCCGACCCTGAAACCGGCATCGGCGGCTGGACGGATCTGCAGTTCCTCAATGCCGTCCAGCGCGGCATCTCGCCCGAGGGCGAAAACCTCGTGCCGGCGCTGCCCTACACGTCCTACGCCCATATGAAACCGGAAGACGTGCTGGACATCCGCGCCTATCTGGCAACGCTTGCCCCCGTGAAATCGCCTGAGCGTGCGGCAGATATTCCGGCTGAACCGCTGATCCGCCGCGGCATCGGCCTGTGGAAATGGGTGGGCTTCCACCCCACACCGTGGACACCCGATCCCGCCCAGTCCGAAAGCTGGAACCGCGGCTCCTATCTGGTGAACGGCCCGGGCCACTGCCAGGAATGCCACACCCCGCGCAACATCTTCATGGCGCTGGACAGCTCAAAGGCCTTCGCCGGCGGCCCCCACCCGGAAGGCAAGGGCCGGGTGCCCAGCCTCCTGGGCCTGATCGAGCGCGGCCGCTACACCGACGCCGCTGACATCGCTTCCGCCCTGCAATATGGCGAGGTGATGGGCTATGACAAACTCTCCTCCGGCGGCATGGGTCAGGTCCAGCGCAACATCTCGATGCTGCCCGAAACAGACATCAAGGCGATTGCCGATTATATCGCGAGCCTGAAGTAGAACACCTGGACTTTCCCGTTCTCCAATCGCGTCGCGTCGGGAGAAGGGAAAGCAAGGGTAACCTCCCGTCACACCACCGGCGAAAGCCCCACATCCTCCATCCAGTGGTCGATCGCCGCGGCGGTCTCGTCGGGATATTCGATCGTCGGGAAATGGCCGCAATCGGCCAGCTCCACATAGCGGCCATTGGGGATGGCGGCGGACATGCGAAGCCCATCCGCGGCGGCAGCGAACTTGTCATGCACGCCCCAAAGCATCAGCGCCGGGCATTTGATCTCGGAAAGCCGCGGCCGCAAATCCTCGCGCTTGGCCAGCGCATCGGACTGGCGGGTCATGAGGTCCACACCCTGCGTTTCGCACATGTCGATGAAGGCCTGGCGCGCTGCGGCACCATGGGGCCCCTCCATATGGGCGATCATGTCGGCCATTTCGGCCACCACCTGATCCGCCTCGCCGCCGCGCAGCCGCTCGGAGCGCCGCCAGCCGGCGCGGGGGTCTGCCACGGGGCCGGGCCCGGAGCCGATCACCACCAACCCGCGCACCCGCTCAGGGGCGGCAAGCGTTGTCTCAAGTGCCACGCGCCCACCGAAGGAGGTACCGAGGACCACGAATTTCTCAGGTGCCTGGGCCAGCACCTGCTCCACGCAATGGGCCATGTTGTCCCCATCGGCGATGATGGTGGAACTCAGCACGTTGGAAGGAAGAAGCGGCGCGATTTCGGCATAAAGCCGTTCATCGCAGCCGAAGGCGGGGATCATCACGAGATTTGTCATGGGGCCCATTCTGCAACGGCGGAGCTCTCAGGAAAAGCCCAAGTTTGCGATTGTCCATAGCGCCGGTGCTGGTACAACTGGCCGCTTCGGACCAACCTGCAGGAAAGACGCGCCTCGTGAAATCGCTCGACAAGAAGCTGAAGACCATCGCCGCCGGAAAGTACAAGCCCAGGGACTTCATCCTCGCGGATGCTAAAGACCCGGACTATGCCTTCGGCATCAAGGGCACCGGCGCCCAGGATTATCTGGACCAGTCGGGCAAGCACCGCTCGATCCCCGAATTCCGCCAGACCATCGTGGATATCGTTAAGCAGAAGCAGATGGACGTGATGCTGGGGGCCGTCTCCAACATCGAACCGATGGTCGCCGATGGCGTGTTCGAGAAATCGCACGTCACCCCAGCGATCCGCGCCAATGACACGACCGATATCTGGCTTCCCCGCGGCGCGCAGTACAACAAGGAGCCCTCCCGCCCCTGGCGCACGGCGAATCTCTCCTATGTCCGGAAATTCTGCGATCTCGGGCTCTATTCCGTCACCTTCAACAACATCCTTGATCGCGATTATGCCAGTGTCGAGGCCTATCGCGAGTTCCGCGAAGATGCGGTCAAGCATAAGTTCCGCCACTTCCTCGAAATCTTCAATCCCAACGCGCCGCAGAACCTCTCCTCCGATGCCATGCCATTCTATGTGAATGACATGATCATCCGCGTGCTCGCCGGCATGGCCCAGGTGGAGCGCCCGCTGTTCCTCAAAATGCCGTTCAACGGCCGGAAAGCGATGGAGGAACTCGCCAGCCACGATCCGGGTCTCGTCATCGGCATTCTGGGCGGCTCCGCCGGCACCACGCGCGATTGTTTCGAGCTGCTCGCCCAGGGCGAGAAGAGCGGCGCCCGGGTCGCCCTCTTCGGCCGCAAGATCAATCTGGCGGAAAGCCCGCTGGAGCTGGTGGCGCTGTTCCGCCCGGTGATCGAATCCGAGGTCACGGCAGCGGAGGCGGTCAAGAGCTATCACGCCACGCTGGCCAAGAAGGGCCTCAAACCCAAGCGCAGCCTCGAGGATGATCTGAAGATCACCGAGCCCGTGCTCGAAGGCTACAAGAAGTGACCAGGCGGGGCATCGTCCTCGCCGGCATCGTGGTTCTCGATATCGTCCACCTCGTCGATCACTGGCCGGCGGAGGAAACGCTGGCCTTTATCGGCCGCACCGAAATGGCAGCGGGCGGCCCGCCGCACAATGCCGGTGCGGGCCTCCTGAAGCTCGGTGCGGAGTTCCCCGTCACCCTTCTTGCGACAGCGGGGGATGATGCCTATGGCGAAACCATGCTCGCCAGCGCGCGGGGCTATGGGCTTGATACCGCGCAGGTCACCGTCATTCCCGGTGCCATCACCAGCCACACCCATGTCATGTCCTGTGTAGACACCGGGCGGCGCACCTTCTTCGCACAGCTGGGCTGCAACAATATGATGCGGGTCGAGCATTTGATGCCGCCCGAAGGCAGCACCGCCAAGCTCTATTATCTGGGAAGCCCCGGCACCGCGCGCCACCTGGATGAAACCGACGGCTGGCGCACGCTGCTCACCGCCGCCAAGGCGCAGGGCATGGTCACATGCCTGGAGCTGTGCCCGGCGCCTGCGGAAACACTCCGGAAACTGGTCCCGCCCTGCCTGCCGCTCTGTGATGTCTTCGTGATCAATGACTATGAAGCAGCCAGTATAACAGGGCTTGATGTGGCGCCGGGTGGCCGCCTCTCCTGGTCCGTCGCGGAAGAGGCCTGCCGCAAGCTCCTCAATATGGGCATCACGGACCTCGCCGGAATTCACCACCCCGATGGCGCCGTTGCCGTAAAGCGCTCGGGCGCTGTCTCGAAGCGCCCCTCCGTCAAGGTGGCGCAATCCGAAATCGCAGGCTCCACGGGTGCGGGCGACGCCTTTTATGCAGGCGTCCTCTTCGGCCTCCATGAGGACTGGCCACTGGACCGCTGCCTGGACCTCGGCAACGCCGCCGCCGCAACGTCGCTTCACTCCCCCACCACCAGCGCCAGCATTCGTCCGTCGGCGGAGTGTCTCGCCTATGCGGAGGCCAAGGGCCTGCGGGAGATGCGGTCCTAACCGTTTCGGTTCAGGGGGGCCTCGCCACGCGCATCTGCCTTTCAATGCGCCCCTGTTCCCATCGCCATTTCCCCTGTTATACTCCGCCCTCCCCAGGAGGAACCAGCATGCCCTTGTCAAACATGGCCGTCCGCGACATCGAAACGGTGATCCACCCCTACACCAACCTCGCCCGTCACCGCGAAGTGGGCCCCCTGATCCTCAATGAGGGCCGCGGCATCCATCTTTATGACGATACCGGCAAGCGCTATATCGAAGGCATGGCGGGCCTCTGGTGCACGGCACTGGGCTATGGCAACCAGGAAATCGCCGAAGCGGGCGCGGAAGCGCTGCGCAAGGTCTCCTTCACCCATTCCTTCGGCGGCAAGTCGCATGACGGCGTGATCGAGCTTTCGGAAAAGCTCAAGGAAATCTCGCCCTGCCCGGCGTCCAAGATCCTCTTCGGCTCGTCAGGCTCCGAAGCCAATGACATGCAGATGAAGCTGTCCTGGTATTACAACAACGCCCGCGGCAAGACGGCCAAGAAGAAGATCATCAGCCGCATCCGCGGCTACCACGGCGTGACCATCGCATCGGCCTCGCTGACGGGCCTGCCCTGGGTCCACAATGATTTCGATCTCCCCATCGCAAATGTGCTGCACACCTCGTGCCCCCATTATTACCGCTATGGTGTCGAGGGCGAGACCGAGCAGGAATTCGCCAACCGCATGGCGCAGGACCTGGAAGACATGATCCTGCGCGAAGGCCCGGATACGATTGCCGCCTTCATCGCCGAACCCGTAATGGGTGCGGGCGGCGTGCTGATGCCGCCTGAGGGTTACTGGCCGAAGATCAACGCCATCCTCGCCAAATATGACATCCGCTTCATCGCCGATGAAGTGATCTGCGGTTTCGGCCGCACCGGCAATTGGTTCGGCTCGACGACCATGGGCATGACGCCCGATTCGATCACAATGGCCAAGGCCATCACCTCGGCCTATTTCCCGCTCTCGGCCCTCACCATCGAGGAAGATCTCTACCAGGCCATGCTGGACGAAAGCCGCAAGCTCGGCACCTTCGGCCATGGCTACACCTACACCGCCCACCCCGTGGGCTGCGCCATTTCGCTCAAAACGATCGAGATCTACCAGCGTGACAAGATCATGGAACATGCGGCCAAGATGAGCCCGGTGTTCCAGATGCGGCTGAAGAAGCTGGCCGATCACCCGCTGGTGGGCGAAGCCCGCGGCGTGGGTTTGATCGGCGCGGTGGAACTGGTGGCGGACAAGGCCACGAAACGCCCCTTCGACCCGAAGAAGATGGTGGGTGCGGCCACCGTCAATGCCTTGCAGGACATGGGCCTCATCGTCCGCAACATCCAGGACTCGGTGGCGCTCTGCCCGCCGCTCATCATCACCACGGATGAGATCCATGAGATGTTCGACATCTTCGAAAAGGGCCTGGACCAGATGGAAGCCTGGGCCCGCAAGGAGAATGCGAGAGCCCAATGATCGGAAACGAGGAAGAGCTCAGGCAGAAATTCGGCGAGGTTCACCCCCTCGCCACCGCCAAGACCAGGCCGGCGCTGGACAAATACTCACGCCAGTTCATCAGCCTGTCGCCCTTCCTCGTCATCTCCACGGCAGACGCGAAGGGCCGCGCGGATCTCTCCCCGCGCGGCGATCCCCCAGGCTTCGTCCATGTGATCGATGACACCTCGATCCTGATCCCGGACAGGCCCGGAAACAACCGGCTGGACACCATGTCGAACATCACGGCGAACCCCAATGTCGGCATCTTGTTCTTCGTGCCCGGCTTCGAGGATACGCTGCGCCTCAACGGCCGGGCCCGCATCACCGATGATCCAGCCCTCCTCGCCGCCTGCACCATCAACGGCAAGCCGCCCAAGGTCGGTATCCTGGTGACGGTGGAGGAGGTCTTCATGCACTGCGCCAAGGCGCTGAAGCGCTCCAGGCTCTGGGGCACGGAATACCGGCAGGACCGGGGCCAGCTCCCCTCCATCGCCCGCATCATCCTCGAACAGACCTGCGAGTCCGGGGTGGATGAAGCCGAAGCCGCGAAGATCGATGCCGATGTCGAGGGGGATTACAAGACCGGCCTCTACTGAGAAAACCCTCCCCGCTTTTGATCGAAGTCAAGGAGCGGCGCCTTGCCCGCGCTAGTCTCGGGCGCCATGGACACTCAGCTTCTCCCCTTCGCCACCCAGGATGTGCCGCGCTACACGAGCTATCCGACCGCGGTTCAGTTCCAGCCCGATTTTCCTGGCGCCACCGCCGATCACTGGCTGGCAGCACTGGACCCCGACGCCACGCTCTCGGTCTATGTCCACATCCCCTTCTGCCGCCAACTCTGCTGGTATTGCGGCTGCCACACCTCGGTGCCCAATTCTTATGACCGCGCCGCGCGCTACGTCGAATATCTGGTGAAGGACATTCGCCGCTCCGCATCTCTGTTCCGGGGCCGCAAGGGAAAGGTCACCCATCTCCACTTCGGCGGGGGCACGCCCACCTATCTCGATGACCTCCACATCGGCGAGATCGTGGAGGCCATCGACCAGGGCTTCGGCTTGAGCACCGGTGGGGAAATGGCGCTCGAATCCGATCCGCGGACGCTCACGCGTGAACGCGCCAGGATGCTGGCCGCCATGGGCTTCAACCGCATCAGCTTCGGCGTCCAGGATTTCGCAACGCCGGTGCAGATGAAGATCAACCGCCTCCAGACCTTCGGTCTCGTCAAGGCCGCCAATGAATTCCTGCGCGAGGCGGGCTTCACCTCCGTGAATTTCGACCTGATGTATGGCCTCCCCGCGCAAACCGTCGAGAGTGTCGCGAAAACCGCGCGCCAGGCCTCGGAGTTGAAGCCGGACCGCATCTCGGTCTTCGGCTATGCCCATGTCCCCTGGTTCAAGAAGCACCAGCGCATGATCAACGAGGCCGAACTCCCCGGCGTGCGCGAACGCTACGCCCAGGCCACGGTGATCGAACGCGAACTGAACGCCGAAGGCTATGCCTCGATCGGCCTCGATCATTTCGCGCTGGAACATGATGAGCTCACCGCCGCCGCGCGAAAAGGCCAGATGCGCCGGAACTTCCAAGGCTACACCACGGATGTGTCAGACGCGCTCCTCGCTTTCGGGGCCTCCGCCATTGGCGAGTTCCCGCAAGGCTTCGTCCAGTCCGCGCGCGACACGCTCGAATGGTCCCAGAAGATTGACCGCAATGAAAGCCCCGTCACCCGCGGCCTCGCCACGACGGCCGAAGACCGCATGCGCGCGGACGTGATCGAGCGCCTCATGTGCGATCTCTCGGTCGATGCCGCAGAAATCGCCCAGCGCCACGGCTTTGACGCGCGTATCTTCGATGATGTTCCAGAGAAGCTCGAGCCCGCAATCCTCGCAGGCATCGCCGAGGTGAAGGGCACGCGGGTCAGCGTGCTGCCGAAGCACCGCCTGTTCCTGCGCACGGTCGCCGCCGCCTTCGACACCCATTTCGTGGCAGCACCCAACCGGCACGCCAAGGCGGTCTGACGGCCGCGTTCGCGCAAAACCTGATGGAACTCCGCCGCCGGCCAAGCGTTGTTCCAATCATGTCAGATCAAGCCCATCCCACGCAAAGTAAAATCGTCGCGCTGGAGACGTCCTACTGGAACGCGCTGTGCAAGAAGGACGGCACAACGGCCGCGCGGCTTTCGTCTGAAAACACTATCGTCACCGGCAAGCAGGGCTTGATGACGGTAAGCAAGGACTCGATGAAGTCGCTGACCGAACAGGGCCAGTGGATCTTGAACAGCTTCGAATTCGGTGACATGGCGTTTCTCTCGCCCACGCCAGACATCGCAATCCTTGCATACACCGTCACCCAGACCGTCACCATGGACGGCAAAACCCAGACCCTTCACGCCGCCGATTCCTCGACCTGGGTGCGAACCCCGGATGGCTGGCAGTGCTGCGCCCATAGCGAGGCGTTTCTCGACCAATAGTGCGGAGCACGAACATCGATGGCCGGATCTCTGGATACCGTGAAGAAAGCGCTGCAGGCCTTCCGCGACAAGGACCGTGATGGGATCGAAGCCGTCATCGGGGACCCCTATCGCTTCACCAGCCCCAGGGATAACGCGATTGATCGCGAAACCTTCTTCGCGCGCTGCTGGCCCAACAGCGAGTCCTTCACCGGCATGGACGTGATCCATGGCGCAGAAGACGGGGAGTGGGCCTTCGTCGTCTATGAAGCCTCCGCAGGCGGAAAGCGCTTCCGAAATGCCGAAGTGCATCGTGTGCAAAACGGCAGGATTATCGAAACGGAAGTCTACTTCGGCTGGAACCTCCCGCACGAGGCGGAACGAGGCGGCTTCATCTAAAGCGCGTCACATGCCCGCCAGCGCCTGTTCCAGATCCGCGATTAGATCATCCACATGCTCGATCCCGACCGAAAGCCGCACCAGATTGTCCGGCACCGGGCTCTCCGGTCCTTCCACCGACTTGCGGTGTTCAGCAAGACTTTCAACCCCGCCAAGTGAAGTCGCCGGCACGATCACCTTGAGCTTCGTGCACAGTGTCTTCGCATCCTCGAAACCGCCCTTCACCAGAAGCGACATCATGCCCCCGAACCCATCCCGCATCTGCCGCGCCGCAATGGCGTGGCCGGGGTGGGAGGATAGGCCGGGGTAGAGCACGCGCGCCACCTTGGGGTGCCCTTCAAAATGCCTGGCAATCGCCATCGCATTGGCAGAGGCCTGGCGGTAGCGCACGAACACCGTGCGCAACCCCCGCATCAGCAGAAAGCATTCGAGCGGCGCCAGGGGCGCGCCGATCTTGGTGCGTAAGGCTTTGACCTCGGCCCAGCGCGGGGTCTCATCGCGCGTGACCAGCACACCCGCCAGCACGTCCGAGTGGCCGTTCAGATACTTGGTGGCCGAGTGGAACACGATATCGGCGCCAAGCTTCAAGGGCTGCGTCGTCACCGCCGCGGTCGCTGTCGCATCGACAGCAAGGATCGCACCCGTCGCATGCGCCGCCTGCGCCGCAGCCTCGATGTCGATCACATCCCAGGTGGGGTTCAGGGGCGTCTCGATCCACATGATATCCGTTTCGCCTTTGCGCATCGCAGCCTCGAGGGCGCCCGGCATCCGCGGGTCGAACAGCGTCAGGCGAATGCGCCCCAGCCGTTCCAGCCGCTGCAGCCAGTCGCGCGTGCCGTAATACATCACGTCGGGTGCTGCCACATGGCGGCCCTGCGGCACCGTCTCGAACAGCGTGGTGATTGCCGACATGCCGGAGGCAAACAGAAGCGCGGAAGATCCGCCTTCGAGTGCGGCTATCGCCTCCTCCGTCTGCCACAGCGTCGGGTTGCCGGCGCGGACGTAATTTTCCTTCAGCTTCGGCACATAGTTTTCATCGCGTGCATAGGTGGAGGAGAGATAGATCGGCGGCACCACCGCCCCCGTCGCCTCATCCACCGCCCGCAGCGCATGCGCGGCAATGGTTTCAGGCCTGAGCCCGTTGCTAGACATGCTGCCCGCCATTGATGTGGAGCTCGGCCCCCGTCACATAGCTTGATTGATCCGTACACAGAAAATAAATCGCCTTGGCCACCTCTTCCGGCTGGCCCAGACGGCGCTGCGGAATCTGCGCCACCAGTTTTTCCGTGCCGGGAGACAGGATCGAGGTTTCGATTTCGCCGGGCGAGATTGAATTGACGCGCACACCGAAGGGCCCGAAATCCGCCGCCATCTCGCGGGTCAGCGAGGCGAGTGCGGCTTTGGACGTCGAATAGGCAGCACCGGCAAAGGGGTGCACGCGCGAGCCCGCAATCGAGGTGACGTTGACGACAGCCCCCTTGGCCTCCACCAGCTCATCCATCAATCCGCGCGCCAGCATGACGGGCGCGAAGAAATTGATCTGGAACACCGTCTTCCAGTCCTGTTCCGCGGTCTCCAGCGTGTTGAGCCTGCCGCCTCCCGGCTTCTTGGGGCTGATCGCGGCATTGTTCACCAGCGCATGCAGCTTGGAGCCCTGGGCTTTCAGCTTCTCCTTCATCTGCGCAATCGCGGCATGGGTGTCTTCGGAAGAGGCGAGGTCCACCACGATGTGGTCCTCAGGCCCCGCGTCCCACGGGCAATCCTCGGGGAAGGGCTGGCGCGAACAGGTGATGACGCGCCACCCCGCCGTGGAGAAGCGCTTCACCGTCGCATGTCCGATGCCGCGTGAGGCGCCGGTCAGGATCAGCGTCTTTCGTTCAACCTCGGGGGTCGCGTTCATGGGTAAAGCCTCGCCTTGTTCCAGCCGCTCGTCACGTCCTTGCGGCGGAACACCACCCGGTCATGAAGCCGGAACGGCCGGTCATGCCAGAACTCGATTGCCAGCGGCAGGATGCGGAAACCAGACCAATGGCCGGGCCGCGGCACTTCGCCAATCGCATATTTCGCGGTGTTGATCGCGACTGCCGTTTCCAGCGCGAAGCGGCTTTCGAGCGGGCGGGATTGCTGTGAGGCCCAGGCGCCGATCCGGCTGTCCCGCGGGCGGGAGGCGAAATACTGGTCCGCCTCTTCACTTGAGACTTCCTCCACCAGCCCCCGCACGCGCACCTGCCGCCGCAGCGATTTCCAGTGGAAGACGAGTGCCGCCTTCATGGTGCCGAGGATCTCCTGGCCCTTCTGGCTTTCGAAATTGGTGTAGAACACGAAGCCGCGCTCATCGAAGCCCTTGAGCAGCACCATGCGCACGTTGGGCAGGCCTTCCTCGTCCACCGTCGCCAGCGCCATGGCATTGGCGTCATTGGGTTCGGAGGCTTCCGCCTCCTTCAGCCATTCGCCGAACAGATTATAGGGGTCGTTGCGCTCGGTGAAGCCGGCGGACGCCGTCAGTTTCGAAATATCGCTCAGTGCCATCTGCAATCATCCTGAATTCAGCTCTGCTTATGGCACCCGCCATGACCCGGGATCAACCACCGCCATGGCACCGGCTGCCATGTGGCTGAGGTTCGCCCCTCGCCCAATGCGTGTTTTCTTTCCTGTGGACCTCCCGGCGGCTTTGTGCCAATTAACCGCCCGCGGGGGCACAATCCTGCTTCTTCTTCCTGGACGGTAAATCATGAACGATATCAAGGGTTTAATGGCTGGCAAGCGTGGCCTCGTCATGGGGGTTGCGAACAACCGGTCCATTGCCTGGGGCATCGCCAAGTCCTGTGCCGCGCAGGGAGCCGAGCTCGCCTTCACCTATCAGGGTGACGCCCTGAAGAAGCGGGTGGAGCCACTCGCCGCCGAACTGGGCTCGAAAATCGTCGTCCCCTGTGACGTCTCGGACATGGCCTCGATCGACACCGCCTTCGAAACGCTGAAGCGGGAATGGGGCACGCTCGACTTCCTCGTCCACGCCATTGCCTTCTCGGACAAGGATGAGCTGACGGGACGCTATGTCGATACGACGCCCGAGAATTTCACCAAGACCATGTTCATCAGCGTCTACTCCTTCACCGCCGTCGCCCAGCGCGCCGAAAAGCTGATGACCAATGGCGGCTCCATGCTGACCCTCACCTATTACGGCGCGGAAAAATGGATGCCGCACTATAATGTCATGGGCGTCGCCAAGGCCGGGCTTGAAGCCTCCGTGCGCTATATGGCGGCGGATCTGGGCCCCAAGGCGATCCGCGTCAACGCAGTGTCCGCCGGTCCCATCAAGACGCTCGCAGCCTCCGGCATCGGCGACTTCCGCTACATTTTGCGCTGGAATGAATATAATTCGCCCCTTCGCCGCACCGTCACCATTGATGAGGTGGGCGACAGCGCCTTCTATCTCTTGTCTGACCTGGGCCGCGGTGTGACCGGCGAAATCCTCCATGTCGATGCAGGCTATCACATCGTCGGCATGAAGAACCCGGAAGCCCCCGACATCACGGTGAACGGCAACGGTGAGTAGGAAGCGGCCTCCGATCTATTTCGTCCGCCATGGCGAAACCGACTGGAACGTCCAGGGTCTGATCCAGGGCTGGACGGACACGCCCCTCAATGGCAAGGGCCACGTTCAGGCCCGCGCCGTCGCCACAGCGCTCACCGCCATACCTGACTTTTCACCAGACTTCGCCTTCATCGTCAGCCCGCTGCAGCGCGCCCGCCAGACCATGGGCTACATCGCGGAGGCCCTGGCCCTTGAGCCGCAGCAGATCGGCATTGAGCCTGCGGTCCAGGAACTGGGCTTCGGTGTGTGGGAAGGAAAGCCCTTCTGGGAATTGAAGGCCTCCCCCGTCTATCCCGCCCACCCGGAAGACCGCTATTCCTGGCGCCCGGTTGACGGCGAAAGCTATGAGGATGGCCATCTCCGCATCAACCAGTGGCTCGATACGCTGGACCGCCCGACCGTCGTCGTCGCCCATGGCGCCATCGGCCGCTGCCTGATTGCCGAAATCGCCGGCCTCCCCCGGCGGGACCTCGTCGAACTCGTCATGCGCCAGGGCTTCTACTGCAAGCTCGCGGATGGCGAGGCCCAGTGGATTGACGCGAAGGCCGATGCCAGTTGATTTTGCCGCCGTCACCCCAGCGAAGGCTGGGGTCCCGCTTTGCCGCCCGAAAGCGGGATGCCAGCCTTCGCAGGCATGACGATAAACAACAGAGTTTCCAGCAGGCAGGCTTTTGCTCTAGATAGCGCCCCATGTCGCACAACACATTCGGCCACCTCTTCCGCGTCACCACCTTCGGCGAAAGCCATGGGCCGGCCTTAGGCTGCATCGTCGATGGCTGTCCGCCCAACATCGCGCTGACGCCTGAGGACATTCAGTCCTTCCTGGACAAGCGCCGCCCCGGCCAGTCGCGCTTCACCACCCAGCGCCAGGAGCCGGACCAGGTGAAAATCCTCTCTGGCGTCTTCGAGGATGAGCGCACCGGCGGCCCCGTCACCACCGGCACCCCCATCATGCTGATGATCGAGAATGTCGATCAGCGCTCCAAGGATTATGCCGCGATCAGGGACAGTTTCCGCCCCGGCCACGCTGACCTCACCTACCAGGCGAAATATGGCATCCGGGATTATCGCGGCGGCGGCCGCTCCTCCGCGCGCGAGACGGCGGCCCGCGTGGCGGCCGGTGCCGTGGCCCGCAAGATCATCCCGGGGGTGACCATCCGTGGCGCCCTCGTCCAGATGGGCCCCCACAAGATCGACCGCGCCAACTGGGACTGGGCGGCAGTGGATCACAACCCCTTCTTCGCGCCTGACGCGAAGGCGGCAGCCTTCTATGAGGACTATCTCGACGGCATCCGCAAATCCGGCTCCTCCATCGGCGCGGTGATCGAGGTGACGGCCAGCGGCGTCCCTGCCGGCTGGGGTGCACCGCTTTATGCGAAGCTCGATCAGGATCTGGCCTCGGCGATGATGAGCATCAATGCGGTGAAGGGCGTGGAGATCGGCGCCGGCTTCGACTCCGCCGCACTCACGGGCGAGGAGAACGCAGACGAAATCCGCATGGCGGAGGGAAAGCCCCAATTCCTCTCCAACAATGCGGGCGGCATTCTGGGCGGAATTTCCACGGGCCAGGATGTGGTGGTGCGCTTCGCGGTCAAGCCCACCTCCTCGATCCTCACCTCCCGCCGCAGCGTCTCCGCCACGGGCGAAGAGGTGGACGTGATGACCAAGGGCCGCCACGACCCGTGCGTCGGAATCCGGGCGGTTCCGGTGGGTGAGGCGATGATGGCCATCGTCCTGGCAGACCACTTCCTGCGCCACCGCGGGCAGGTCGGGTAATGTTTCACAATGTCAATCAGCAGCAGGCACGAGCTGATTGACTAGCACAAACTAGGAATAAAAGTCAAGGATTAAATTCCCCGATAACAACTCTCCCTCCCCCTCGTGGGGAAGGAAATCTACCCCTTCACCGCGCCCACCAGATACTCCCGGTTCCCGTCCCCGCCTTCAACCGGAGACTCCGTCACCCCCAGAACCCGCCACCCTTCCGCGCGCAAGAACGAAACGATCTCCGCGCAAACCCGCGCATGCTCAATGGGGTCGCCCACGATCCCGCCCTTGCCCACCGCCTCTTTCCCCGCCTCGAACTGCGGCTTGATCAGTGCCACCAGCGCCGCACCCTCTTCCGCCAGCGCCATGGCCTTGGGCAAAGCGAGCTTCAGAGAAATGAAGCTCACGTCGCACACGATGAGTTCCACCGCCCGGTCCAGATGCTCCGTACACAGATCACGTGCATTGAGGCCCTCGACCAGCGTGATCCGGGGGTCCTGAAGCTTCATCTGCCCGTGGCCCACATCGATCGCCGTCACATGGGCAGCACCCTCTTCCAGCAGCACCTGGGTGAAGCCGCCGGTCGAGGCGCCAATGTCGAGGCAATGTTTGCCCTCTGCCGAAATCCCGAAATGCGAAAGCCCATGCTTCAGCTTCAGCGCCGCGCGGGACACATACCCATGCGCAGCATCGCGGGTGGTCAGCACATTATTTGGGCCCACCAATTGCGAGGGCTTGGCAGCCGTCTCGCCATCGATCATCACCGTGCCGCGCAGCACGGCATCGCGCGCGCGCGAGCGAGAGGGGTAGAGCCCCCGCGCCACCAGTGCTTCGTCGAGCCGCTGCCTAGCCGACATCCAGAGGTTCGGTGCCGGAGGGGGTGCCGTCGGGCCTGAGCGTAATCTTCTCGATCCGCGCTTCAGCGTCCTTGAGGAGCTTCTCGCAATGTGTCTTCAGCGCCTCGCCGCGTTCATAGATGGCGATCGACTGTTCGAGGTCAACCTTGCCGGATTCGAGCCTGGTCACGATCTGCTCGAGTTCGGCCAGCGCCTTCTCAAAGGGAAGGCCTTGGATGTCCGCGTGATCCGTCATCAGATTTCGTCCTCGTCGTCATCATCCATGTCTTCGGGCAGTTCATCGGCATTGCCGCGCATCAGCGCCTGCACGTGGATGCCGGCGGAGGCGGCAAGCCCCTGCAAATCATAGCCGCCTTCGAGAACCGAAACCACGCGGCCGCCGCAGTGGATCTCGGCGGCCTCCATCAGCTTCAGCGTGGCCCAGGCGAAATCCTCTTCCGTCAGCTGAAGGCTGCCCAGCGGGTCCCGGTGGTGGGCATCGAAACCGGCAGAGATGATCACCAGGTCCGGCGCAAAGGTATCGAGCGCCGGCAGGATCACCGAGTTCATCGCCTCGCGGAATTGCTCTCCGCCATCGCCCGCGCGTAACGGCGCATTGAAGATGTTGCCCACCCCCGTTTCCTGCACATCGCCCGTGCCGGGGTAAAGCGGCATCTGGTGGGTTGAGCCATAGAACAGGTCGGGGTCCGACCAGAAGATGTCCTGCGTGCCATTGCCATGGTGCACGTCAAAGTCGACAACCGCCACCCGCTCCGCATCATGGCGGTTGCGCGCATGATGGGCCGCAATCGCCGCCTGGTTGAACAGGCAGAAGCCCATGGCGCGGCGGCTCTCGGCATGGTGGCCGGGGGGGCGAAGCGCGCAGAAGGCATTGTCCGCCTCACCGCGGAACACGGCGTCAACCGCCGCCGTCGCCGCCCCCACTGCCCGGAGTGCGGCTTCGAGAGAGCCAGGGGACATCACCGTATCGGCATCGAGATATTCAAATCCTTCAGCAGGTGCCACCGCACGGATCCGCTCCAGATGCTCATAGGCATGGGCGAGCAGAATATCCTCGTCGCGGCCCAGAGGTGCCTCGCGGCGAAGCAGATCCTTGAAGTGCTCGCTCGACAGGATCTGGTTCACGGCCTTGATCCGGTCGATGCGTTCCGGGTGTCCTTCGGGCGTCACATGCCGAAGTGATGAGGGGTGCGTGAAGAGAAGCGTGGTCATGGCCATCTTCTAGCCGCTCCCCGCGGCAACTGCTATAGAGCCCCGATGGCTTCCCCACATGACATCGCTGCCGCAGCACAGGCCTTGCGCGAGGGCAGCCTCGTGGCCTTCCCCACGGAAACCGTCTATGGCCTCGGTGCCGATGCCACCAATGACCAGGCGGTGGCCCGCGTCTATGCCGCGAAGGGCCGCCCCTCCTTCAACCCGCTGATCGTCCATGTGCCCGGCGCTGAAGCCGCCTTTGCGCTGGGGAAGTTTAGTGCGGAGGCCAAGGCTCTCGCCCAAGCCTTCTGGCCCGGGCCTTTGAGCCTCGTCGTGCCGCGCGCGGAAGATTGCCCCGTCTCGTTGCTGGCGAGTTCCGGCCTCGAGAGCATCGCGATCCGCGTGCCCTCCCATCCCGTGGCGCTCGAATTTCTCGCAGCGGCAGGCCGCCCAGTGGTGGCGCCCAGCGCCAACCCCTCGGGCAAGATCAGCCCGACCACGGCGGACCATGTTCGCCGCCACCTGAAGGACAAGGTTGCCATCGTGCTCGACGGCGGGCGCTGCAAGGTGGGAGTCGAATCAACCGTCGTCAGTTTCCTGGAAGACGGGCCGAAGCTCCTGCGCCACGGCGGCGTTCCGAGAGCGGAGATCGAGAAATGCCTGGGCCACCCCATCGCGCATGAATCCCATTCCGCCCGGCCGCATGCGCCGGGCCAGCTCCTGAGCCACTATGCGCCCCACGCCGAATTGCGGCTCAACGCCGATGCCCCGCGCGAAGGCGAAACCTATCTGGGCTTCGGCCCGCTTCACGCCCATGGTCCCTGGACGCTGTCGCCCACGGGAGACCTGGTCGAGGCCGCCGCCAATCTCTTCCGCCTGCTGCATGAGATCGATGCAACGGGCATCCCGCGCATTGCCGTCGCCCCCATTCCCCATCACGGCCTGGGCGAGGCCATCAATGACCGGCTGCTGCGCGCCGCCGCGCCCCGGGACACTGCATGACCGGCCTGCCGTCCCCCGCCACACTTGCCCGCCTCACCGCCGTCGTGGGCGAGGCCCACGCCATCAGCAATCCCGCCTTGATGGACGGCTACATGCGCGAGTGGCGGCAGATCTGGCAGGGCCGCTCGCCTCTGGTGCTCCGCCCCGGTTCAACGGAAGAGGTGAGCCGCATCCTCGCCATCGCCAATGAAACCCGCACCGCCATCGTGCCGCAGTCCGGCAACACGGGATTGTGCGGCGGGCAGATCCCAACCGATGCCGGAACCGAAGTCGTCCTCTCGCTGGACCGGATGACGCGCATTCTCGACGTCGATCCGGCAGATAACACCATCACCGTCGAAGCCGGCGCCATCCTCAAATCCGTGCAGGATGCAGCGGCCGCGGTGGACCGGTTGTTTCCTTTGAGCCTCGCCTCCGAAGGCTCCTGCCGGATCGGCGGAAATCTCTCAACCAACGCCGGTGGCCTCAACGTCATCGCCTATGGCAACACGCGGGACCTCTGCCTCGGTCTCGAAGTGGTGCTGGCTGATGGCGAGGTGTGGAACGGCCTGAAGCGCCTGCGGAAAGACAATACGGGCTACGACCTGCGTGACCTGTTCATCGGTGCCGAGGGAACGCTCGGCATCATCACCAAGGCCGTGATGAAACTGGTACCCAGGCCCAGGAGCTGGGAAACAGGCTTCATCGCCGTCCCCTCGCCACAGGCCGCCGTCAGCCTTCTGAGCCTCGCCCAGGACATGAGCGGCCGCCGTGTGACGGGCTTCGAACTGATCGCCGACATCGCACTGCAATTTGCGATCCGACACATGGCCGTGCGCCAGCCCCTCGCCTCACCCTCCCCCTGGTATGTGCTGGCGGAATTGTCAGACCCCGTGCCGGGCACGCTGGCCCGCCTGCTGGAACACGCCATGGAACAGGGCCTCGTCAGCGATGCCGTCATCGCGCAGTCAGACAGCCAGCGCGCCGAACTCTGGGCCGCGCGTGAGCTGATTTCAGAAGCGCAGAAGCCCGAAGGCGGCTCGATCAAGCATGATGTGTCCGTGCCGGTTTCGAAAGTTCCGGCTTTTCTGAGAGAGGCCGACGAGGCCGTCTCGCGCCTCATGCCCGGCGCGCGCTTCGTCTCCTTCGGCCATCTGGGGGATGGCAATATCCATTACAACGTCTCGCAGCCCGTGGGCATGGACAAGGCAAAGTTCCTGGCGATGTGGAACGAGATGAATGACGCCGTCTTCGAGGTGGTGGCACGCTTCCACGGCTCGATCAGCGCCGAGCACGGCATTGGCCGGCTGAAGGCCTATCGCATGCCGGCCATCAAATCTCCGGTCGAACTCCGGATGATGCGTGACCTCAAGAAGATGTTCGACCCAAACCACATCCTGAACCCGGGGCGCGTGCTGCCCGAATGACCGGCTTTCGCGAGATGGCGGATGATGACGTGGACGCCACCGTCCAACTCTGGCGTGACTGCGGGCTGACGCGTCCGTGGAATGATCCGTACAAGGACATTTCCTTCGCGCGCGATGGCGGGTGCTCGGCCATCCTCGTGTGCGAGACCGGCGGAAGGATCGCCGCCACGGTGATGGTGGGCCATGATGGCCACCGTGGCATGCTGTACTACGTGGCGGTCGCACCCACTTTCCAGCGGCAGGGACTGGGGCGATCCGCAGTACGCGCCGCCGAAGCCTGGCTCGGCGCGCGGGGCGTGTGGAAAGTGAACCTGCTGGTGCGCGCGGAGAACGCCGCCGTGAAGGGCTTTTATGAATCCCTCGGCTATGAAGTAAACCCGGTCCTGTGCATGGCACGGAAGATTCAGAACCCCTGAAGGACGGTTTGCGTGTCATCCTCAGAATCGCCACTACTTTTCTGAATCTAATACCGAACGATCCAGTTGGCCTCGAATTCACTTTTAATGGATCAGGAACAACGAATGCATTCCCCACAGACAATAGAATCTATTTGTCGGAACACCCATTCACTCCGCCGTAATTCCAAACTTTGTCAAAACTTCCGGAGTAATCGTACCTGTTATTGTAAGACCCCACTGAGACTGCATTTCAATAAGAGCAGACCTAGTTGGTTCATCAACTTCACCACTGATTGGACCATGGTAGTATCCAAACGACTTCAATCCAAGTTGAACATCAAACACAATTTCCTTGAATTTCTTGGAATTCCCGGGAAGCACTGAGAGTGGGGCCCGTGGTGGAGGCGCCGGTGGGCTGTATATAGGTGTCGGAGATGACCTATAGAGAAATGTTCCTCCGCTCGAAGAACGATGGCTCGCATGAGAGCTATGTGAACTATGTGAACTGTGTGAACTATGCCCAGCCAAGGTATAACGATGAGATAGCTGGAACAATCGACCCTTCTGAAATGACTCTTTTGGATTCAGATTTGAACTAACCGAATTTGCGATCGCGGGATCTCCGATTCGAAGAGGAAATAGTCCTGCCGCCAATAAGGATGGGATAAGAAATTTACGCTTCATAAGGGCTGCAGTCCCAGCTTTGAATACCCATTCGATTGATCATACCATTCAAAGAAACCACTGCAGGTATCGAGGAGCCTACAACCAGTACACGTATCCAGGTATTTTTGCTTCCAGTCAGAAATGGTACGTGGCGCCTGCTCTCTGTATTCTTCAGGTATGGTGCAGAGAGGAAAGTTATACAGCTGAGTTTGGATTCCCAGTCCCATCGCGGTATCGATTGCCCTTGCGATTGGAGAGAATGTCCTAGAGTTATCAAAGAACAGTCTGTTCCAGTTTTTTCGGCCAAATCCTATTCTCTCTAACTGCATTATGGCCCAACGCTCTACAAACGGAAGCTTAAGCGAAATAAACTCCGCCGTAACTTCGAGGTCTGCAACATTCGAATTCAGTACAACTGTTCTCAATTCAATTTCGGCGTTCCCCCTCATTAAGATTGAAAATGACTCTTGCAATCGTGCGAATGCACCAGACTTACCAACTATCTCGTCATGAGCCGTCGAATTTGATGAATAGAGAGGAACGCCCCACAATACACGTCCCCGTGGAATTGCTCTTACGAAGGGAATGTCCGAGTGCGTGAAGTGTTGACCATTTGTTAGAATATGAAACGACAAGTCGGGGCGATTGACGAGGGTCCTTCTCACCAAATCAAAAAGCTGCTCCTTGAACAGCGTGGGCTCACCCCCCGACAAACCAATTCGCGCTCCCATCGGAGCCAATGATACAGCTAGTTCGAGATACTCAAACATGTCGCTGTGATGCGCCTTCGGTGGCTGAGAACACATCTCACAAAGCTGATCACATTGTTCTGTCAACAAGAGGGTATTGTGAATTGATGCAGATCTAATCAGGCGTGAAGCGAGTCTCTTAGAGGGGTAAACAAGGATGACATCACGATCAAGAGATTTCCAGTCTGTGTATTCGACGAGCAATTCTCCCCGTTGGCTATGGTAGATTGCTCCGCCTTTTGTAAGTCGGGTGACATGCGCGTCGTGCTCTACGAAACCCGGCCTCCAATCCGAGTTTAGCCGCAAGACAAACGGGGACGCTCCTTCCTCAACTCCAATTCGAAGAAAGAGAGGAATCATTGACGCGCCCTGGAAAGGCGGCGAGGCCAAGTTTTCATTCCAGACCAGGCGGCCAAGGAGAATTGTATTGCCTCGTCTTCGTCATATATCAGGCTAAAGATTTTGTCGAATATGGCCAGATGTCTGCGACAGAACCATGTCATATCCCTTGGAACGTCTATGCGACCATATCGCGAGATATCGTCTACGATGTCGCTGCCGCAAAAAGGTTGATATGAACAGTGCACGCAGTCCGGATCGTAGTTGTTCACTGAAGACATGTTCAGTGCATCAATTCTAGACTGGTCGACACCATCTCGAAGTGTTCCAATGGAGAGGTCAACTTCGCCTATTCTTGAGAGCATACGGCACTCATCCGTTGGATACAGAAGGCCGTCATAATTAACGACAATATAGTCGGTGCCAAAGTAGCTTGGATTGCGCAAGTCGACGTGTCCGTCCAACCCTGATCGAATTACTCTCTTGAGACAATGGCTAAAATAGTAATCCTCGACTATCCTTTTCGTCCGAAAGTTTCGCTCTATTAGATGGTCAATAAAATCGGAATGAAAATCATTCCACTTCATCCCAGCGGATTGATGCTGTCCCTTTCGACGGGCAAAACCCTGAAAGTTTATTGGACGCAGGAAGATTGACGCGATCCCTACAGACTCATATGTGACGATTAGTTGCTCAATGTCCGGTGGAGAATTCACGTCAATTGTGGGCAAGGCGGAGAGGTGTCCCTTCTTTAGTATCGTTGCAGCAACACCCAAGTTGTCGAAGAATTGGTTCGCAAGAGGAATGCTCTTGGTACGCTGTGCGTCATGTAGGTGCAGAGGACCGTCGACTGAGGTACTTACGTAAGTATCATTGGCACTTAGGAACGCCCACTCAGCAGGACCCACATTTTGCAAGTTTGTGCAGACAACAAATTCAGACTCTGTGAAACGGTTCCGACAGTAGTCTCTTACTCGCTCCAAGTAATCGAGCCTTAGTAATGGCTCTCCACCTTGGAACTCAATTTTCACTTTAGAGCTTTCCAATTTATCGAGAAATTTGATAAGCGTTAGAAAAATCTCTTCAGTCCAGTCGTAACCAAGGGCCGTTTCAGCGGCTCGTGAGACCTGGCAGTAACCGCAGGACAAATTACAGCGAAGCGTAGGGATCAGAACCAAGTAAGATAGTGGCTTCAATGAAGCTAGCCTTCGCCCCATCCTAAATGCAAAAGACTCGTAGGAAATATCATCCACATCCTCAAATGCACTTCCAATTCGGTTGAGGAACTCAAGATCTTCCGACGAGAGCCGATCAAATGCATAACGCTCTAGGAACTGCCGGTCTGCCCTGAACCAAGTTCCACTTTCATCAGTGAATAACAAATATCCACTTGACATGGTTCTGAACCTGAGGGGCCAAATCTTCATTCGCGCGATACTATACCAAGCAGTTGTCGCCGCATCTCTAGCGTTTCGTGATACACTTTCTCTCGATAGAGCGTATATGCGATGTCCCTCCGCAGATTGGGCTCTACTTCGGGATCGCAATCTAAAACTACTAAGATTTGATCACGGACTGAAATGTGATGGCTTGGATAGAGATAAGTCAGACGAAGGACAGCGCTTTGAAGGTATGGAACAAACTCAGAAGATATCGCAACTTCAACGAGCACCGAAACTCCTCCTAGCCACTGCAACTCCCACCTTGGCATCATTAATATAAATCTAAGTATGCATCTACCTATTTGCTTAGAATTAGTACTTAGAAGATGAAGCTCGAGTATCTGCAGGTAATCTCTCACGGGGCGACACTGCGATCCCGCCCCCGCCAACCCCCTTAAAACAAACTCAACTGATCCGGCTTCCGCACCGCCGCCGCGCGGCCGATCACCGTGGGCTCCAGCGTGAAACTCTCATCGGGCGCGGGGCGGATCAGCCCCGCTGCCTCTTCCGCCTCGCCTGTGAGCCAGGTCTCATAGTCCTCCGGCGCGATGATCACTGGCATGCGGTCATGGATGGTGGCGAGTTCTCTGTTGGGGGCAATGGTCATCAGCGTTGCGGTTTCGATTTCTGAGCCGTCCGCACCCATCCAGTGTTCCCACAGCCCTGCGAAGCCGAACAGGCACTTGTCCTGCCGCTGCACGAAAAAGCAGGTCTTGCGGCCCTCGGCACCTGACCATTCGTAATAGCCATCCGCCGGAACCAGGCAGCGCCGCCTGCGCATGGCATTTCGGAAACTGGGCTTCTCCATCACCGTTTCGCCGCGCGCATTGATGAGGGGCTTTCCGGGCTTCACCTCCTTCACCCAGGAGGGGATGAAGCCCCAGCGCACCAGTGCAAAGCGCCGCGCGCCATCTTCCATGCGGATGATGCCGATGGGCTGCCCCGGCGCCACATGGGCGCGCGGCGGAAATTCCGCTTCGTCCCGGTACTGAAACCACGCCCTGGTTTCCCTGGCGCTCTTCGAGAGGCTATAAAGTCCGCACATGGGGCGGAGTTTAAACGCGAATGGCAGGTGAGCAACAGTGGCCGAAGCTCGGTGTTTCAGCCTCGGTGTGGCGGAACGGCAAGGTGCTTCTGGTCCAGCGTGCCAAGGCGCCCTTCGGACTCTGGGCCTTCCCCGGCGGCCATCTGGAGGCGGGCGAGACGCTGGAACGGGCAGCCGCCCGCGAGCTTCGCGAGGAAACCGGCCTCACCGCCGAATTCAAGGGTCTTGTGGGCCTTTATGAGGTGATCAGGCGGACTGAAGCGGGGCTGCTCAGCGTCCATTATGTGATTGCCTGCTACTGGGGCCTTGCGGGCCCGGAAGAGCCGCTGGCGGCGAGCGATGCGGCGGCCACTGCCTGGGCCGATCCGGACCAACTCTCGGGCTTTACCCTGGCGCCCAACATGGAAGAGGCGATTGCCCGCGCGGGGAGCCTTTACCGGCAGGGCTGAAACTTCGGCCCACTGTTAACCTTCGTTTAAGGAACGGGTGGCCCCGGCCCCGATCATCGTTAAGGTGGGGCTGAGGCGCGGAATGATGCCGCGCTCCGAAATTGATGGACAGCATGCAGATTATTGCCGACAGGTTGACCGACGCCAATCCCGCCGAGGAGAAGCAGCTGGCGCTCCAGTTCCTCCGCGATGCGTGGGAGGAAGCGGCCTATGAAGGTGTTGACCGGGACTGCATCGCCACCGCGGCCATCTTCGCGGCCCTCTCCGAATTGATCACCACCTATGGCGAAGAACCCGTGGCGGTGATGTGCCAGCGCCTGCCGGACCGCGTGCGCGCAGGCGAATTCACCTTGGCCCGCAGCCGCCAGTAGCAGGCTAGAACACGGCATCCATCAGCAGGGCGAAGCCGAAGGCGGCGATCAGGACGCCGGTCCAGCGGTTGATGCGGTTGAACAGGGTCTCGCTGATCCGCTCCCGGAAGCGGGAGACGATGAAGCTGAGGAACAGCCACCAGGCCATGCCGCCGAGCGCCACGCCCACGACGACGGTGGGCGGCCGAAGCATGTCTTCATGCAGGCGGAGCACGCCGTTCATGGCACTGAAGATGGCGAGGAAGGCGAAGAGCTCTCCGGGATTGGTGATGGTGAGGGTGAAGGCCCCCAGCATGCGCCCGGCCACCTGCCCGCTGCGAACCGGCGTATCCTGCACCAGCACACCCAGCCCCGTGCTGCGCTTCCGCGCCAGCCTCACGCCCATGACCACCAGGATCAACCCGCCAAGAAGAGCCAATGGCTGCGCATATTTGGTGATGAAGCTGGCAATGGAGCTAACCCCATAGGCTGCGGCGGCGGCATAGAAACAATCCGCCACCACAGCACCGAGCCCGATCAGAAAGGCCGCGCCGAAGCCGCGCCGGATGGCGTTGCGGATGATCAGAATATTGACGGGCCCCAGCGGCGCCGTGACGGCGAGGCCAATTGCCATGCCCGTGAGGAGGAGGAGAAAATCCATCAGCCCTGGCGGATGTCCACCACCACCCGGCCCTTGACCTTGCCTGCCACGATATCGGCCGCGACCTGCGGTACCTGATCGAGGCTGACATGGGTGGTGAGCGCGTGGAGCTTCGCGAGGTCCAGGTCCTTCTGCAGCCGCGCCCACACCTGAAGGCGCCGCGGCATGGGCGTTGCAACCGAATTGATGCCGATGAGCTTCACGCCGCGCAGGATGAATGGCGCAACCGTGGTGGGCAGGTCCATGCCTTGCGCAAGGCCGCAGGCCGCAACCGTGCCATCCGGATTCATCTGCGAGAGAATGTTGGCGAGCGTCACAGAGCCCACGGAGTCAATGCAAGCCGCCCAGCGCGATTTGGCCAGGGGCTTCACCGGGCCGTTGAACTCATTGCGGTCCACAACCCCTGCCGCCCCGAGGCTCTTGAGGAACGGCTCTTCGGACACGCGGCCGGTGGAGGCGATCACCCGGTAGCCGAGCTTCGCGAGGATCACGATCGCTGTGGTGCCCACACCACCCGCAGCCCCCGTCACCAGCACATCGCCGTCCGAAGGCTTCACCCCCTGCTCTTCCAGCGCCATGACGCAGAGCATGGCGGTGTAGCCCGCAACGCCAACCGACATGCAGTCCGCCGCCGTCCAGCCGTGAGGCACTGGCACCAGCCAATCGCCGTTGACGCGCGCCACTTCGGAAAATCCGCCATGGTGGCCTTCTCCCACGCCATAACCGTTGAGCACCACCTGATCCCCCGCTTTCCAGCGCGGATTGCTGGAGCTTCGCACGACCCCTGCGAAATCAATGCCGGGGATCAGCGGAAAGCGCCGTGCGATGGGAGAAGTTCCCGTGATTGCCAGCCCATCCTTGTAGTTGACGGAGGAATGCGTCACGTCGACGGTCACGTCCCCCTCCATCAGCTCGGACTCTTCGAGCCGCGTCAACTCGGCCTTCTGGCCTTGCTCCGTCTTGGTGATGAGAATGGCACGGAAGGACATGGATTCTACCTTTTCAAAGCGCTTCTAGAAAACGGATCGGCTGGCCTTGGGCCGCGCCAATGATTTCATCGTTCCACATAACCATCCGCCCACGGACGAAAGTGCCCACCGGCCAGCCGGTGACGGTGAGGCCGTCGTAGGGCGTCCATTTGCAGCGGCTCTCGATCCAGTCATTGCGGATGGTGCGCTGCTTCTTCATGTCGACGATGGTGAAGTCCGCATCATAGCCTTCGGCGATGCGGCCCTTGCTGGCCATGCCGAAGATGCGGTTGGGACCATGCGATGTCAGATCTACAAAGCGCTCAAGCGTCAGGCGGCCCTTATTGACATAGTCCAGCATCACCGGCACCAGCGTCTGGACGCCAGGCATGCCTGAAGGTGAGGCGGGATAGGGCTTGGCCTTCTCCTCCAGCGTGTGCGGCGCATGGTCGGAGCCCAGCACATCGGCAAGGCCCGATTGCAGCGCCTGCCATGCACCTGCGCGATGCTGGGCCGCACGCACCGGAGGGTTCATCTGCAGCAGCGTGCCGAGCCTCGCATAATCATCCCCCGTGAATGTGAGGTGCTGCGGCGTGATTTCGACCGTCGCAATGTCCCGGTTGGCGGCAAGCAGCGGGAATTCCTCAGCCGTCGAAATATGCAGCACATGGATGCGCTTGCCTGCGGTGCGCGCCAGGCGCAGCAGGCGCTCGGTGCAAAGCCGAGCGGCTTCCGCATCGCGCCACACCGGGTGGCTGGCGGGATCACCCTCGACGCGCTCGCCCTTGCGGTCATTGAGGCGGAATTCATCCTCGGAATGAAAGGCCGCGCGGCGGCGGATGTTCTTGAGGATCTGGGCCACCCCGTCATCATCATCAACCAGGAGTGACCCTGTGGAGGAGCCCATGAACACCTTGGTGCCGGCACAGCCCGGAAGCTGCTCCAGCTCGCCCAGCAAATGCGCATTCTCTCGCGTGCCGCCCATGTAGAAGGCGAAATCGCAATACATGCGGTTGGTGGCGCGCTTCACCTTGTCCGCCAGCGTTTCGGCCGTGGTGGTGAGCGGATTGGTGTTGGGCATCTCGAACACGCCCGTGACACCCCCCATCACCGCCGCGCGGCCGCCAGTCTCGAGATCTTCCTTGTGCTCGGCCCCGGGCTCGCGCAGATGCACCTGGCTGTCGACCACGCCCGGAAGGATGTGGAGGCCGGTACAATCGATGACCTGGCCTCCCTGGGAGTCGCTGAAGGAGCCGATGCCGGTGATGCGGCCCTGGCTCACTGCCACGTCACGGGGGCCGGTTCCGTCATGATTGACGAGAATTCCGCCTTTCAGGATCAATTCGGCGTGGAAGGGCATGATAATCCTCGGGCAATCCTTGATCATGGTTCAGGGCCTTCGTAAATGTGGATTGGAAACGAAGCAACAGCGATGCGCGACATTCATTTCGAGGCGGGCCTTCTCCCGGGCCGGGCTGTCCTTGCCGTCACCGGGCCGGAGGCAGGGCATTTCCTGCACAACCTCCTCACGGCGGATATCGAGCGGCTGTCCGAAGGGGAGGCGGCCTATTCCGCGCTGCTCTCCCCCCAGGGCAAGATCCTGTTCGACATGCTGGTGAGGCGCCAGGGAGATGGCTATCTGATTGATTGCGCCGCTGCACAGAGCCTTGAGCTTCTGAAGCGCCTCGGCTTCTATAAGCTCCGCGCCAAGGTGGAGATCGCGGCGCGGGATGACCTCGCCGTGGCGGTGTCCCCTGTGGAGATCCCCAGCGGCTACCAGGACCCGCGAACGGCTGCAATCGGATGGCGCAGCATGGGCGATGGCGCGCAATCGGAGGCCAAGGGCTATGACTCCGCCCGCCTGGCGCTTGGCCTCGCCGAGGGCGAGGAGCTGGCGAGCGGCGGGTTTTTTCCGCATGAGGCCAATCTGGACCAGCTGGGCGGCGTCAGCTTCGCCAAGGGCTGCTATGTGGGGCAGGAGGTCGTTTCCCGCATGGAACACCGCGGGCTGGCCCGAAGCCGCATCCTGCCCGTGCACACCTCCCGCCCGGACCTGCCGAAGGGCACTGAAATCAGGGCGGGCGAGAAGCTTATCGGCACCATTGTCTCCTCAGCCGGCGAAACCGCGCTGGCCCTGATCAGGCTTGACCGTCTGGCGGAAGCGGACGCGCCGCTCGCCGCCGATGGCGTGGCCGTGACGGTGCTGAAGCCGGACTGGGCCCGCTATGACGTTCCGGGTGCGGCATGAGTGCCGTCCGCCACGAAGATGGCCTCTGCCGCTGCAACTGGTGCGGCACGGACCCGGTCTATGTCGCCTATCACGACACGGAATGGGGGGTGCCTGAATATGACTCGCGCGCACTCTTCGAGAAGCTGTTGCTCGATGGCTTTCAGGCCGGCCTCTCCTGGATCACCATCCTCAGGAAGCGTGACAATTTCCGCCGCGCCTTCGATGATTTCAACCCGGAGAAGATGGCGCGCTACACGCCGAAAAAGCTCGACAAGCTGATGCTGGACGCCGGAATCGTGCGCAACCGCCTCAAGATCGAGGCGAGCGTGTCCAATGCGCAAGCCTATCTCGCAATCCCGGATTTCTCGGCTTACCTGTGGGACTTCATGGATGGCGTGCCGCTGCAGAACAAGGTGCGCGGCATGGGTGACATTCCGGCGAAGACGCCGCTTGCCGAGAAAATCTCCAAGGATTTGCAGCGGCGCGGCTTCCGCTTCGTTGGCCCCACCATCGTCTATGCTTTCATGCAGGCCTGCGGATTGGTGAATGACCATGTGATCGACTGCCACCGCCATGAAGCCGTGAAGCATGGCGCGCGCCCCTGAACCGCCGCGCGCCTGGCAGCGCATGCTTTCAGGCCGCAGGCTTGACCTGCTGAACCCTTCGCCCCTCGATATCGAAATCGAGGACATTGCCCATGGCCTGGCCCGCGTGGCGCGCTGGAACGGCCAGACCAAAGGGGACCACGCCTTCTCCGTCGCACAGCATTGCGTGCTGGTGGAGGAGCTGGCCGTTCACTGTACCCCGGCGCTTAACCGTGAGAGCCGGCTGGTGGCCCTCCTGCATGATGCGCCGGAATATGTGGTGGGCGACATGATCTCACCCTTCAAGGCGGCGCTCGGCCTCGACTACAAGGCCTTCGAACACCGGCTTCTGGCCGCGATCCATTTGCGCTTCGGACTTCCGCCCGCAGCACCGGCAAAGCTGGAGGCCTTCGTCAAGACCTGCGACCGCCTGGCCGCCTATCTTGAGGCCACGCAACTGGCGGGCTTCAGCCTGGAGGAGGCGCAGAAATTCTTTGGGAAGCCCAAGGGCCTCGAAGGCGAAGGGGCCGCGCGATTCTCCCGCCTGAAGCCCCTGGCCGCCAATGATGCAGCCTCACTCTATCTCAAGACATTCAGGAGCCTTGCGCCATGATCATCGTCGGCCCTTTGAGCAAGGTGCAGCCCCTCGTGGATGCGCATGGCGTTCGCCACGTGGTCACGCTCCTTGCCCCCGGCACACTGCATGAGCCGCCCACCGGCATCGCTGCGGACCGTCACCTCAAGCTTTACTTTCATGACATCGTGCAGGCCATGGACGGTCACACGCCGCCCGAACCCAAAGACGCCGAACGGCTGATCGCCTTCCTTGCAGACTGGGACCGGAAGGACCCGATGCTGATCCACTGCTGGGCCGGCATCAGCCGCTCCACCGCCGCGGCCTATACGGCCTTGTGCATGTTCCGCCCCGAAGCCGATGAAGAGACCCTGGCCACCGAGCTGCGCGCGGCCTCGCCCTCTGCAACGCCGAACCGGCTGATCGTCTCGCTGGCGGATGAGGTGCTGGGCCGGCAGGGGCGGATGGTGAAGGCGATCGAACGCATCGGCCGCGGCGCGGATGCCTTCGAAGGCACGCCCTTTGTGCTGAGGCCGTGAGGAGCGGAGATCAGCGCCCGTTCAGCGCGTAGTCCCAATAAAGATCCCGCGCCGTCTGCATGATTGGGCCGGGCTGCAGGCTGCGGGTCTCGATGCGGGTGACGGGGGCAACCTTGGCCCAATTGCCGGTGGAGAAGACCTCGTCAGCCTCCAGGAATTCAGTCCAGCGGATCGAGCGTTCATGCACCTTGATTCCGGCATCGCGCAGGAGCTGGATCACGCGCTGGCGGGTAACGCCGTTGAGGAAGGTGCCGTTGGGAACGGGCGTATGCGCTTCGCCATCCTTTGCGTACCAGATGTTTGCAGTGGACAGCTCAGCCACATGGCCCAGCGCATCCAGCATCACCGCATTGTCGAAGCCGCGGGCGCGGGCTTCGCGGATGGCGCGGGCGGAATTGGGATAGTGGCAGGCTGCCTTGGCATCCGTTGGCGCATATTCGAAGGAAGGCCTGCGGAAGGGCGAGCAGGTGATGGCAATCCCCAGCGGCTTGGGGATCGGCGCATCATAGACGGACACCGAGAACTGCGTGCTCTCGGGGTCCACATCCACGAAGCCGTCTTCCGCCCAGAACATGGGGCGGAGATAGAGCTCAGCACCACGCGGGAACTTGGCGATCCCTTCGCGGATGATCTCCTCGATCTCGACGGCGGATTTCAGAACCTTGAGGCCGAAGCTCTGGGCCGAGCGCACGATGCGCTGGCAGTGCAGATCAAGATCGGGGGCCACCCCTTCAAAGGCACGCGCGCCATCGAACACGCAGGAACCAAGCCACGGCGCGTGGCTCATCGGACCCATCAGCTGCGGGTTGCCGCTGTGCCACTCGCCCTTGTACCAGGTCCATGCGGTACCGGTGGTTTCTTTCCACGCCATTCTCAAAACTCCTGTTGATCCGACATCCTAGCCATGCGGGGCTAAAACAGAAAGGGCGCCCATGGGGCGCCCTTTGAAACACTGCCATGCGCCGCCGTCACGAATCTTCGTAGAAGACGTGATGGCCGATCTTGATGAGCCGCTTCATGCTCTTGGCCCAGGCGGGGCGAACATAATCGGCGTGGTAATTGGTGGCGGAGCCCACAGCGGCAACCTTGGCGTCGCCGCCTATGGCCTTCTGGGCGATGCGCTTGGCGTTGGCCCAGGCGGCCGCACTCTTCACATCATCCGGCAGCCCGTCACAGGCAAAGGAGAACTGGCAGGAATTGCGCCGGCCCGAACCCTGATAAACGACGCCGCAAATGCTCTTGGGATATTCCGGGTTCTTGACCCGGTTGAGAATGACCTTGGCCACGGCCAGCTGGCCCAGCTCCGACTCGGAGCGCGCTTCGAAATAGACGGCGCGGGCAAGGCAGTTTTCCTCGGCGAGCTGCACCCGGCGCATGGCAATCGCCTTCTGGGTGTCCTTGTCCTTGACCTTCTTGACCGAAGCGCTGCGCTTCAGCTTGATGACCTGTTCGATCTGGGTGGGCGACGGTGCCAGAACCACGCGCGCGCGGACCTGATCGCTTTCTCCGGTGAGATCGACGGAGGCCGGAACGATGCGGATCTTCTGCTGAGCCGGGGCCTGCTTCTGCATGACGAGATCGCCCTTGCCGCCGGTGATAACCGTTTGCGCGTCATAGGCAACCTGGGAACTGAAGGACGTCTTGTTCACGGTTTCGAGGCTGGTCGCATCCGCGACGAGAGAGCCCTTGGCGAGAATATTGGAGGACGGGCCCGAGAAGCTCTCCAGCACATCATCCGGTTCGGCGTTATGGGCAACGGCGTTTTGACCCATGTAATGGCCCGCAAATGCGAAAGCCAAGACGAGCAACACGCCGCCCACCACCATCGGACCATACTCGGCAAGAAGGCTACGCCCCTTGCGCTCGCTATAGTCCTCGAACTCCCAGGCCTTCGCGGGCCCTGCTCTGCGCGGTTTTCTCTTCACTTCCCCTCGACACACCGTGCCCGTAAATATTACGGCGCTGTTAATTTGCGGTAGTCTACGAGAGGCTCGTTTAACATAGGTTAACCATGCGGGCAACCCGCAAGGGCCATTTTTCAGCCGGAATCAGGGCAGGGTGAAGGCGTGGTTAACGCTGTGCCACATTTCGAATTGTTCAAATTTTAGAAAGACTTGCCTGCGCTGCAGCCAGCCTGGCGATGGGCACCCTAAAGGGAGAACATGACACATAGTCAAGATTGACTGTTTCGCAGAAGGCAATCGAGGCCGGATCGCCCCCGTGTTCGCCGCAAATGCCTGTTTTCAGGCCAGGTTTCGTCTGCCGCCCGCGCTCCGTGCCGATCCGGACAAGCTCTCCCACCCCTTCGATATCCAGTGAAATGAAGGGATCCATCTTGAACACGCCCTTGGAGGTATATTCCCCGATGAAGCGGGCTGCATCGTCGCGGCTGATGCCAAAGGTGGTTTGCGTCAGATCATTGGTGCCGAAGGAGAAGAAATCCGCCGATTCGGCAATCTCGGCTGCCCGGAGTGCAGCCCGCGGCAGCTCGATCATGGTGCCGACCGAATAGTCGATGACCAGTCCCGTCTCCTCAGCCACCTGGCTTGCGATTGCCAGGACGCGCTCTTTCACGACGTCGAATTCGGCGCGCGAGGCCACCAGCGGCACCATCACTTCCGGGATGGGCGCCTGGCCGGTGCGGCGCGCCACTTCCGTTGCCGCCTCGAAAATGGCACGGGCTTGCATTTCCGCAATCTCGGGGTAGGAGATCAGCAGCCGCACGCCGCGGTGGCCGAGCATGGGATTGAATTCCTTGAGCTCGGCGATGCGCGCGCGGAGCGTATCGGGATTGGCATTCATCTGTTCTGCCACCTCCTCGATCTCATGGTCGGCCTGGGGCAGGAATTCATGCAAGGGGGGATCGAGGAGACGGATCGTCACCGGGAGCCCTGCCATGATCTCGAACAGCGCGATGAAGTCATTTCGCTGCATCGGCAAGAGTTTTGCCAAGGCCGCCCGCCGCGCATCCAGCTTGTCGGCAATGATCATCTCGCGCACTGCAACGATGCGCTCGGAATCGAAAAACATGTGCTCGGTGCGGCAAAGGCCGATCCCCTCCGCGCCGAATTCCCGCGCGGTGCGGGCATCGAGCGGGGTTTCGGCATTGGCCCTCACCCCCATGCGGCGGAAGCTGTCCGCCCAGGTCATCAGCAAGGCGAAATCGCCGGAGAGCTCCGGCTTGATGGTGGCAACCTCCCCCCTCATCACCTGGCCCGAAGAGCCATCAATGGTGATCGTCTCGCCCTTTTTCAGCAACACCCCCATGACGGATAGCGTGCCCGCCTGATAATCGATGCGGAGCGAACCAGCACCGGACACGCAGGGCTTACCCATGCCGCGCGCCACCACCGCTGCATGAGACGTCATGCCGCCGCGCGTCGTCAGGATTCCTTCTGCGGCATGCATGCCGTGAATGTCTTCTGGGCTCGTCTCGATCCGCACCAGAATCACGCGGCGGTTCAGTGCCTTCAACCGTTCGGCCTCATCGGCATCGAACACGATTTCACCCGATGCGGCACCGGGTGATGCGGGAAGCCCCGTGGCGATCACCTCGCGTTTGGCCTCCGGGTCCAGCGTCGGGTGCAGCAGCTGGTCGAGCGAAGCCGGATCGATGCGCAGCACCGCTTCTTCCCGGCCGATCAGGCCTTCCGCCGCCATGTCGACCGCGATCCGCAAGGCGGCCTTGGCCGTGCGCTTTCCGATGCGGGTTTGCAGCATCCAGAGCTTCCCTTCCTGGATGGTGAATTCCATGTCTTGCATGTCCCGGTAGTGGCGCTCCAGCAGGTCGAAGGTCCGGCTGAGCTCGGCAAAGGTCTCGGGCATCAGCGCTTCGAGCGAGGGGGCATCGGAAGCCGCCTCGATCCGTGCGCGCTCGGTGATGTTCTGCGGCGTGCGGATGCCGGCGACCACGTCCTCGCCCTGGGCGTTCACCAGAAACTCGCCATAAAGCTCCTTGATGCCGGTTGATGGATTGCGGGTGAAGGCAACGCCCGTGGCAGATGTGTCACCCATGTTTCCGAATACCATGGCCTGCACATTGACGGCCGTGCCCCAATCTTCCGGAATGCTGTTGAGCTTCCGGTAGGTGATGGCGCGCGCGCCATTCCAGGATTTGAAAACAGCGCTGATGGCGCCCCACAGCTGTTCATGCGGATCCTGCGGGAAGGCATCACCCGTTTCATTCTCGACGAGTGCCTTGTAGCGCGCGATCAGGCCCTGCCATTCTTCCGCGGTAATGTCGGTGTCGAGCGCATAGCTCCGCTCATCCTTGAAGCCGCCCAGAATATCCTCGAAGTCGGCATGATCCACGCCCAGCACGACATCTGAATACATCGATATGAAGCGGCGGTAGCTGTCGAAGGCAAACCGCCTGTCGCCCGAGCGCTGGGCCAGGCCCTCGACCGTCTGGTCGTTGAGGCCGAGGTTCAGCACCGTATCCATCATGCCCGGCATGGAGGCGCGCGCGCCTGAGCGCACGGATACCAGAAGCGGGTTGGAGGCTTCGCCGAAGCGCGCACCGGCGACGGTTTCCACCTGGCGCAGGGCCTCGCTCATCTGCGCGTCGAGGCCTTCGGGATAGTTCTTCTCATTCGCGTAATAGGCGGTGCAGACCTCGGTCGAAATGGTGAAGCCCGGCGGAACCGGAAGGCCGAGATTGGCCATTTCAGCGAGGTTCGCCCCCTTGCCGCCGAGGAGCGCCTTCATGTCTGCCCGGCCCTCCGCAGAGCCGCCGCCAAAGGCATAGACGAATTTTTGCGCTGAAGCCGCCATGTCAGAGTTTCCCATTGGTCGCGTTATCGTTCTGGCGTGTAGCGGGCGGCGGCCCGTACAGAGAAAACCACAGCAGAGGCTTGCGTGCAATGCAATATCGCAGCTGCGTCATCCAGCCCTGCCCCACCGGCAACGGGAAATTCCCGCGCGGGTTCCAGCCCCTGTCAGGCCGTCGCGGCCGTGAGCGGCATGCTGGGGCGGCGGACATAGAGAATCCACAGCGCGATGGACAGGTTCAGGACGTTCCAGCCCACGCCATTGATGAAGGCCGCGGTGTAGGACCCGGTCCAATCATAGATGACGCCGGACATCCACCCGCCCAGCGCCATGCCGAACACGGTGGCCGTGAGCACGGTGCTGATGCGCGCGCCTGCCTCCCGCGCGGGGAAATGATCCCGGATGATCAGCGCATAGCTCGGTACGATCCCGCCTTGCGACAGGCCAAAAATGGCCGAGACGATATAGAGCGAGGCCAGTCCATCGAATGGAATATAGGCCAGCAGCGCCAGCATCTGCAGGAAGGACCCGGCAATGAGCGTGGGGAGGCCGCCGATCTTGTCCGCAATCAGGCCCGAGGCCAGACGGCTGACGACGCCGAAGCCCAGCATGAGAGACAACATTTCCGCGCCGCGCGCCGGGCCATAGCCCAGGTCGGAGCAATAGGCGACGATGTGAACCTGCGGCATGGACATGGCCACACAGCAGGCGAGCCCTGCCAGCACCAGGGCGGGGAACAGCAGCGGGTGGCTGGGCAAGAGGCCGCGATGGCCGGCCGCCCGGCTGGCGGGGCTTGCCGTATCATGGAAATGCGGGCGCTTCCGCAGGAATTGCGCGAGCGGCAGCATGATGACGATGCAGAGAACGCCGATTGCCATATAGGTGGCGCGCCAGCCATAGCGCTCGATCGAGGCCTGCATGAAGGGCGGCCAGATGGTGCCTGCGATGTAATTGCCCGACGCCACGATGGCAATTGCAATGCCGCGCCGCTTCAGGAACCATTGCGAGGCATCCGCCACCAGGGGCCCAAAGGTTGCCGCACTGCCGAGAAAGCCGATGAACACCGCTTGCGCCGCCACGAACTGCCAGTAGCTTTGCGACAGCGCCGCCAGGAAGAAGCCCAGGCACAGGGACACGGCTGCAATCGACACCGGCACGATGATGCCGAAACGGTCCGCCACGCGGCCCATCACGAAGCCGCCGAAGGCAAAGCCGATGAAGGTGGCGGTATAGGGCAGCGATGCGCCCGCGCGGTCCACCCCGAACTCCGCCTGGATCGTGGGCAGCACGACGACGGCAAGCCACAGCCCGATGCCGCCCACCACAGCCAGCAGAAGCGAGATCGAAAGCCTGAACCAGGCATAGCGGCTGTCGGGCGTATAGGCGGAGGACACGGTCATCCTCTCTCCCTAGACGTGCAGAGCCTCAAGGTCAAAAGCGCACGGGGGATGGTCTGGGGCGCGGCAGGCGCATGGGGCCGCGTCAAGGGTGTCCGGCGCGCGCCAGCAGATGGGCCCTGAAGGCCGCGGCGATGGGGGAAAGCTGCTTTGCCCTGGGGTGCACCACATGCCAGCGGGACGAGATGGGAAAGCCCTCAACCGCCAGCACCTTGATGTCCTTTCCGCCCTGCAGCGCATGGCGCGAGATGACGCCGATGCCAAGCCCGCCCGCAACCGCCTCCTTGATCGCCTCATTGCTGCCGAGCGCCAGGCGGATATCGGGCTTGAAGCGCCGCCGCGCGAAATGCCGGTCCGTCGCCATGCGTGTGCCGGAGCCCGTCTCGCGCAGGATGAAGCGCTGACCTTTGAGATCGGCCAGCGCCAGCCTCGCGCCGAATTTCGCGCCGCGCGCTGCGATGACGACGAGCGGGTTTTCCATGAACACGTCATCCTCAAGGTCCATCCCTTCGGGCGGCATCGACATCACGTAGATATCGTCCCGGTTCTCCTTCAGCCGGGCCAGCACGCCATCCCGGTTCAGCACTTCGAGCGAAACTTCGATTGCGGGGTGGGCGCGGCAGAAACTGCCGATCAGCCGCGGAATGAAATATTTGGCCGTGCTCACCGCCGCCACCCGCAAATGCCCGCGGGAGAGGCCTTTCATCTGGTCCACGCGCTGGGTGAAGGCGTCCCACTCGCCCGTCATGGCGCGCGCCGCCAGCGCCAGCTCCCGCCCCGCATCGGTCAAGTGCACGCGCTTGCCGATCACCTCATAGAGCGGAAGGCCGACGGACAGCGTGATCTCCTTCAGCTGGGCCGATGCCGTTGGCTGCGTCACATGCATCGAAGCGGCGGCGCGGCTGACACTGCCCGTCTCCGCGAGGGCAAGAAACAGTCGAAGCTGGCGGAAAGTCACGTGCATAGACAAAATTCTATAGATTGAGCATCTAAAATCAATTTTTATCGATAGGGCGGACTGGCTATCAGCGGGCACCCAGAAGGAGGCATGCCATGCAAAATCTGCTCGATCCGGCCATCTTGTTCTTCGTCTTCGGCGTCTTGGCGGGCGCGCTGCGCTCGAACCTGGAAATCCCCAAATCCATTGCCAAGTTTCTCTCGCTCTATCTGCTGATGGCGCTGGGCCTGAAGGGCGGCTTTGCGCTGGCGCATACGGGCCTGACTGCCAGCGTGGCGCTGAGCCTGCTCGCCGCCATCGCCATGGCCTTTCTGGTTCCCGCCTTGGGTTACGCCTTCCTCAAGACGCGCGTCTCGCATTTTGATGCCGCAGCAGTGGCGGCGGCCTATGGCTCGGTCAGCGCCGTTACCTTCGTTACCGCCAGCCAGTATCTGGATGCGCAAGGACTAGCCCCTGGCGGGCACATGGCCGTGGCTCTGGTCCTCATGGAATCGCCTGCCATCATCATGGCTGTGCTGCTGGCAAACGCCATCCGGCGGCGGGAGGGCACAGCCGTGCTTTCCGGCGCGGCGCGGAGCGTGGGTGCAGCCGCCGCTCCCCTATCGGTTGGCAAGATCCTGCATGAGTCCTTCACGGATGGCGCGCATCTTCTGCTGCTGGGCTCACTCGCCGTTGGTTTCTTAAGCGGCGAGGCGGGCAAGAGCATGATGCAGCCCTTTGCCGGGGATCTGTTCAAGGGCATGCTCGCCTTCTTCCTTCTCGATATGGGCCTCATGGTGGCGCGGAACTTCCATGAGGCGCGCAAGGCCTCGCCCGCACTGCTGGGCTATGCCGCTGCGGGGCCGCTGCTCCACGCCGGAATCGCCCTCTGCCTGTCATGGCTCTTAGGCCTCACCGTGGCTGATACGGCCCTTCTGATGGTGCTCTCCGCCAGCGCCTCCTACATCGTGGTGCCTGCGGTGCTGCGCTATGCGGTGCCGGAAGCAAATCCCGCCCTCTACTTCGGCCTCAGCCTCGGCATCACCTTCCCGCTCAACATCCTGATCGGCATCCCGCTCTATACAGGCCTCGCGCAAAGGGTGATCGGCTAGCCCATCTCCGGATGCCGACAGGCCAGCGAAGGCTGGGGTGACGGAGCTGAGGGTGCGTAAATCCTGCAGTGGCCGCGCGCGGTGCTACCCCTCGATCCTCGAGAAATCGGCCACTTCCGCCGTGGCGGCGCGGATGTGGTTCAGCAGGCGGAGGCGGTTTTCGCGGAAGGTGGCGTCCTTGTCGTTCACCGTCACATGCTCGAAGAAGGCATCAACCGGCCCGCGCAGCCTGGCGATTGCCGCCATGGCGCCTTCGAAATCCTCCTCGCGGAGCGCGCGGCGGGCCTGGCCCACGGCCTGGGTGATGGCCGTGTGCAGCGCCTTCTCCTCGCCCTTGATGAGCTGCGAGATGTTCACATCGCCATCATAGCTGCGGCCGTCCTTCTTCTCCTCGATACGGAGAATGTTGGAAGCGCGCTTGACGCCCGAGAGCAGGTTCTTGCCGTCGTCCGTCTCAAGAAAGCGCGACAGTGCCTCGACGCGGTTGACGATCAGCACCAGGTCATCCTGGTGGCCGAGGGCGATCACGGCGTCGATGAGGTCATGCCGCGCACCCTTGTCGCGCAGATAGACCTTGAGCCGCTCGATGAAGAAATTGAACAGCCGCAGATTGGTGCTGGCCACGGGCTTGGCCCGGAAACCACCGGGGCTCAGGCTGGGGTCGAACTGCCCCGCATTGCGGCGGTCATACTGCGCCTGCAGCAGATCGACGAGATTGAGGCGCAGGTCACTTTCGAGAATCTGGCGGATGACGCCCAGTGCCGCGCGGCGCAACGCGTAAGGGTCCTTGGAGCCCGTCGGCTCCTCCGCAATGGCGAAGAAGCAGACCAGCGTGTCGATCTTGTCCGCGAGCGCGAGGGCAAGGCCGGTAGGTGAGGATGGTATGGAATCGCTGGGGCCAACCGGCTTGTAGTGATCGCGCACCGCATCGGCGACCTCTGCTTCAATATGTTCGGCAAGCGCGTAATAACGGCCCATCAGGCCCTGCAATTCGGGGAACTCGCCCACCATGCCGGTGACGAGATCCGCCTTGGCCAGCAACGCCGCATCCACCGCCTTCTTGGGATCGCTCTTGATCAGCTGCGCAATCTCGCCGGCGAGGCTGGCGATGTGGCGCACCCGCTCACCCTGGTTTCCGAGCTTCGCATGGAAGGTGATGGCATCGAGCTTCTTTGCCCAGTCTTCGAGCCGGACCTTGCGGTCCTGGTCCCAGAAGAACTTGGCATCCGACAGGCGGGCGGCGATCACCTTGTTGTTGCCGGCGATGATGGTCTTGCCGCCGTCTTTGGCCACCAGATTGGACACCAGCAGATAGCGGTTGGCAAGCTTGCCCGTTACCGCGTTGCGGAGCGCGAAGCATTTCTGGTGGTTCTTGATCGAGGTGGCGATCACTTCCGGCGGCACGGCGAGGAAGCTTTCATCAAATTGGCCCATGAGCACCACGGGCCATTCGACCAGGCCTGCGGTTTCCTTCAGCAGCCCTTCATCCTCGATCAGCTCAAGCCCCTGTGCGAAGGCGAGGTTGCGCGCCTCCGTGCGGATCGTTTCGACTCGCGTTGCGGCATCGACGATCACGAATGCGCGGGCGAGCTTCTGGGCATAATCCTCGAAGCGGCGGACCTCAATATGCTGGGACCCCATGAAGCGGTGGCCGCGCGTGACATTGCCGCTGCGGATCCCTTCGATCTCGAAGGGAACGACCTCGCCATCGAAGGTGCAGATGATGGAATGGAGCGGGCGCACCCAGCGCAAGGTGCCAGACCCCCAGCGCATGGATTTGGGCCAGGGGAATTTGCGGATCGTGTCCGGCACCACCTCGGCAATGATCTCCGGCGCGCCGCGGCCGGGCTTGCGGATCATGGCGATGTAGAACTGGCCCTTCTTGTCATCCTGCACTTTAAGCTGCGGCAGGGTGAGGCCCGTTGATTTGAGGAAGCCGTCAATCGCCGGCTGGGGCGCATCAACGCGCGGGCCCTTGCGCTCCTCGTTCACGTCGGCCGCCTTGGCATCGAGGCCCTCGACGGAGAGGACGAGCCGGCGCGCGCCGCCATGGGCCTGGGCGCCTTCATAGGTGAGGCCTGCCTCCACCAGCGCGTTCGTCACCATCTGGCGCAAATCTTCCGCCGCCTTCTGCTGCATGCGGGCGGGAATTTCTTCGGAAAACAGTTCGATCAGCAGTTCAGGCATGGGGCACTCCGCGCGGGGCCTGCCGATTAGCAGCCACGCCCCGGCTTGTCACCCCTTTGGCCGTCACAGCGCCTTGTGGCTGCCGTCGCAGAAGACGGGGTTCTTCGTGTGCTTGCAGGCGCAGAAGAACTTGCGGCCAGCGGCCTCTGCCGTCCATTTGACGGGGGTGAAGTCCGTGCCCTTGTGCGAGCCGTCGCAGAAGGGCTGGTTTTTGGACTGGCCGCAGGCGCACCACCAGTAATCCTTGCCGGCCTCCACCTCGACGGGAACGGGGGATTTCTGTGCGATGACGGGATCGGCCATTGGGGTGCTCCTGGGATCGGTAATTGACACTGTTACAGTGTCAACAGGTGGAGGCCCTCAAGTCAACCAAAGATTGTCAGGCGGTTGCGCCGCCACCCACCGTCTTGCTCCAGGCATCGCAGCAGCCCTTGGCAAGTTCGCGCACCCGCAGGATATAGGCCTGCCGTTCCGTGACCGAAATGACGCCCCGCGCATCGAGCAGGTTGAAGGTGTGGGACGCCTTGATGCACTGGTCATAGGCGGGAAGCGCCAGCCGGTGCAGGCCATCCGTTTCGCCAGCCGCGAGCAGCGCCTTGCACTCGGCCTCGGCATCGATGAAGTGCTGCAGCAGCACCTCCGTATTGGCATGCTCGAAATTATAGCGCGAAAACTCCTGCTCGGCCTGCAGGAACACGTCACCATAGGAGATGCGCTTCTGCCCCTCCTGGCCGTTGAAGTTCAGGTCATAGACATTGTCCACGCCCTGCACATACATGGCGAGCCGCTCCAGCCCATAGGTGAGCTCGCCCGAGACCGGCGCACAATCGAGGCCACCAACCTGCTGAAAATAGGTGAATTGCGAAACTTCCATGCCATCGCACCAGACCTCCCAGCCCAGCCCCCAGGCACCCAGCGTGGGGCTTTCCCAGTCATCCTCGACGAAGCGGATGTCATGGAGAGAGCGGTCGATGCCGATTGCTTCGAGCGAGCCCAGATAGAGCTCCTGCAGGTTGGGCGGCGATGGCTTGATGATGACCTGATACTGGTAATAATGCTGCAGCCTATTGGGATTTTCGCCATAGCGGCCGTCCTTCGGGCGGCGCGAAGGCTGCACATAGGCGGCAGCCCAGGGGCGCGGCCCCACGGACCGCAGCGTCGTCGCTGGATGGAAGGTGCCGGCCCCCACTTCCATGTCATAGGGCTGCAGGATGACGCAGCCCTTCTCACCCCAATATTGGTGGAGCGTGAGGATCAGATCCTGGAAAGATTTGGTAGGGTTCAGTGCCATCTGGTCCGCCTTCGCAAAGCGCGGCGGACCCTATGCGCCAGGGCAAGATGCGTCAAGCCTCAGGGCCTTTTCAGGCCTCGGGGTAATAGACGCCGGTGCGCGGATCCTGCCGCAAGCGGCGAAGCCGCTGGGGGCGGGCGGGCTGTGACTGGGCTTTGACCCGCACGGCCTGCATCTGGCGCATTACCAGCCCAAATGCCATCAGCGACAGAAACGCCGCGATCAACAGTGACAAGGCCTTCAAGACAACCATCGGATCCTCCAAATGACCCTCGATATACGTATCATAGGCCGAAACGGGACCACATTGCACGTGTTTCGAGAGCGTCTACTGCATTTCCTGCAATATCAGTGAGTTGGGTACCAAAACCGAGGCGTTTGAGGCCCCAGCCCTGGGACGGCGTGATGTTGCGGATCTCCACCTTGTCGCCGAAGCGCTGCTTCAGCACCTGGTGAAGGTGGCCGAGCCCGTCCACCAGCCCGCGCTTCATCGCCTGGCGGCCGGACCAGAAGGCGCCGGAGAAAATCTCGCCGTCGGCCTCTGCCAGCCGGGCGCCGCGCCGGCTCCTGACCAGCTGTTTGAACGCCTCATGCACATCCGCCTGGAGGCTCAGGAGATGGGCCACGTCCTCCGGCCGCTCCGGCTTGAAGGGGTCGAGCATCGATTTCGATTCGCCTGCGGTGTGCACCCGGCGCTCGACGCCCAGCTTGCGGAGCGCTTCCACAAAGCCAAACCCTGCAGAGATGACACCGATCGAGCCGATAACGGAGCTTTCATCGGCATAGATCTCATCACCCGCGCAGGCGAGCCAATAGCCGCCCGAGGCGGCCACATCTTCGCAGAACACGATGACGGGAACATTCCGCTCCGCTGCGAGCTCCCGGATGCGGGAATGGATCAGGGCAGACTGGACGGGAGAGCCGCCGGGCGAGTTGACGCTGATGGCCACCGCCGCCAGGTCTTTGGGCTTGAAGGCGCGCTCCAGCACGCTGTTCACCGATTTGAGCGTGAGGGCGGGCTTCAGCGGCGTGCCCATGCCGATCACGCCATTCAGCACCACATGATGAACGACAGGCACCGGCTTGCGGAAGCGCCGCGGAATGAATTTGGTGAAGAAGGATGATGTTCCCATGCTGCTCAGATAGGGTCGCTTGAGGACATCGGCAAGACGTCAGCGCAGGTGGAAGGCGGCGCCTGAGCGCAGCACACCATCGGCCTCCGACGTGAAGCTGTTGCCCTCCCCGTGAAGCACCATGCCCGGCAGCAAGTGCAGCGGCGCCTTGGACCCCTTGATGCCCTGCACGATGACGCGGGACGCCGGTGCCCCCCGCCGGGGAAAGAGCGGCGCGACCCGGATGTCACCGAAGCGGTTTTCCATGGCGTGGATCACGCGGCCCATGGTTTCCGCCCGGTGGATGATGGTGACGCTGCCGCGGGAGGCCACCATGGCATGGAGAAGCTTGACCCAGAGCTCCAGATCATCCGGACCGAAGCCATGCGCCTGTGCCTTGAGGGCGTGCGGAGAGGGTGTCGATTTCCCCTCCTCGAAATAGGGCGGGTTGGCCATGGCATGGTGGAAGCTGCCGGGTTGCGGCATGCTCGCCGTATCCTTCCGCAGGGCATCACGCGCATCGGCACGGATCACGCGGATGTGATCCTGGAAGCCGTTCCGCTTGGCGTTCTCCTCGCAGAGCATGGCATAGCGCGGGCTGATTTCGACGCCCGTCAGATGCACCGTGGGGTTCCGCGCCAACAGGCAGAGCGCGGCCACGCCGCTGCCCGCGCCTGCTTCGAACACCGTCTCGCCCTCACCGCAGGGCACGCTGGCGGCCAAAAACACCGAGTCAATGCCAGCGCGAAAGCCTTTCTCGGGCTGGAGCAGGCGCAGGCGGCTTCCGAGAAATCCGTCCTCCGTCAATGAGGGCGGAATGGGTGCCGCGGGGGCCAGAGGCTGTTCTGATGTCTGCATGAGAGAGAGCTACAATCTCTGGGTTAGCACTGCGTTACCAAGCACGCTCTTCGCCCGGGCCAGATCATCCCGCGGGACGAGGATGCGCCGCGGCAGCACGCCGATCGATCCTTCGAGCGCGCTCATGTGATCGTCAAGCTGCAGGAAGTCGATCCCCTCCTCTTCCAGCACATGACGCACAAAGGACAAATAGACCGGATCATTGCTGCGCAGAAGTTCTTCCATGCGCCGAAGCTTGGCCTGTTACGGCGGGTGCGGCAAGCCGCGCGGTGTTCTGCCCGGTCTAAACGCCCATATTGGCCTTGAGGGCTCAGCTGTGCTTTAACCACCGCTGTAGTTGAATTACGAAGGTAGCAGTCTCCATGGGAGTCGTCATTCCGCTCGACGGAGCGGGCAACAAGAAGCGGGCCAGCATCGAGCCCCTCGTCAAGCTCACCAGCTTCGACATGGAGCGGGTGAATGAGCAAATTCTTAGTCACGCCCGCAGCCATGTGGAACTGATTCCGGAAATTGCCAGCCATCTGATCAATTCAGGCGGCAAGCGCATCCGCCCCATGCTGACACTCGCCGCTGCCCGCATGTGCGGCTATGCGGGCGAACACCATTTGAAGCTCGCCACCGCGGTTGAGTTCATGCACACGGCAACGCTTCTTCATGACGACGTGGTGGATGAGAGCGACCTGCGCCGCGGCAAGCAGGCGGCGCGCGTGATCTGGGGCAACCAGGCCAGCGTGCTGGTGGGCGACTATCTGCTGGGCCAGGCCTTCCGGATGATGGTGGAAACGGCCTCCCTCGAAGCACTGCGGATCCTGTCCAACGCCGCCTGCGTCATCGCCGAAGGTGAGGTGCTGCAGCTTTCGGTGTCGCAGGATACCTCCACCACGGAAGACGCCTACATGCAGGTGATCGTCGCCAAGACGGCGGCACTGTTTTCGGCCGCAGCCGAAGTGGGCGCCGTCGTTGCCGGCCGGCCACACAGCGAACAGGCGGCCCTTGAATCCTATGGCCGAAATTTGGGGATCGCCTTCCAGCTGATCGACGATGCGCTGGATTATTCGGGCTCGACCGAAAAGCTCGGCAAGGGCGTGGGCGATGATTTCCGCGAACGCAAGATCACGCTGCCCGTGGTCCTTGCCTATCGCCGCGGGGCCACGGAAGAGCGGAACTTCTGGAAACGCACGCTGGAGGAAGGCAATCAGTCGGCTGATGATTTCATCTATGCGAAGAAGCTGATGGAACGCCACGGCGCCCTGTCCGACACCATCGACCGTGCCAACCACTATGGCGACATCGCCCGTGATGCGCTGGCGATCTTCCCCGACTCAGGGCTCAAGGACGCACTCCTCGAAGCCGTCGATTTCTGCGTGGCCAGGGCCTATTGAGGCTGTAGAAGCAGCGGGCTTTCAATAGGATTTCTTCCCTTCTCCCATTGCTTTGCAGTGGGAGAAGGGAACTCAGAAATTTGCCGCCAACCCCTAACCCAGCACTGTCCTTGCCGCCCACCACCGGGGGTCGAGGTCGGGCAGCGCGGCCTCTTCCGTCATGATCCCCACGCAGGTGGCGCCTGAGCCGGACATGAAGGCGCGGGTGATGCCGGGAGAGGCGGCGAGGCGGTTCAGCACCTCGCCGATGACGGGCGCCAGTGCAATTGCAGGCGCTGCGAGATCGTTCCGCCATGTGGACATGTTTTGCTCGTCCGCAATCGACTCACGAAACACCTGGCCCTTTTCGAGCCCCAGGCCCCGGAACACGGCGGGCGTTGAGACTTCCACCAGCGGATTGACCAGTATCGCAGAGACAGGCGCATGGTTTGCGAGCGGTGCGATCCGTTCACCCACGCCCTGCATGCGGCAAGAGCGCCCCATGAGGCAGACCGGCACATCGGCGCCGATGGCGAGGCCCGCAGCGGCGGCCTCCTGATCGAACGCCTCAATGCCGGCAATGCGGAGAAAGCCCTTAAGCGCTGCCGCCGCATTGGCGGACCCACCGCCAATGCCCGACGCGACAGGAAGGTTTTTCTCGAGCCCCACGGAAACGGGTGGCAGCACTTTGCCCCGCAGAGAGGCGATCTGCTGCGCGGCCGCCCAGGATTTGGCGATGATGTTGTCTGCCGATGAGGGCAGCGCGGCGGCAAAGGGGCCGGTTGCGGTTACAGCAAAGGCGCCGGCTTCAGAGAAGGTGAGCCAGTCTCCCACATCCGCGAAAGTGACGATCGAATCGAGCTCGTGATAGCCATCCGCGCGCCGGCCCAGCACATGCAGCGCCAGATTTACCTTGGCCGGAGCGAAGATCGAGAAGGGTGTCACGCCGGGAGCCTGCCGCTGCGGCCGGTGCTTGTCGCGTCAGCCGTTGGTTTTGGTCGTGGTGTTCTGGGCCGGAGTGACGGGCACGTCATCCGGAAGGCCGTTCTTGATCTTCTCCTGGATGCGCTTGGCGTCCTCAGGCTCCGGCTTGTTGTCAAGGGCGTGCTGCCACTGGAACCTGGCTTCAAGCTTGCGGCCCACCCGCCAATAGGCATCGCCCAGATGATCGGCAATGGTGGGGTCGGCGGGAAGAAGTTCAACCGCGCGCTCGGCATTGGTCACTGCCAGCTCATAGTTTCCGAGCTGGTAGTAAGCCCAGGCCAAGCTATCGATGATGTAGCCATCGTTCGGCTTCAGGTCGACCGCCTTCTTCACCATGTCCAGGGCTTCCTGCAGATTGATCTTCTTTTCGATCATCGAGTAGCCGAGGTAGTTGAGAACGCTCGCCTCATTGGGCGAAAGTTCAAGGGCCTTGCGGAACTGTTTTTCAGCCATGTCCCACTGCTTCAGCCGCTCATGGGACATGCCGTCGAAATAGAAGACCCGCCAATTGCCGGGCGCGGGCGGGTTCAGAAGCGCAATCGCGCTGTCATAGGTTGTCGCTGCGTTGGCGAAATCCTCATTATTGCGATAGAGGTTGCCGAGCGTCACGATGGCATCGAAATTTTTCGGTTCGCGGGCAATCACTTCCTTGAGCTTGGCCAGCGCATCGTCCTTGCGTTCCAGGTGCTGCAGGCAGACGGCGATTTCCATATCCGCATTGGTGCGAAGGGGCGAGTCGACCGGCACCCGCTGATAGGCCGCGAGCGCCTTGTCATAGCGCTTCATGTCCTCATAGGTATCGCCCAGCAGCGTGTACATGATGTCCTGGTCGGCACCCAGCGTCAGGCCGAGCTGGGTATAGAGCAGGGCCACGTCGATGCTCTGGTCATCCGTCATCGAGGTGGCGAGCGAGAACAGCGCTTCGGCCGCACCTTGTGACGGATTTGCGATGAAGGGCTTCGGTTTCTCGTTCTTGAGGCTGGCGTCCAGCGTGGCGCGGACCAGCGGATTCTCGTCAGCGTCCAGATAGGTGCGGTAGACCTTCTGCGCTTCGGCTGCGCGCCCGTTGCGCTCCAGGAAATTGCCATAGGCCTGAACCACGCGGAGCGAGGTGCCGGCTGCCTCATAGGCCTTGCGGTAAGACGCTTCGGCGCGGATCGAATTGCCGAGATAGTCGGCAATGAGGGCGGCATGGAAGGTCTTGAAATTTGCAAAGCTCTCGTTGCTGTCCAGCCGGTCCAGCGTCTTGAGCGCCGGGTTCAGCTCGCCTTCGCCCGCATAGGCCCAGGCGGTGAGAAGCCAGGAGGTGAGCTCTCCCACCGGCGTATAGGCTGACTGCGCGAAATTCTTGCGGGCCTCGGCATAATGGCGGCCGCGGAAATCCTTGATGCCCAGAACAATGCGCGCCATGCGCTGCTGACTGTTGAACGTCAGGACCTGGGCTGCAAATTCCTCCGCCTTCGGCATGTTGCCTTCGGAGAGTTCAAGCAGGAAGATCTTCTCGGTCAGGACGGGGTTGCCGCTGTCCGCCTTGAGCGCATCACTGAGGTAATCGCTGGCGAGATCATTGTCGCGCAGCTTGGCGGCGGAGCGTCCCGCCAGATAGCTTCCCGATATCGAGGCATCCGACTGGCCGGAGGCATGGGCGGCCGTTCCCGAAAGCAGGAGGCCGGTGAGAGCTGCGCGAAGGAAGAGTCCCGTCATCATCATCCATTTCAGCAAACAGGCGGCCCTCTGCCGCCCGTATAGGCATCCGAGTCTTTCAGCGCAAAATGAGGTGTTTTTGGGGTAACCGCAATCCCCCTGGCGGGGGGCGGTTACCGCCATCACATATTCGGGTAATTCGGGCCCTCGCCGCCCTGTGGAACCACCCAGTTGATGTTCTGGGCCGGGTCCTTGATGTCGCAGGTTTTGCAGTGGACGCAGTTCTGGTGGTTGATCTGGAAGCGCGGGGGCTTGCCCTCCTCGCGCACCACCTCATAGACGCCGGCAGGGCAATAGCGCTGCGCTGGCTCGTCATAAATCGGCAGGTTTTCGCCGATCGGGATTTCCGGATTCTTGAGCTGAAGGTGGACTTTCTCGTCCTCCTCATGATTGGTGCCGGAGAAGGCCAGATTGGTGAGCCGGTCGAAGGAGATGACGCCATCGGGCTTGGGATAGGCGATGGGCTTTGCCGAGGCTGCCGGCTTGAGGCTGGCATAGTCGGCCTTGCCATGCTTCCAGGTTCCGAAGCCGAAGCCGAAGAGCTGGTTCATCCACATGTCGAGCCCGCCCAGGGCGAGGCCCCCCACGAGACCGAGCTTCGACCACATGGGCTTGACGTTCTTCACCCGCTTCAGATCCTGGTAAACCCAGGAATTCTCGTAAGCCCGCTCATAGTCGCGAAGCTCGTCACCAACGCGGCCGGCTGCGATTGCCGCGGCAGCGGCCTCTGCGGCCATCATGCCGGTCTTCATCGCATTGTGAGAGCCCTTGATGCGGGGCACGTTGACGAAGCCCGCCGAACAGCCGATGAGCGCGCCGCCGGGGAAATAGAGTTTGGGCACGGATTGGAAGCCGCCCTCGGTGATGGCGCGCGCGCCATAGGCCACGCGGCGGCCGCCCCGCAGCACCGGCTCGATCAGCGGGTGGTGCTTGAAGCGCTGGAATTCCATGTAGGGAAAGAGGTGCGGATTGTCATAGTTCAGATGCACGACGAGGCCGATCGACACGAGATTGTCCTCGAGGTGATACATGAAGCTGCCGCCGCCGGTCTTGGTGCCGAGCGGCCAGCCCATGGTGTGGGTCACCTGGCCCTGGCGGTGGTTTTCGGGCAGAACCTCCCACAGCTCTTTCATGCCGAGGCCGAATTTCTGCGGCTGGCGGCCCTCGGAGAGCTTGTAGCGGGCGATGATCTCCTTCGCCAGCGAGCCGCGCACGCCTTCTGCGATGAAGACATATTTGCCGAGAAGCTCCATGCCGGGCTGAAAATCAGGCTTGGGCAGACCATCCTTGCCGATGCCCATGACGCCCGCCACGACGCCGCGCACCGAGCCATCCTCGCGGTAGAGCACTTCCGAGCAGGCAAAGCCCGGATAGATCTCAACTCCCAGTCCCTCCGCCTGCTGGGCCAGCCAGCGGCAGATGTTGCCGAGGGAAACCGCATAGTTGCCGTGATTGCTCATCAGGGGCGGCATCAGCGCATTGGGAACCCGCACCGCGCCCGAGGGCCCCAGCATGTAGAAACGGTCCTCCACCACCGGCGTGTTGAGGGGGGCACCCTGCTCTTTCCAGTCCGGGATGAGCTCGGTCAGGGCGATGGGGTCGATCACCGCGCCCGAGAGAATATGCGCACCCACTTCCGAGCCCTTCTCGAGCAGGCAGACGGAGAGATCGGGGTTCACCTGCTTCAGCCGTATCGCCGCGGAAAGGCCTGCGGGGCCCGCGCCGACGATTACGACATCATATTCCATGGCCTCGCGCTGGACCTGTTCCACGAGCATCACTCCCGGCTATCTTCAATGGTCGGGCGTCTTTATAGTGGCCGGGCAATGCCGCACAAGCCACCATTTGGGACATGCAAGCGAAGCAAAACGACATGACGCCGCATGACGCCGCGGAGGCGCTGCGCTGGCTCGCCGAGATGGGCGCAGACGAGATCATCGGCGAGGCGCCGGTGAACCGGCTGACGGGGCCTGCGCCAAAACCCGCGGCCGAGCCCGTGCGCGCGCCGCTCCGTGCCGAAGCCCCGGCGCCCAAGCCCGTGGCACAGCCTGGGCCGGGAGGCGGCCTGAGTGCGGCTGGCTGCATGAGCCTTCGCGACATCGAAACCGCCCTTGAAGGGCTGGACCAGTGCCCCCTCAAGAAGACGGCGACCAGGCTCTGCTTTGCCGATGGAAACCCCGCCGCCCGCATCATGCTGGTGGGCGAAGCGCCGGGGCGTGACGAGGACATTCAGGGCAAGCCCTTCGTGGGAAAATCCGGCCAGCTGCTGGACCGCATGCTGGCGGCCGTCGGCCTTTCCCGTCAGGCGCAGGACCCCGAGAGTGCGGTGTTCATCACCAACGTGATCTTCTGGCGCCCCCCCGGCAACCGCACGCCCACCGAGGCCGAAACCCAGATATGCCTGCCCTATCTCCTGCGCACGATCGAGCTGCAGAAACCCGACGTCATCGTCTGCCTCGGCGCCACACCGGCGCACCGCCTGACGGGGCGGAACGACGGCATCTTGAAGCTGCGCGGCAAGTGGGTGACGGCAAATGTCAGTGGACGGAACATTCCGCTGCTGCCCACGCTCCATCCCGCCTATCTGCTGCGGCAGCCCGCGCAGAAACGGCTTGCCTGGCGCGACCTTCTCACCCTGCGGCAGATGCTGGACGCGCATTGAGCGGGGGCATGCCTTGCAGGACTGCCCCTTGTTCGGCCCAGATGAATCATGTTTCATGCCGGAATGAATGCAATCGTGATTTAAGGTCAGTTTGAGCATGAGTGAGCCGCGGCAGTTCATCCCCGTCAGGATTGCAGTCCTGACGATCTCCGATACGCGCAGCCTCGAGAACGATGTGTCCGGCCAGACGCTGTCCGACAGGATCGTCACTGCGGGCCATCTGCTCTCCGCCCGCAAGATCGTGCAGGATGATGTGCGGATGATCCGCTACGTGATCCGCGATTGGGCCAACCGGAGCGATATCGACGCCATCATCACGACCGGCGGCACGGGCCTGACCGGGCGAGACGTGACGATCGAAGCCGTGCGCCCGCTGTTCGAGAAGGAAATCGATGGCTTCGGCACGCTGTTCCACATGGTCTCCTTCCCCAAGATCGGCACCTCGACGATCCAGTCCCGCGCCACAGGCGGCGTGATGAAGGGAAAATATATCTTCTGCCTTCCAGGCTCGCCCGGCGCTTGCAAGGACGGTTGGGACCTGATCCTCCAGGCGCAGCTCGATTACACCCACAAGCCCTGCAACTTCGTCGAGATCATGCCCCGCCTCGAGGAGCATCTGCAGCGCACCAAGGCCTGACGCGTCAGGCGCCGGCGTTTTTGCGCAGCGGCACGCGAAGGCCTGAGACGATCGCAAGGCCCATCAGGATGACGGCGCCGCCCACAAGCTGGGCCAAGCCCACGGACTCTCCCAGCACCAGGGCTGCCGTAATGATGCCGACCACCGGCATCAGCAGGATGAAGGGGGCGGCCTCATCCATGCGGCACTGCTTCAGCAGCGTGAACCAGCACATATAGGCGAGGTAGAAGCCGACGACCCCGACGAAGGCCAGCATGCCCCATTGCGTGGCCGTGGCCGTGACCAGGGATTGCCACTGGCCCTGCTCGATCAGCAGCGTGGCAAGGCCAAGCTGCGGCAGGCTGCCGAAGGCATTGGCCTTGAGCAGGCCCACGCCGCTGTCGCGCCCGAACTTTCGCGCCAGCACCTGTCCCAGGGCCCAGCAGAAGGCACTCACGATGATCATGATGGTGGGTACAAGGCCCGGCGGCTCTTCCGGCAGGCCGATGACGATGACGACACCCAGAACCGCCAGCGCGGTTCCCGCCGCCTTCCTGCCGTCCAGCCTCTCCTTCATAATCAGCCAGTCGAGCAGCACCGCGAAGGGGATCTGGATCTGGAGGATGAGGTTCGCGGCCGTTGCCGGCATCGCCTGGCTCCTGAGGCCCCAGAACAGCAGCGCCCCCTGAATGGTCACCGCGAAGGCGGATATAGCAATGATCGCAGCCAGGGGCGTTTTGAGCTTCTCCCTGTGGGTGAGGCCCAGCACAATGGCAATGCCGCCATAGACCATCAGCATCATGAACAGCGGCGGGAAATGCGCCACCGCTGGTTTGGCAATGGTGAAACCCGTTCCGAAGAACAGGGGCGGAAGCAGGGCAAGCAGGATCTGACGGCGGGTCATGGGCGCTGGACCATGGCGGATGTGCCGAAGCGCGGCAAGCACAGCGCATAAATGTTCTTGTTTCGTTCCAGAAGATCACCTATATTGGGTGCATGTCCACTTTGATCGATAGGCGCCGGGCCCGTGAGCTTGACCCTGCCGCTCTTGACCCTGCAGCTCTTGGCGAAGGCCGGATGACCGCGCTTTCCGCCCAGTCCCGCGGCCGCGGCGCAACCGTGAACATGTCTGGCCGGTTCGAGAATTTCAGCCGCTCGCTGTTCGATGACGGCTGGGAAGGGCTCGAGGACCTGCCCTTCTTCCGCACCGAGGTGTTCGAGGAAAAGCCGAAGACCATCATCACAAAAAACGACTCGCCCGATGTGGGCTTCGACCGATCGATCAACCCCTATCGCGGCTGCGAGCATGGCTGCTCCTATTGCTATGCCAGGCCCGCCCACGCCTATATGGGCCTCTCCCCCGGGCTCGACTTCGAATCGAAGCTTTTCGCCAAGCCCAATGCCGCGCAGCTGCTGCGGGCGGAGCTTTCGGCCAAATCCTATGTGCCGAAGACCATTGCGCTTGGCGCCAACACCGATGCCTACCAGCCGATCGAGCGCGAACGCCGCATCACGCGTGGCATTCTCGAGGTCTTGTCCGAGTTCAACCACCCGGTGGGGATCGTCACAAAATCTGCCTTGGTCACGCGTGACATCGATATTCTTGCCCCCATGGCGAAGAAGGGCCTGGTGAAGGTTGCCATCTCCGTCACCTCGCTCGATCCGAAGCTTGCCCGCGCCATGGAGCCCCGTGCATCAACGCCTATGAAGCGGCTGGCTGCCATCGAACAGCTTTCCGCCGCCGGAATTCCTTGCGTGGTGATGGTGGCCCCCATCGTTCCCGCAGTGAATGACAGCGAGATCGAGGCAATCCTCAAGACCGCGAAGACCGCCGGCGCCCAGGAGGCGGGCTACGTCATGCTGCGCCTGCCGCATGAGGTGAAGGAGGTGTTCAAGGACTGGCTCCAGGCCACGATGCCGGACCGCGCGGCAAAGGTGATGTCTCTCGTCAAATCCTCGAGCGGCGGCAAGGAATATGACCCCGCCTTCGGCATCCGCCAGACCGGCACCGGGCCCTATGCCTGGACGATCGGCCGGCGCTTCGAACTGGCCTGCCAGCGCTTAGGCCTCAACCGCCGGAAGCTCAAACTCGCGACGGACCATTTCCGCCGCCCGCCGCAGCCCGGCGAGCAGCTGAGCCTGTTGTAGGGGAGAAGTATCGCGCAGGCCGTCATGCACCCGTGGCGCCTAAGACGTGTTCCCTTCTCCCGCCGGCGCGAAGACATGAACGTGTTTTTGTTCTCCTCCATTTCGGATCATGCTCTAGTGCCGGAATGGGGGAATCAGGGCCAGACTTCACGATTGAGCTGAAAGCGATGCGGAAGGGCAGGCGCCATGTCTGCGGCATTGACGAGGCAGGTCGTGGGCCGTGGGCTGGGCCTGTCGTCGCGGCGGCGGTGGTGCTGGACCCGGACTGCATTCCGGACGGCCTCAATGATTCAAAGAAGCTGACGGAAGCGCAGCGCGAGGCGCTGTTCGCGCCCATCTTGGCCACGGCGCGCGTGGGCATCGCCATTGCCCATGTGGAGCGGATCGACCGGGACAACATCCTGCAGGCAACGCTCTGGGCCATGGGCGAAGCGCTGAAGCAGATCGATGATGTGGCGCTGGCCTTGGTTGACGGCAATCGCGCGCCAGCCCTGCCCTGCCCGGTTGAGACCATCATCGAAGGCGATGCGAAGTGCTTCTCGATTGCCGCCGCCTCGATCATTGCCAAGGTCACCAGGGACCGCATCATGGTGGGCCATGACGTGACTTACCCTCTCTATGGATTTGCCCGCCACAAGGGTTATGGCACCGCCTTCCACCAGGATGCGCTGCAGCGTCACGGGCCAACACCCCTGCACCGCAGGAGCTTTGCACCGATCGCCGCGTTATTTAGCCGTTAACCACAAATCCCGAAAGCGATTCACGCCCGACTCCCAAGGATTCATCATGTGGATTCGTGAGTCAGTTCGCGTTTGCGTAAAGGGGTGTGGGGATGGGTTTTCAGACAAGGCCGGATATCAGGCCGTTGCACGACCGGATTCTGGTGGGCGACTGCCTGACGGAACTGAAGAAGATCCCGGCTGCCTCCGTCGATCTCGTCTTCGCCGATCCGCCCTATAATCTGCAGCTCCCCGGCGGCCTGACCAGACCCGACCAGAGCAAGGTCGATGCGGTTGACGATCACTGGGACCAGTTCGAAAGCTTCGAGGCCTATGACCGCTTCACCAAGGGCTGGCTTGCAGAATGCCGCCGCGTGCTGAAGCCCAATGGCGCATTGTGGGTGATCGGCTCCTACCACAATATTTTCCGTGTCGGCACCGTGCTGCAGGATCTCGGCTTCTGGGTGCTGAATGACGTCGTCTGGCGCAAGACCAACCCGATGCCCAACTTCCGCGGAAGGCGCTTCACCAATGCGCATGAGACACTGATCTGGGCCTCGCGCGATGCCAATTCCAAATACACCTTCCACTATGAGGCGATGAAGGTGTTCAACGATGATCTGCAGATGCGCTCCGACTGGACGCTCTCCCTCTGCACCGGATCCGAGCGCCTGAAGAACGCCGACGGCGACAAGCTGCACCCGACGCAGAAGCCCGAAGCCCTGCTGCACCGCGTACTGCTCTCCACCACCAACCCGGGTGACGTGGTGCTGGACCCGTTCTTCGGCACCGGCACCACCGGGGCTGCAGCCAAGCAGCTGGGCCGCCACTTCATCGGCATCGAGCGCGAGGAGAATTATGCGCAGGCAGCACTTGCCCGCATTGACGCCACAGCCGAGCTTCCCTCGGAGGCGTTGAAAGTTACGATAAGCAAGCGGGCGGAACCCCGTATTCCCTTTGGCTCCCTGATCGAGCGCGGCTTCGTGAAGGCGGGCGACATGCTGTTCGACCCTTCCACGCGCATTGCCGCGCGCGTGCGGGCCGATGGCTCGATTGCCTGCAAGGATGCGTCAGGCTCGATCCACAAGATCGGCGCCCATGTGCAGGGGGCGGAAGCCTGCAATGGCTGGACTTTCTGGCATGTGAAAAAGGGCCCGAACCTCGTACCCATCGACATGCTGCGCCAGCAGCTGCGCGCCGAAATAGGCCAGGCCGCCTGATTGCACGTTCTGGCCGCAGCAGCATCTGTTGCGGCCAGCGCTTTGCGGGGCTAAAGCGGGGCCCAAACAAGGATGCCCCAGATGATCAAGGCCCGGCAGCAAACCTCCTTCCTGTTCGATCTCGACGGCACGCTGGTGGACAGCGTCTACGACCATGTGCTCGCCTGGCACGATGCGTTGCAGGAAGAGGGAATTGACGTCTCCGTCTGGCGCCTCCACCGCAAGATCGGCATGTCCGGCGGCTTGTTCACCAAGGCGCTGGCCCGCGAGACGGGGATCGAGTTCAGCGCCGAGATGCTGGAGCGCTTCCGCCTCCTCCACCGCAAATATTACAATGAGCGCTCGCACCGCACGCGGCCCCTTCCCGGTGCGCGCGAGCTTCTGGCCTATCTCAGCGAGAACGAGATCCCCTGGGCGATCGCCACCTCCGGCCGCATTGAAACGGCAGGGCCCGTGCTGAAGATCCTCGGCGTCGATCCGGCGCAGAATGTGGTCATCACGCGGGACATGGTGCGCTATGCAAAGCCCGATCCTGACCTGTTCCTTGCCGCAGCCGAGAAGCTGGGTGTCGACATCGATACGGCCTGCGTGGTGGGCGATGCCATCTGGGACATGCTGGCCGCGAGACGCGCCCGCGCGCTGGGCATCGGCCTCCTCTCCGGCGGCTACGGCACCGATGAACTCGAACGCGCCGGCGCCTACCGCGTGTATGAAGACCCGGCGGATTTGCTGGCCCATATCGATGAGGTTGGCGGGCGCCGGTAAATCAATCGAATTTCCCTCCCCCATGTGGGGAGGGGAAATCTCTGGCTAATTTCATTGATTACTCTCGTTGATTACCACGCCAGCAGCGGAAACTCCGGAGCATCCATGATGGCACCGTGGGCGAGGGTCACGCCACGGAACGGGGGCGATGTGTTTATGCCTTCGCGGCGGGCATAGCGGACGTCGTCGCCCATCAGCCACAGGGAAAAGGCGCGGCGCTGCTCCACCTTGCTCTTGTTGGCGGGTGCACCGTGAAGCGTTAAATAGTTGAAGGCCACGGCATCGCCCGGTTCCAGTGCCCAGCCGAGGATCTGGAACTGGTCGCGGTTGCCATCAATATCGGGCACAGGTTCCAGGCCATCATTCTCATTGAGGGCCGTCTTGTTGAAACGCTCCGGCCGGTAATATTTACCGGTCTTGTGAGAGCCCGCGACGAATTCCAGCGTGCGCTCACGCGGCACGGCATCGAGCGGGATCCACAGGGACACCGTCTCTGTGCCGTCGACGCAGTAATAGGGCTGGTCCTGGTGCCAGGGGGTGGGCACATCCGCACCGGGCTCCTTCACAAGCACATGCTCATGGAAAAGCCTGACGGTCTTGCTGCCCATCAGCTCCCGCCCGATTTCGGCGGCGTTGGAATGAAAGATGAAGTCCTTGTATTCGGGAATGCGGTTCCAGTTGCAATAATCGCCCACGAAGCGGCCCGAACCGTCCTTGCCCTGATAGATCTTCACATCCGCCGAAGGCTCCGCCAGATTGCGGTCAACCCCCTTGCGCAGCGTATCGATCCAACCGGTGAAATAGCCGCGGAGCACGGCCGCCCCGTCACGGCGGAAGGTTTCAATAGTGTCAGGCGCAACGAGGCTCGTCATGGTTCACTCCCTTTGATCCTCGGAACTTTGCCAGCCCGGACCGCCGCCGTAAACCACTCCCCGCAATGCCGATTTTGATCAGCCGGAAAAAACGTGCTTAAGTGGCAGAACGCCCCCAGGAGGGCGGGTTAATGGACGACAGGGAGCTCCATATGAAATTGAAAACAATGCTCGCCGCCACACTGCTCGCATCGAGCATGCTGGTGGCAGGGGCCGCAAACGCCAAAACGCTGGTTTACTGCTCGGAAGGTTCGCCCGAAAACTTCACCCCCGCGATCAACACCACCGGCACCACCTTCGATGCTGCGCGCCCGGTCTACAACCGTTTGGTGCAGTTCAAGCCCGGCTCGACCGAAGTCGAACCCGCCCTGGCCGAGAGCTGGACTGTTTCGCCCGATGGCCTGACCGTCACCTTCAAGCTGCGCAAGGGAATCAAATTCCATTCCGGCGTCAATGGCTTCACCCCCACGCGTGATCTGACGGCGGAAGACGTGATCTGGTCCTTCGACCGCCAGTGGAAGCCGGACCATCCCTACGCCAAGGTGTCTGGCGGCGCTTATGATTATTTCAACGACATGGGCATGCCGGACCTTTTGGACTCGATCGCCAAGGGTGATGACGATCTGACGGTTGTGTTCAAGCTGAAGAAGCCCAATGCGCCGATCATTGCCAACCTCGCGATGGATTTCGCAGCCATTCAATCCGCTGAATATGCCAAGTACCTGCTTGACAAGGGCACGCCCGAGCAGTTCGACCAGATTCCGGTGGGCACCGGCTCGTTCTCCTTCGTCGCCTATCAGAAGGATGCCGTGATCCGCTATAAGGCCTTCGCCGATGGCTGGGCCGGAAAGCCTGCGATTGACGATCTCGTCTACGCCATTACGCCCGATGCAACCGCACGCTATGCCAAGCTCAAGGCAAATGAGTGCCAGGTGATGATTGCGCCGAACCCCGCAGACCTCGGGGACATGAAGCAGAACCCCGATGTGAACGTCCTCGAACAGGCCGGCCTCAACATCGGCTATTATGCGATGAACAACCAGAAGGCACCGTTCGACAAGCTCGAAGTGCGCCAGGCCTTTGCCCACGCGATCGACCGCGATGCAATCATCAAGGAGGTCTATCAGGGTGCAGGCCAGAAGGCCAAGAACCTGATCCCGCCGACCATGTGGTCCTACGATGACTCGGTCAAGGACGTCGAATACAATCCCGAGATGGCCAAGGAACTGCTGAAGAAGGCAGGTGTCGAAGGCCTCAAGATCGACATCTGGTGGATGCCGGTGCAGCGCCCCTATAACCCCAACGCCAAGCGCATGGCCGAGATGATCCAGGCCGACCTCGCCAAGATCGGCGTCGAGTCGACCCTCGTCTCCTATGAGTGGGGCGAATACAGAAAGCGCATGCAGGCGGGCGAACACATGACCGGCATGCTCGGCTGGACGGGAGACAATGGCGATCCGGATAATTTCTTCGGCGTGCTCTTGGGCTGTAATTCGGAAGGAAAGCCCAACGGCAACAACATTCCGAAGTGGTGCAATGCCAAGTTCCAGGAAGTGGTGAACAAGGCTGCAGAGATCACCGACCAGGCGGAGCGCACCAAGCTCTACATGGAAGCGCAGAAGATCCAGGCGGAAGAAGTTCCGCAGGTGAACATTGCGCATTCCACCGTGTTTGAGCCCATCCGCAAGACTGTCACGGGATACAAGGTGAGCCCACTCGGCAGCCACGAGTTCCAGAACGTCGACATCACGGAATAAACGTGAACCGCCCTTCCTCCGGCGCCGCCGGGGGAAGGGTATTTTCTAGATCCGGCAGCTGCCGCGACACCATTACGGGTGCCAATGTTCCGGTTCCTTCTCAAGCGCCTTGCGCTGACCATCCCGACCTTCATCGCGCTCATGTTCATCACCTTCGTGATGATCAGGCTCGTGCCGGGCGATCCCATCGAGGTGCGCCGCGGTGAACGCGGAATCTCGCCCGAGCGCCTGGCGCAACTCCGCCATGACATGGGCCTCGACCAGCCGACCTGGAAACAGTTCCTCGACTATGCCAATGCGCTGCTTCATGGCGATTTCGGCACCTCGATCATTTCGAAATCCCCTGTGCTGCATGAGTTCCTCACGCTGTTTCCGGCAACCGTCGAACTGACGATGACGGCCATGATCTTCGCTGTCGTGCTGGGCGTCCCCGCGGGCGTCATCGCCGCCGCACGCCGCGGCGGCATCTATGACCAGACGCTGATGGGCCTGGCACTCACCGGCTATTCCATGCCGATCTTCTGGTGGGGCCTGATGCTGGTGCTTGTCATGTCCAACACGCTGGGGCTGACGCCCGTCTCGGGCCGCGTTGACCTGATCCGGTTTTACTATGAGCCCGTGACCGGCTTCATGCTGATCGACTCGATCCTCTCCGGCCAGAAGGGCGCCTTCTGGGATGCAGTCCATCATTTGATCCTGCCGATGATTGTACTGGGCACCGTGCCGCTCGCCGTCATCGCGCGGATGACGCGCTCCTCCATGCTGGAAGTGCTGGAGGAAGATTACGTGCGCACCGCGCGGGCCAAGGGCCTGTCCTGGACCAGGGTCGTGGGCGTCCATGCGCTCCGCAATGCGCTGATCCCCGTCGTCACCGTGATTGGTCTGCAAGTCGGCGGATTGCTTGCGGGCGCGGTGTTGACGGAGACCATCTTCTCCTGGCCCGGTGTCGGCAAATGGCTGATCGAATCGATCAACCGGCGCGACTATCCGGCCTTGCAAGGTGGCATCATGCTGATTGCCACCATCGTGATCATGGTGAACCTCATCGTCGATCTTCTCTATGGCCTCATCAACCCGAGAATCCGCCATGCCAAGTGATGCCGCACTTCCAGCACCCGCCGCGCCTGTCCCGCCTGGCCCCTTCCGCGCCTTCTGGCGCGCCTTCCGGGAAAATCGCGGCGCCGTGATCGGGCTCATCGTCGTGAGCATCATTTTCTTCGTGGCGGTTTTCGCACCTGTGTTGGCGCCTTATAGCCCGATCGAGCAATTCCGCGGCTTCTCCAAACTGCCGCCCTTCTGGGTGGAGGGGGCCAACCCGCGATTCCTGCTGGGCACGGATGCCGTGGGGCGCGATACGCTCTCGCGCCTCATGTATGGCGCGCGGGTGTCGCTGTTCATCGGCCTGTCGGTGATGATCATTTCCATGGTCGCAGGCGTCACCCTGGGGCTCGTCGCCGCCTTTTTCGGCGGCATTGTGGATGTGATGATCATCCGCGTGATGGATCTGGTGATGGCCATCCCCTCGCTGGTGCTGGCGATCCTGATCATCGCCATCATCGGGCCCAATCTGACCAACACCATCATCGCCGTCACCATCGTGGGCCTGCCGCGCTATGTGCGGCTCGTCCGCGCCTCCGCCTTGACCGAGCTTACCAAGGACTACGTGACAGCCGCCAAGGTCTCGGGCGTCGGCAAGTTCCGGCTGATGACGGTGACGGTGCTGCCGAACTGCCTGGCACCCTTGATCGTGCAGGCGGCACTTGGCTTGTCAGACGCGATTCTCGAAGCGGCAGGTTTGGGCTTTTTAGGGCTCGGCGCGCAGCCGCCCACGCCCGAATGGGGCGCCATGCTGGCGGATACGCGGGACCTGATGCTGTCTCACCCTTGGGTGATGGCCTTTCCGGGAATTGCGATCCTCCTCACGGTGCTGGCGATCAATCTGATGGGCGACGGGCTGCGCGACGCGCTGGACCCGCGGCTGAGAAGGAGCTGAACCCGCAATGGCAATGCTCGAAATCGAAAACCTCACGGTCGAGTTCAAGACCGGCTCGGGATATTTCCGCGCCGTCGATGGCGTGACGCTCAAGGTGGACAAGGGCGAAGTGCTGGCAATCGTCGGGGAATCGGGCTCCGGCAAATCCGTCTCCATGCTCGCCGTCATGGGCCTCCTGCCCTGGACGGCGAAGGTGACGGCAGACCGCATGAGCTTCGAGGGCCAGGACCTTCTGGGCCTGTCCGCCAATGACCGCCGGCGCATCATCGGCAAGGACATTGCGATGATCTTCCAGGAGCCCATGTCCAGCCTCAACCCGTGCTTCACCGTGGGCTTCCAGATCATGGAGGCGCTGAAGGAGCACATGGATATGAACAAGGCGGAGCGCCACGCGCGTGCCGTGGAGCTGTTGCGCCTTGTCGGCATCCCCTCGCCAGAGCAGCGTCTGCGCTCCTTCCCGCACCAGCTTTCGGGCGGCATGAGCCAGCGCGTGATGATCGCCATGGCGATTTCCTGCAACCCCAAGCTCCTGATCGCCGATGAGCCGACGACGGCGCTGGACGTGACCATTCAGGCGCAGATCCTCGAGCTTCTGGTGAAGCTGCAGAAGGAAACGGGGATGGGCCTCGTCCTCATCACCCATTCCATGGGCGTCGTGGCCGAAACGGCGGAGCGCGTCTCCGTGCAATATGCCGGGCAGAAGGTGGAGGAGCAGGCTGTGGCGAACCTGTTCCGCGATCCGCATCACCCCTATACGGCCGCCCTTCTTTCGGCCCTGCCGGAGCGCGCCACGGGGCGGAAGCTGCCGTCCATTCCGGGCGTGGTGCCGGGCCAGTTTGACAGGCCCGCAGGCTGCCTGTTCTCGCCGCGCTGCCAGCTTGCAACGGAGCTGTGCCGCACCACTGTGCCGCCGCGGCTGATGGGAGCACTGTGCCACTATCCGCTGAAGGACGGCGTGCCCCAGGGCCACCCCGGCGTGAAGGAGAACGCGGCATGAGCATTGTCGTCACCGCACGAAACCTGGCGCGCCACTATGGCCTCTCGCGCGGCGCCTTCTCAGCACCCGCAACGCTCAAAGCGCTCGATGGCGCGAGCTTCACGCTGGAGCGCGGCAAGACGCTGGCGGTGGTGGGTGAATCGGGCTGCGGAAAATCGACCCTCGCGCGCCTCATTACCATGATCGAGCAGCCGACCGCGGGCTCTCTCAACATTGCGGGTGAGGAGATCGTCGGGGCGAGCGCGCAAACGCTGAAGGCGCTGCGCCCAAAAGTGCAGATCGTTTTTCAGAACCCTTATGGTTCGCTGAACCCGCGCCAGAAGATCGGCCATGCGTTGGAAGAGCCGCTACTTGTGAACACAAACCTCCCCGCAGCGGAGCGAACGGAGCGGGCACGCGCCATGATGGCGAGCGTGGGGCTCAGGCCTGAGCATTATGATCGCTACCCGCACATGTTTTCAGGCGGCCAGCGCCAGCGCATCGCCATTGCGCGGGCGCTCATGCTGGACCCCGAAGTGCTGGTGCTGGATGAGCCGGTCTCGGCGCTTGATGTTTCAATTCAGGCGCAGGTGTTGAACCTTCTGGCCGAACTGCAGGAGCGGCACAATCTTGCCTATCTGTTCATCAGCCATGATCTCTCGGTCGTCCGCCACATCGCGGATGATGTGATGGTGATGTATCTTGGCCGCGCGGTGGAACAGGGCCCGCGCGATATGATCTTCGGCAACCCGCAGCACCCCTATACCAAGGCGCTGCTTTCGGCCACGCCGCAGCCGGACCCAACGCGCAAGCGCGAGCGCATCGTGCTCAAGGGTGAGTTGCCTTCGCCCATGAACCCGCCTTCGGGTTGCACCTTCCACCCGCGCTGCCCTTGGGCGTTCGCGCCCTGCCCCATCGTCAGCCCGGCGCTGCTTGCGCATGAGGGAAGCCTCGTGGCATGCCATGCCGTGAACCCTCCTGAAGCGGATACGAAAGTAGCCTGATATGCCCCCCCAAGCGGAACTCTCGACCGGCGAAGCCCTCGTCGGCCTTCTCGAAGCCTATGGCGTCGATACGATTTTCGGTATTCCCGGCGTGCACAATGTCGAAATGTACCGGGCCCTGCCGCGCTCAGGGATCCGCCACGTGCTGGTGCGCCACGAACAGGGCGCTGGCTTCATGGCAGATGGCTATGCCCGCGCCACGGGAAAGCCCGGCGTGTGCTTCACCATCACAGGTCCCGGCCTCACCAATATCCTCACGCCACTTGGCCAGGCGTGGTCCGACTCCAGCAATGTGCTGGTGATCTCGTCCGCACTCGACATCAAGGATTCGGCACAGGGCCGCGGGCGGCTGCATGAAATGCTGGACCAGCGCGGCGCTGCCGCCACGGTGACGAGCCTTCACATGCGCGCCTATACGCCCAAAGACGTGCGTGATGCCGTGGCCCGCGCCTTCGCCAATTTTGCCAGCCGCAGGCCGCGCCCCGCTTATATTGAAATTCCGCTGGACCTTCTGAAGGAGCCCGCAGGCGAAGGCTGGACGGCGCGCACGCTTCCCGCCATCGCCACGCCGCCCGCAGCGCAGATCGCTCAGGCCATTGCCAAGCTCAACAGCGCCAGGTCCCCGCTGATCCTCTTAGGGGGCGGCGCCCTTCATGCCGGGGACGCCGCTGTTGCCATTGCGGAAAAGCTGAAGGCGCCGATCCTGACCACGACGGCCGGCAAGGGTGCCGTTCCCGCGGCGCATCCTTTGTGCCTTGGCAATGTTCTGGGACGTGAGGGCGTGTGGACGCTGTTCGAAAATTCGGACGCCATCCTCTGCGCGGGCTCGGAGCTTTCCGAGACGGATTTCTGGAACACCGAGGCGCTGATCGAGAAAAACCTGATCCGCATCGACATCGACCCTGATGTGATGGGCCGCCCGCACACGGCGGACATCGCCATCCTCGGCGATGCAAAGGAGGCACTCGAGGCCATTGCCCACGGCGTGAAGGAGCGTGAGGGCAAATCAAGCGCTCACTTCGACTTGGGCGAAGCTGACGCATTGCGGGCGATGCTGGCCAAGGTGCTGGGCGTGATCCGCGAGGCCCTGCCGCCGGAAACCGTGATCTGCTCCGACATGACGCAGATTGCCTATGCCGGAAACGAAATATTCCCCGTGTCAGTGCCTCGCACTTGGCTGCACCCGGTGGGCTTCGGCACGCTGGGCTTTGCACTGCCAGCCGGCATCGGCGCCAAATTCGGCGTGGGAGAAAGACCCGTGGCCGTGATGATCGGCGACTATGGCCTGCAATACACGATCAACGAACTTGGCACCGCGGCGGAGCACAAGCTGCCCATCGTCATCCTGATGTGGAACAATGATGCGCTGGGCCAGATCCGCGACGACATGGTGATGAAAGGTATCCAGCCCAATGCCGTGACGCTGCGGAATCCGGATTTCCAGGCCCTCGCCAAGGCCTATGGCCTGAAGGCGGAGAAGCCATCCTCGCTCAAGGCGCTGGCGGAGGCCATCACATCCGCACTCGCAGCCGATGGCCCGACGCTGATCGAGATGACGCCGCGCATGGTGGGCTAAGGCGCCCCTCATGCGAGATAACTTACCTGCCTTAGCACGCTGACCTGCCGTCTTCTCCCGCTGAAGGAGCGGGAGAAGACGAAACGGTGACGCCCCAAAAAAGGATTGCCCGGACAAGCCGGGCAATGGGTGATGGGGGTGTCAGCTTCACCCATGCCATGGCTTGACCGTGGCATCCTTCGAATGATGTAAGCTTATAAGCTTACATCTTCGGCATGATGACGGCGTCGATCACGTGGATCACGCCATTGTCGACCACGATGTCAGCCTGGGTGACCTTGGCATTGTCGATCATCACCGCACCGTCCTTGGTGGTGATGGTGATCTCGGAGCCCTGCACGGTCTTGGCCTTGGTATCCTTGCCGGCGATGTCCGCGGCCATCACCTTGCCCGGCACCACGTGATAGGTGAGGATGGCGACGAGCTTGTCCTTGTTCTCGGGCTTCAGCAGCATGTCCACCGTGCCGGCGGGGAGCTTGGCGAAAGCTTCGTCCGTAGGAGCGAAGACAGTGAAAGGACCTTTGCCCTTCAGCGTATCCACGAGGCCAGCGGCCTGCACGGCAGCGACCAGCGTCTTGAAATTGCCATTGGCGACAGCGGCGTCCACCACGTCGGCGGCGAAGGCCTGGGCGGAAAGAGCGAAGGCGGAAACGGTGAAAGCCGCAGCGGCGGCGAGGTTGCGAAGACGTGTCATATGGAATCTCCCTGTGTCTCAATTGACCATCTGGTTACGGCCCCTTCTTCCCCGTGGTTTGCGCACGGAAATTCACGAAATCGTTTTTCGGCGTTTGATGATCGGCCACGGGTCTGACATAGTCGGAGCGATAGCGTCAGCAACCTGAGATTATTGGAACCGATCGATTCATGAGTGGCGAGCCGAACCAGACGCAAAGCCAATTCGCGATCCTCACCTCGCGCAGTTTCCTGCCCCTCTTCGTGACCCAGGCGATCAGCGCTTTCAATGACAACGCGGTGAGGAACGGCATTGCCATCCTGATCACCTATGATCTGGCGGTGCGCTTCCACTTCGATGCGGCGCTCTTCGTGCAGGCGGGCCTCGCGCTGTTCATGCTGCCTTACTTTCTGTTCTCGGCCTTCGCGGGCCAATTGGCGGACAAATACGACAAGGCGATCGTTGCACGCTGGGTGAAACTCTTCGATCTTGCAGCCATGGTCTTCGGGGGTTTGAGCCTCTATCTCGAAAACCCGGTCATGCACCTCATCGTGCTGTTCCTGGCGGGCACCACGGCAGCGTTCTTCGGACCCATCAAATATGGCGTGCTGCCGCAGTATCTGCGGCGGGATGAGCTGATCGCGGGAAACGCGCTGATCGAGCTTGGCACCTTCGTGACCATCCTGCTGGGCACATTGTTCGGCGGCTTCCTGGTCCTCAATCATCTGGGGCGGGATATTCTCGCCATCTCCATCATCGTGCTGGCGATCATCGCTTTCGCCTGCGCCTTCCTGATGCCCTCGGCACCAGGTGACCGCTCGATCAAGTTCGACTGGAACATTCCGCGCGCCACATGGAAGCTTCTCTCCTATGCGCGTGAGCGCGAGGATGTGTTCTGGTCGGTGATCGGCGCCTCCTGGTTCTGGTTCTTGGGCGCCGCCATCATGGCGCAGCTACCCGTCTTCACACGGGACGTGCTGCTGGCCAATGACGCCGTGGCCAATTCCTTCATTGGCCTCTTCACGATCGGCATTGGTGCTGGCTCGCTTCTCACCAACTTCCTGCTGAAGGGCGACGTCTCGCCACGCTACGTTCCCATCGCCTCCATCATGATGACGGTGTTCCTGCTCGATCTCTATTTCGCAGCAGGCGCCGTCAACGCTTTGCTGGCAGGAAGTGCGGACAATGGTGTTGGGGTCTTCTTCAGCAGCTGGCAAAGCTGGCGCGTGGGGGCGGACCTGTTCTTCGTCGCCTTCTTCGGCGGGCTCTATGCAGTGCCGCTCAACGCCATCATGCAGCACCGCTCCAACCCGTCACGCCGCTCCCGCGTGATTGCCGCCAACAATGTGATGAATGCGATCTTTATGATCGCGTCAGCGCTTGCAGGGGCCGTGCTGCTGAAGGTGATGTCTGCCCAGGCCTTCTTCCTTCTGTTGGGCCTTTCAAACGCCATTGCCTCGATCTTCGTCGCGAGGCTTCTGACGCAGGAACTCACTGCCGGCATCGCCCGCTTCTTCTTCCGCCTGTTCTACCGCGTCGAGGTGAAGGGCATGGAGAATTACCGCGCGGCGGGGCGCAAGGCCGTGATCGTCGCCAACCACACGTCGTTCCTCGATGGGCCGCTGCTCTCCTCCTTCCTTCCCGAACGCGCGAGCTTCGCGATTGACACGCATATTTCTCAGCGCTGGTGGGCCAAGCCCGCCTTCATCCTGTTCAAGATGATCCCCATTGACCCCACCAACCCCATGGCCCTGCGCGGGCTGGTGGATGAATTGAAGAAGGGCCGCAAGGTCGTGATCTTTCCGGAGGGCCGCCTCACCGTGACGGGCGCCCTGATGAAAGTCTATGAGGGGCCGGGTGCGATTGCGCAGATGGCAAAGGCGCGCGTGCTGCCGGTGCGGATTGACGGCGCGCTCTACACGCCCTTCTCGCGCATGCGCGGCAAGCTCAGGCTTCGCTGGTTCCCCAAGATCACCATCACTTTCCTGCCGCCGGTAAAATTCGACCCTCCCGATGGCTTCCGGGGTGCCGCGTTGCGCCAGCACCAGGCGGACCGGCTTTATGACGTGATGACGGACATGGTGTTCCGCACATCCAACATCGACCGCACGCTGTTCCAGTCCCTCCTCGATGCCCGCCACATCCATGGGCGGGACCACAAGGTGGTTGAGGACATTGCGCGCAACCCGACGAGCTTCGACCGGCTGGTGATGGGAAGCTTCATCCTCGGCCGGCGCATGGCAGAGATGACGGTGGGCCAGCGCAATGTGGCGGTGCTGCTGCCCAACTCCATCGGCTGCCTGCTGACTGTTTTCGGCCTCCACGCCTTTGGCCGCGTGCCGGCAATGCTGAACTTCTCGACAGGTGCAGTGAACATGGCGGCGGCCTGCGCTGCGGCTCGGGCCTCAACCATCGTCACTTCGCGACGCTTCATCGAGGCGGGCAAGATGGAGGAGGATCTGAAGGTCCTCGCAGAAGGCCGCAAGGTGATCTACCTCGAAGAACTGCGTGAAGGCCTGGTGTTGAAGGACAAGCTCTATGGCCTGTTCGCACGGCTGTTCTCGAAGACGGCCCTGCGCCTGGGCGGCGCTTCGGCCGATCCTAACTCACCCGCCATCATCCTCTTCACATCGGGCTCCGAAGGGCTGCCCAAGGGCGTGGTGCTGTCCCACCGCAACTTGCAGGCCAACCGCTATCAGGCAGCGGCGCGCATTGCCTTCACCTCATCCGACATCGTGTTCAACGCGCTCCCCATGTTCCATGCCTTCGGGCTGACGGGCGGCGCGCTGCTTCCCGTTCTGGCAGGCGTTCGCACCTTCCTTTATCCCTCGCCCCTGCATTACAAAGTGGTGCCGGAGCTTTGCTATGAAACCAACGCCACGGTGCTGTTCGGCACGGATACGTTCCTCATGGGCTATGCCCGGAGTGCCCACCCTTACGACTTCTTCAACGTGCGCCTGGTGGTGGCGGGGGCGGAACGGGTGAAGCCCGAAACGCGCGAGGCCTGGATGGAGAAATTCGGCCTCCGCATTCTCGAAGGCTATGGCGCAACCGAATGTGCGCCCGTCGTCGCCGTCAACACGCCGATGCATTTCCGCACCGGCACGGTGGGCCGGCTGCTGGACCAGATCCAGCACCGGCTGGAGCCCGTCCCCGGCATCGACGAAGGCGGACGCCTCTTCGTCAAAGGCCCCAACATCATGCTGGGATACTTGCGCGCGGAAAATCCCGGCGTCATCGAAACCCCACCCGATGGCTGGTATGATACGGGCGATATTGTGAAGATCGACGAGGACGGCTTCGTCATCATTCTCGGCCGCGCCAAGCGCTTTGCGAAGATCGCGGGCGAGATGGTGTCTCTGGGGCTGGTGGAGCAGAAGCTTGGGCAGGCCTTCCCCGAGGGCCAGCATGCCGTCGTCGCCGTGCCCGATTTGCGCAAGGGCGAGCAGCTCGTGATGTTCACCACGGATGCCACTCTCGACGCACCCAAGGTGGCGGAGGCGATGAAGGCACAAGGGGCCACGGCACTGATCGTGCCGCGCACTGTGATAGCGCTCGAGGCACTGCCCCTGCTCGGCTCTGGCAAGACCGATTATCAGGCATTGAACCGCCTGGCCCAGGCGCAGGTGAAGCCCTGAGCCTGGAGCTTTCCGACCACGCGCGCGCCTTGCTCTCGGGCGAGGCCGGCACCGCCATGCAGCTTGCGATGCGCCTCGTCGTGAAGGCGGCGGACATCATGGGGGCGGAGCAGCTGATCCCCATCTCCTTCGCCCATCTCGATGCCTGTTTCTACACGGGCCAGGCCCATGTGGATTTCGTGCGCTTCCTGGTCGAGAACGGCGCGGCCTTGAGCGTTGAGACCTGGACCAACAATGGCGTCGTCAGCCTCGCTGACCCGTCACTCCGTCCGCGCGCGGAAGACCCGGAGATGGTCGATGGCGCGGCGGAGCTGATGCATCTCTATGAGCAGCTGGGCACCAGACCCACCTGGACCTGCGCGCCCTATCAGCTGGCAGGCGGACCGTCCTTTGGCGATCATATTGCCGTGGGCGAGTCCAATGCCGTCTCCTATTACAATTCGGTCGTCGGCGCCCGCACCAACAAATATGGCGACTATCTCGATGTCGCCTGCGCCTTGACGGGGCTTGCACCTGATGCCGGGTTGCACCGCGATGACCAGCGCCAGGCTGCCCTTCACATTGATTGCAGGGGCCTCCCCGAATGCTGGCGGCGCGAAGACATATTCGCGCATCTGATCGGCCACCATGCAGGCCGCCTGAGCGGGCGGCGCGTGCCGGTGATCTCAGGCCTTGCCGCAGACCAGCCCAAGCATGCGCTGAAGGCCATCAGCTCCGCCGCGGCTTCCTCCGGCGGTGTGGAGCTTTGGCATGGCGCCGGGGTCACGCCGGAAGCGCCCGAGCTATCAGCCGTCTTCGGCGGGGGCGAAACGCACCACGTGTCAGCCGCCGATCTCAGCAGGGCCCACCGTGACCTCTCGACCGGCGCGGACGGGCCGCTCGATGCCGTGGCCCTCGGCACACCGCACTTCGCCCTCACCGAGTTTGCCGAACTCGTCAGGCTGCTCGATGGGCGCAAGGTGAAGCCGGGGATTCCGGTGCTCGTCTCCACCAGCCGGGGCGTGCGCGAGCTGGCCCGCGCCAAAGGCTGGGTCACGATTCTGGAACAGGCGGGCATCGAAGTGCCCGTCGACATCTGCACTTATCATTCGCCGCGCGTGCGGGGCCTCAAAGGGCGGGTGATGACCAATGCCGCCAAATGGGCCTATTACGCGCCAGGAATGCTGGGGATCGAAGTGGCCTTCGGCTCGCTGAAGGAATGCGTGGAAAGCGCCATCAGGGGCGAGGTCTGGCGGGACCCTGCATTGTGGACCAACGCAGCATGAAAGCCCGCATTCTCTCAGGTGGTGCCGCCGAAGGGCCTGTGCTCTCCCTTGATGAGCCGTTGAGCTTCTGGGGCGCCTTCGAGCCACGCACCGGCATCATCATCGACAGCCACCACCCGCAACGCGGGGCCTGCGTCACGGGAACGGTATTGGTGATGCGTGAGACTCGCGGCTCGGGCTCCGCGCCGGGCGCCATTGCGGAATCCATCAGGCTCGGAACGGCACCGGTGGCAATCATCCTGGCAGAGCCTGACATCAACCTCGCCGTCGGCGCCGAAGTGGCGGCAACACTTTACGGCGGCCAATGCGTGGTGGCTGAGGTGACGCTAGAGGTTCTGGCGTTGCTGCGGCGGGAGAAGCGCCTTGCCATTGCGGCGGATGGCGCCATCACGCCATCCGGCTGATCACTCGGCCGCTTCGAGCAGCACTTCGCTGGGCATGCCGCCGAAATCCTCGGCCTCTGCAGCGCGCGGAGCCTCCTCCGGAATGCGAAAGACGTTCCAGTGCCACAGTCTGCGTCCGAACTCCGGCAGGCCCGTGGCCCAGGAGACTAAGGGAGAGAGGATCAAGGCACCCGCAATGGGCGCCAGCCACAGGAAGGTGGCCCCGGAAATGTGCAGCGCCAGCAGGCCGAAGCACAGGCCGGCCACCACATGCCAGGCATGGATCCGCGCACAGGCGGCAAAGGGCATGGCCTGATCGTCCCGGTTCTGGGCATTCCACCCGGAATCGCGCCCCAGGAACACATCCGCCACCACGCGGGACTGAAGCAGCATCATGATGGGCGAGAGCAGCATGGAGACGAAGGTTTCCGCCAACACACTCTTGATGAGGCCCATCGCCCCGCCACAACCCTTACGAAGCTCGGGATCTATAAGGGCGAGCGTCAGGGCCAGAAGCTTCGGCAGATAGAGAACGCCGAACGTAATGGCGAAGAGCCTGAGTGCCAGTTCGGGGTCGAACACCGGCCAGACGGGAAAGAGCGAGAAGGTTTCGGGGAAATAATTGGGCGTCGTGTGCCTTGCCACCGTGGCAAGGGTCAGGCCTGCCAGCAGCAGCAAAAGCCACAGGGGCGAGGCGAGATAGGACATGATGCCCTGGATCAGATGCACCCGGCTGACCCAATTGAGGCCCTTGGCGCTGACAATCTTCATATGCTGCAGATTGCCCTGTGCCCAGCGCCGGTCCCTTGTAGCGAGGTCGACCAGGCAGGGCGGCGTCTCCTCGTAGGAGCCGGTAAGCGCGGGCAGCATATAAACCGCCCAGCCCGCACGGCGGATCAGGGCGGCCTCGACGAAATCATGGCTCAGCACATGGCCGCCGAAGGGCTTGCGGCCGGAAAGCTCCGGCAACCCGCAGGCCTCGGCAAAAGCGCGGGTACGGATGATGGCGTTATGGCCCCAATAGTTGCCGTCCCGTCCGTGCCAAGCGGAGAGACCGGTGGCCACCAGCGGGCCATAAACCCGGCCTGCAAACTGGGTCATCCGGGCGAAGGGCGTCCAGCGGTTTTGCAGCAGTGGCAGGGATTGGATGATGCCGGCCTTGGGGTCCGCCGCCATGGCGCGGGCCAGCGTGATCATCGCCGTGGCGCTCATGTCGCTGTCCGCGTCCAGCACGATCATATGGTCATAGGCCGCACCCCAGCGGGTCACGAAATCCGCGATGTTGCCGGCCTTGCGGTGGTGGTTGTTTTCCCGCCTGCGGTAATAGACCTTCATGGCGGGGGAGAGTTGGCGTTCGAGCCAGGCAAAGGCATCGCGCTCCGCGGCGGCGATGTGATCCTTGCGGGTGTCGCTCAGCACGAAAATGTCGAAGTGGCGGGCAGCCCCTTCCCGCCTAAGCGCCATGGCCATGCGGGAGAGTGCGGCAAAGACCCGCTCAGGATCTTCATTATAGACCGGCATCAAAAGCGCGGTGCGCCCCATGTCGCAGGTGTCGGCCAGCGGCGGAAGTGCGGGCTTGCCCCTGAGCAGCACAACAAAGCCCAGAATGGCGCTGGCGCAGGAGAAGGCGATCCACGCAAAGGTCAGCGCGAAGAACGTGGCGAACAGCACCTGAAGAGCGGTGATATCAACCGAGCTGATCACCTCATACATTTTCCAGGTGCCGAAGCCGGTGATGATGACCGATGCACCGAAAACGAAGAGCCTGGCCAGCAGAACCTCCTGCCCGTTGCCCACGGCAGCAGACTTGCCCGTCCAGGACGCAAGGTCCTGCATGGGCATTTCAAGCGGCGCGGGTGCCGGCAGGGAGTCGTTCAGCTTCTGGTCCACCTGAAGAGCCATGTCTCGCTTGCTTTCTTGTCGCCGCGCTTCAGCACGGCGCGCAGTTCCGCGATGTCTGCCCCATTGACGTTATGCTCGAAAGAAAGCCGCGTCGTTTTCTCGACGTCATTTCTGGCTGCATGCACATTGGAAAGCACCCCCGCGGAGGCCGTAACATCCGCAACCAACTCACCTTCAAGCTCCTCGCCCGCGAACTCGATGACGTAAAGCCTGAGATCTGGGTCGTAAGAAGGCGGGTCAGCCGAATAGTTCGGATCAACGCCCGCCGACGAGAAAACCGTTCGGCCTACAGGAAGTTCCACGCCTACGGGCCAATCTTGGCACCAGTGAAGGCGGTAGACGTAGGAATAGCTCTGGCCCTGCTTCAACGGGTCGCGGGGCTGCCAGAACGCCACGATATTGTCATTGGTTTCGAGCTGGGTGGGGATTTCGTAAAGCTCCACATCACCTGGACCCCAGTCGCCGATCGGCTCTGCCCACAGGCTGGGGCGCCGCTCATAGCGGGACTCGAGGTCCATGTAGTCGCGGTACTGGCGCTTCCGCTGCATCAGGCCGAAGCCCCTGGGGCTCTGGTCGATGAAGGCCGAAACCTGCAGCGTCTTGGGGTTGGCCAGCGGCCGCCACAGAAACTCGCCTGCCCCCGTCTGCATCATCAAACCGTCCGAATCATGGACGGCCGGACGGAAGTCATCGACGGGCTTGGACAGCGGGTCGAGCAGGAACATGGAGGTCATCGGCGCGATGCCGACATGGGCGATATCCCGGCGGGGGTAGAGCGTCAGTTCGACGTCCATCTGCGTATCGTCGCCCGGCTTGATCGAAAACTTGTAGGCACCGGTGACGGACGGGCTGTCGAGCAGCGCCTCCACAACCACGGTGGTGGAGGCCGGGTCGGGCTTCCGCAGCCAGAAGGCCCGGAACATCGGAAATTCCTCGCCTTTGGGCTGGCCTGTGTCGAGGGCAAGACCCCGCGCCGAAAGGCCGTAAAGCAGGCCCTTGCCCACGCCCCGGAAATAGGACGCGCCCTGAAACACCACGAACTCGTCGTTATATTCCTTGGAATTGATCGGATAGCGGAGCCTGAGGCCCGCATAATGCATGTCCGTCTTGCCGTCCTGCTTGGGCACCTGGGGGCCGAAGGTGAACAGCTCCGGACTGTAATTGATGCGCGCCGCCTGGCCGTCTTCGACCACATACACATCGACCGGAGAGGTGAACAGGAAGCCTGAATGGAAGAGGTCGAAGGAGAACTGATGCGGTTCCCCCTTCCAGAACGATTTATCCGGATTGAAACGGATGTCCCGGTACTGGTCGTAGGTCAGCTTGTCCCAGCCGGGGGGCATGGCAATGCGCTTGTCTTCCCAGGGCTTCTGGGCCAACGCTTCGGCGAGCTTGCGCACCTGGTCTTCCGCAAAGGGCTGCTGCTCGATGAACAGGTCCGTGGCCTGCGCGAATGCGGGCAGCGTGCCGGCCCGCATTGCAGTGGCGAGTGCGCCAAGCAGGGCGGCCGACCCCAGTAGCTGACGCCGTGAAATATTCATGTGAGGGAAATCCGAGAAGATGGTGCGGCGCACAAAGTAACGTAACCTCCAGAAATGTAAAGACCCCTGGCGGCCTCTCGACCGCTGCATGGCCTTGCACTAAAAGCGCGGCGAAACAAGGGTGCCGAAAATGAAATTTGCGAAAGTAACGGACAGGCTTAACGGCCTCGGTTCCGAGAAATGGGCTGTTCACATCGAAGGAAAGCGCCGCGCCGCGCTGGGGGAACCCCTGATCTTCCTGTCGATCGGTGAGCCTGACGCCCCGCCCCCTGCCGCCATCCTCGAGGAAGCCAGCCGCCAGATGATGGCCGGACGCTTCCGCTATGCCGAAGGCCGGGGGGGAGGACAACACCAGGCGCGCGCTCGCCCGCCTCTACACCCGGCAGACCGGCCGGGCCATCGGGGAGGACCAGTTCATCTACCTCCCCGGCACCCAGACGGCCCTGTTTGCCGCCATGCTGGCGACGATCGAGGACGGCGACGAGGTGCTGATGGCGGACCCCTATTACGCCACCTATGAAGGGGTAATCGCCGCGGCGGGCGGAATCCCCGTGCCGATCCTGGCCGATCCTGACCACGGCTTTCACCTGAAGGCCGAGGACCTGGAAAGGGCAATCACGCCGCGCTCCCGCGTGCTGCTGATGAACACGCCGTCCAACCCGACCGGCGCCGTGCTGAGCCGCGCCCAAATCGAGAAGATCGGCAAGGTCTGCGAAAAGCATGACCTTTGGATCATCTCGGATGAAGTCTATGCCACGCTCACCTATGGCAACACGGTGTTCTCATCACCATTCGATGTGCCGGAGCTCGAAAAGCGCACCATCGTCGTCTCCTCGATCTCGAAGTCGCATGCACTGCCCGGATTCCGCTGTGGCTGGATCGCCGCCTCCACCGAATTCTGCAATCGCTGCGCACCGGTGACGGAGACCATGCTGTTCGGCTCCCAGCAATTCCTCGAGGATGCGATGGCGTTTGCCCTCGACACGCATTTTGAAGAGTTGGATGCGATGAAGCTCAATTATGAGAAACGCGCCCGCGCCCTCGTGAAGGCGCTTCATGGCTCAACAAAAGTATCCGCCCGCATGCCGGAAGGTAGCATGTTCGTGATGGTCGATGTGCGCAAGACAGGCCTCTCCGGCGAAGCCTTCGCCCGCCGCCTGCTGGCCGAAGAAAATGTCGTCACCATGCCCGGCGAAAGCTTCGGCGCCGGCGGCGCCGGGCATTTGCGCGTGGCGCTGACGGTGGGGGTGGAAGACATCACCGAAGCCTGCAAACGCATCGTGCGGCTGGCGGAGCGGGTTTAGCAAGCGGCCGGGGTCGTCACCCTTCAACTCACCCATGCCCCGGCTTGACCGGGGCATCCTCTTTGCCGCCCCAAAAAGATGGCCGGGGTTCACCCGGCCATGGTGAGTGAGATAAGTACGCTCTTAGATCACCTGATAACCAAACTCTTCCGCCTGCTCCGTGATCCACTCCCAGAAGCTTTCCGCGAAGCCGCGGAACACGGAGAGGTCATAGGCATCCTCACTCACGCGTGTGAGATGAACGCCCACATGGGCCATCTGGGTGAGGGCGGACTTGCCCACAGGAAACGCGTCCGGGTGAAGGTCCACCGGCGTGCCCTTGGCCAGCACGGCGCGGGCCTTGGGGCCGGAGATGCGGAGGATGACACGGCCATGGCTCTGGTCGCTCACCGAAGCGATGCCGCTGAGCGCAACCTTCAGCTCGCGATAGAGCGCCGCCTCGCCGCGGCCCTCCGCCACCACGAAATACTGGCCGGGCCCCGCCCACTGCGCAGTATGGCCCTTGAGCACCGCGGCAGTTGCTTCGCCTTGGCCTGAGCGCGCAATCACCGTCACGATTTGACAGCGGGTGGCGCACGGTGAAGTGCACACCCGGCGAACCACTGCTTGCGCCGAAGCGGCCTTGCAACGCCACGTCACTGAGCGGCGAAATGCGGGTGAATGATGTGTCAGGCATGGAGTCTCTTGTTCTCCTTGTCGAAATGCACCGGATCGCAGATTTCGCCCATCACGCAAGTGCCGCGCAGACCATCCCACACCTGCACCACCTCGCCATGGCGCGCCCGGCCATTGGCGATGAGTGCCAGACCCACCCACATGTTGAGCATGGGCGACCAGGCCACCGAGGTAACATAGCCCTGGTCATTTGCCATGGAGGGCGTGTCTTCGCGCTTCAGGATATGCGCGCCGGAGCGAAGGCGGTCCGTCGGGTCCACCGGGCGGATACCGACGACGCATTGGCGGTTGGGGTCCACAAGGCCTTCGCGCTGCGCCATCATCCGGCCGATGAAGTCCTTCTTGGCGGAAACCATCTTGCCCATGCCAAGGTCGCCCGCCGTGGTCGTGCCATTGAGCTCGCCGCCCGCCACATGGCCCTTCTCGATGCGCATGATGGACAGCGCCTCAACACCATAGGGCGTGATGCCGAATTCCTCGCCCGCCTGGCAGATGGCGCGCGCCGCCAGGGAGCCGTAGTCCGCAGGCACGGCCAGCTCATAAGCATGTTCGCCCGAGAAGGAGAGGCGGAACAGCCGCGCCGGGATGCCGCCCAGAACGGTCACCTCAAGCGCCGCCATATAGGGCACGCTCTCATCCGTCATCACCAGATCATCCACGATCTTCTGCAGCGTGGCGCGGGACTTGGGCCCCGCCACCGCCATCTGCGCCCATTGCTCGGTAACGCTCACATAGGTGACATCCAGATCGGGGAACAACGCCTGATGCGCGAACTCCATCTGCGCCATCACCTTGGCCGCATTGGCCGTGGTGGTGGTCATCACATAATGATCATCCGCGAGGCGGGAGGTGGTGCCGTCATCATAGACGATGCCATCTTCCCGCAGCATCAGCCCATAGCGCGCCTTGCCCACAGCGAGCGTCGAGAAGGTGTTGCAATAAAGCCTATCGAGGAACACGCCCGCGTCCCGGCCCTGCACATCGATCTTGCCCAAGGTCGAGACATCGCAGATGCCGACATGGCTTCTCGTGGTTCGCACCTCGCGCGAGGCGGAGGCGAGCCAGTCTTCACCCGGCAGCGGGAACCAGGAGGAGCGCATCCATAGCCCGGTTTCAACGAAGACCGCGCCCAGTTCCTCGGCCCAGTCATGCAGCGGCGTCTTGCGGACGGGCTGGAAATGATGGCCAGTGAAGGGCCCGGCGAAAGCACCAAAGGCAACAGGCGTGTAGAAGGGACGGAAAGTGGTGGTGCCCACCTCCTCCATAGAACGGCCTGTCGCCTCGGCGATGAGGGCGATGGCGTTGACATTGCCGAGCTTGCCTTGGTCGGTTGCCATGCCCGTCGTCGTGTAGCGCTTGGCGAGTTCGATGTCCTTATAGCCCTCGCGTGCCGCAAGCGGCAGATCCTTGGCGGTGGCGTCATTCTGGTAGTCGATGAAGGCCTTGCCCTTGCCACCTTTCACCCACCACAGCGGCGAAATGGCGAAGGCCTCATCCCGGCACTTCGGAACGGCGATGGGCTTGCCGTCTGCCGCACCCTTGGCCGCACCATCGGCTAGGCATTCGGAGAGCAGCATCTTTCCCGCCGCCGAACCGGCGACGGTGAAGACGGGACCCACATCGGGCGGCAGGAAGGCCAGAAGATTTGCGTCCCAATGGGGCTTTGCCCCACGATGACAGGCGAGGTTGACGATGGGGCTCCACCCGCCGGACATGGCGACGGCATCACACGCGATATGGGTGCCATCCGTCAGATGCACGGCCTTCACAACCTTGCCGCCCGTCACATCCGCAATCATCCGCCCACGGAGCACTGGAATGCCGGAAGCCTCCGCGCTGGACTCCGTGCGGCTGTCGATGATGGCTTCTACGTGGACGCCAGATGCCTTCATGTCGCGCGCGGTGCGATAGGCGGAGTCATTGTTGCCAAACACCACAATGGCGCGGCCCGCCGCGGCGGCATAGCGATTGGCATAGTTGCGCATGGCGGAGGCCAGCATCACGCCGGGCACGTCATTTCCGCCAAAGGCCACCGGGCGCTCTTCCGCGCCCGCGGCCAGCACGGCGCGCTTCGCCATGATCTTCCAGTAGCGCTGGCGCGGCTCATAAGGGTTAGGCACAGCCACGTGATCGTTCACGCGTTCAATGGCGCCAAACACATTGCCGTCAAACCAGCCGGCCACCGTGGTGCGGGGCATCAGCGTGACGTTGGCCATAGAGCCAAGCTCCGCCAGCACGCCCTGTGCCCAATCGAAGCCCGATTGCCCGGCGATCTCTTCCTGCTCGAACAGCAGCGAGCCGCCAAGGGCCGAGCCTTCATCGGCCAGCACCACACGCTGGCCGGACCGCGCCGCGGCGAGTGCCGCCATCAGCCCGGTGGGGCCGGAGCCGATGACCAGCAGATCGCAATGGGCATAGGCCTTCTCATACTTATCCGGATCGGGGAGCTTGGAGGCTGTGCCCAAACCCGCCGCACGGCGGATCAGCGGCTCATAGATCTTCTCCCAGAAGCTCTTCGGCCACATGAAGGTCTTGTAGTAGAAGCCCGCGACAAAGATCGATGAGGCAAGCGAATTGACAGCGCCTAAGTCGAAATCAAGCGACGGCCAGCGGCTCTGGCTTTTCGCGGTCAGGCCGTCGTAAAGCTCCACCATGGTGGCACGGGTATTGGCCTCCTTGCGGCCGCCCTCGCGCAGTTCCACCAGCGCATTGGGCTCTGCCGCACCTGCGGTGATCACCCCGCGCGGCCGGTGATATTTGAAGGAGCGGCCCATCAGATGAACGCCATTGGCGATCAGGGCCGAGGCCAGCGTATCACCCTGAAGCCCGGTAAAGCGCGTACCGTCAAAGCTGAAGGACAGGGGCCTATCGCGGTCAATGAGCCCGCCAGTGCCGAGACGATAGGAGCTCATGACTTTGCTCCCTTGGTTTTCGCATAATCACGCGCGGTGACACAGGAATAAACCTCATGGGTCGCCGTGTTGCGCGTGACGACGAGCCAGGCGCGGCAGCCGCCGGAGTGGTGAGTATATTCATCGAAGCGTCCGCGCGGATTGTCGCGCAGATACACATAATCATACCACTGCTCCATCGAGGCTGGATCATTGGTTGAGGGGCGCGTCACCGAGGCATCGCCGAGGAAGGTGAATTCCTCGACAGGCCTTGTTCCGCAATGGGGGCAGGAGATGAGCATCGGCGTGATCCGTCAGTGCAGGTTCGGTGTGGCGCCCTGGCCTTTTTCGTCCAGCATGTGGCCGGTGCGGAACCGGTCCAGACGATAGGAAGCGCTGAGCTTGTGGGGTTCGTCTTTCGCAATGGTGTGGGCGAAGCACCAGCCAGAGGCAGGCGTGGCCTTGAAGCCGCCATAGCACCAGCCGGCATTGAGATAGAGGCCCTGAATATGCGTCTTGTCGATGATGGGAGAGCCATCCATCGACATGTCCATAATGCCGCCCCAGGAGCGGAGCACGCGCACCCGCGAAACCGAAGGGATCATGGCCACACCGGCCTCGATCACATGCTCCACCATCGGCAGATTGCCGCGCCGGGCATAGGAATTATAGCCGTCAATGTCACCGCCAAAAACGAGGCCTCCCTTGTCCGACTGGGAAACATAGAAATGCCCCGCGCCAAAGGTGACCACGCCATCGATATAGGGCTTCAACCCTTCTGACACGAAGGCTTGCAGCACATGGCTCTCGATTGGCAGCTTCAAGCCAGCCATGGCGGCGGTTTCAGACGAATTGCCGGCGGTTGCGAGTCCCAGCTTCTTGCACTTGATGAAACCCTTGCTGGTCTCAACACCCAGCACCTTGCCGTTCTCAATGCGGATGCCCGTCACTTCGCAATGCTGGATGATGTCCACCCCGCGGCTGTCAGCGCCACGCGCGTAGCCCCAGGCCACGCCATCATGGCGCACCGTGCCGCCGCGCCGCTGCAGTAGCCCGCCCTTGATGGGGAAGCGCGCATTCTCATAGTCGAAAAAGGGATACATCTCGCGCACTGCCTCACGGTCCAGAAGCTCTGCATCCACGCCATCAATGCGCATGGCGTTGCCGCGCCTCGCGAAGGCATCGCGCTGGGCATCGGTGTGGCAGAGGTTCAAGACGCCGCGCTGGGAAACCATGGCGTTGAAATTGAAGTCCTGCTCCAGATTCTCCCACAGCTTCATCGACCATTCATAGAACGGGTTGTTGCCAGGCAGCATGTAATTGGAGCGGATGATCGTCGTGTTGCGGCCGATATTGCCGGAGCCGAGCCAGCCTTTCTCGATCACCGCCACATTGCTGATGCCATGCACCTTGGCGAGATAATACGCCGTCGCCAGCCCATGGCCGCCGCCGCCGACGATGACGACGTCATATTCCTTCTTCGGCTCGGGCTCGCGCCAAGCGGGCTGCCAGTTCTTGTGGCCCGAGAAGGAATTCTTGATCAGCGAGAAGACGTTGTAACGCATGCGCAGGTCCTGAAGCTTGTGGGCCATCTTCTAAACCCCAAGCCCCGCTTCGTCTTGCACATGAAAGCCGTTTCCTGATAGATTTGTGCCATGCCCGAGACGCCCCAGACGGTTGGCCTGCTGCTCATCCCCGGCTTCGCGCTGATGTCCTATGCCTCGGTGGTGGAGCCCCTGCGCGCCGCCAATCTGCTGGCGGGGAAGGAGCTTTACCGCTGGGTCCATGTCTCCCCCGGGCCTGCCGTGGTTCCGGCCTCCTGCGGCGCCACCGTGCCCTGCATTAAGGTCGAGGAAGCGGGGCCGCTCGATTTCCTGTTCGTCTGTGCCGGCGGGAACCCCACGGCCTTCCGGGACCGGGCAACGCTGCAATGGCTCCGCCAGCTGGCGGCGCGCGGCGTGCGGATCGGCGGGGTGTCCGGCGGGCCGGTCATTCTCGCCAAGGCCGGCATCATGGATGGCTATCATATGACGGTGCATTGGGAGCATGCGCCGGCCGTCGCCGAAAGCTATCCCAACATCCTGCTCACGCGATCGATTTTCATCGTGGACCGGAACCGCCTGAGCTGTGCGGGCGGCACAGCCCCCCTGGACATGATGCATGCGCTGATCGCAGAGGCCCATGGGCCGGAACTTGCCCGCCGCGTGTCCGACTGGTTCATGCACACGGACATCCGCCCCGCCCAGAGCGCCCAGCGCGCCTCGCTCGCCGAGCGCTTCGGCATTCATGACGCGCGGCTGACAGCAGCGCTGGAACTGATGGAGAGCCACCCCGGCGAACCGCTGATGCGCGGCGAAACCGCACGCCGCATCGGGCTTTCAACCCGCCAGCTCGACCGGCTGTTTTCCGAGAAGCTCAAGAGCAGCTATGCCAGCCACTACCGCCACATCAGGCTGGAACGCGCCCGCGATCTCCTCCGCCAATCCGCCGTGCCCCTCACCGAAATTGCGCTGGGCTGCGGCTTCTCAAGCGCCAGCCATTTCGGCCGCGCCTATCGTCAGGCATTCGGCGTGACGCCCGCTTCAGAGCGGCGGTCATAGGCGGCCTGGGCCTTGTGGATGGCGTCCATATTGGCCTCCGCCCAATGGGCGAAGGTCGCCACCGCTTCGGTGAGCTTTTTTCCGAGCGGAGTGAGCGCATATTCAACGGTGACCGGCACCGTGGGGTAGGCCGTGCGGGCGATGAGGCCATCGCGCTCCAGAAGCTTCAGTGTTGAGGATAAAACCTTCTGGGAAATGCCGCTGATGTCGCGCTTCAGCGCATTGAAACGTGCCGTCCCCTCGCTGAGGCGGTCTAGGATCAGCAACGCCCATTTATCGGCAATGCGGTCCAGCACGGCGCGGGTGGGGCAGCGGTCATTGTAGATATCATAGGCATGCTTCATCGCGTCAGGTCCTCCGGCCGGCGTGGTTTCCAAAAGGAAACCAGGTATGGAAAAGGTGCTTTCTTGTGGTTTCGCTTGGGCATCATATAACTGATGTGCACTTGGTTTCCAAATGAAACCACATAGCCATTCAAAGAGGACGACGAAAATGCCAAGTATTCTCGTAACCGGTGCCACAGGCCATATTGGCCGGCCCCTGGTCAAGGACCTGATCGCCCGGGGCGAAAGCGTGAAGGCCGCCTCACGCGCGGGTAAACCCGTCGAAGGTGCGGAAGGTGTTGCCTTCGACATTGCCAAGCCGGATTTCGAAACGCTCTTTGCAGGCGTTGACCGCCTCTTCCTGCTCCTGCCCACAGGCTATGTTGACAGCAAGGCTCTGCTCCTCCCCATCGTCCAGGCCGCGGCGGCGCGCCGTGTGAAGATCGTGTTCATCAGCGCCATTGGTGTTGACGCAGATGATTCTATTCCCTACCGCCAGGTTGAAATCGCCATCGAGAAATCCGGTGTTCCTTATGTGATCCTGCGGCCCAACTGGTTTGCGGATAACTTCCATATCTTCTGGAAAGCCGGAATCGACCATGGCCAGTTCTCGACGCCGGCAGCCGATGGAAAGTCGTCCTTCATCGACGCACGCGACATTGCTGCGAGCGCGGCGGCAGCACTCACATCATCCCGCTTCGATGGCAAGGCCTACAATCTCACGGGCCCTGCAGCTCTGTCCTATGCGGAAGCTGCGGAGACGCTGTCATCGGTGCTTGGCCGCAAGATCACCTATCAGCCGATCAGCGATGAAGCCTTCGTCGCAATGCTGACGGGAGCGGGCGTTTCCGCGGACTATGCGAATTTCCTCGCCATGATCTTCCACCCCGTGCGCGAAGGCTGGACCGCGGCCGTGACGGATCACGTGCAGACACTCACCGGCCGCGCACCCCATTCCCTGCGTGACTATGCCGAGCACAACAAGGCAGCTCTTCTCGCTTGAGGCACACACGTTCTCGCTCACAAAAAACCCGGCGCGATTTTCTCGCGCCGGGTTTGAAATTGAAGCCTGCAATACTCAGCAGTCGAGGGTGGAATCGCGCTCCCACTGCGTGAGATGGCGGCAGTAATTGTTCCACTCATTGTGCTTGAGCTTGAGATAGCCCTGGGACACGTCCTTGCCGAGCATCTCCTGAAGATAAGTATCCTGCTCGAAATTGCGCAGCGCATCGAGAAGGTTCAGGGGAAGCTTCTTGGCATCCTGGATGGTGTGGCCTTGCGCATACATGTCGATGTCGAGGCGCTTGCCCGGGTCGATCTGCGTTTCCACGCCATGCATGCCCGCAACCAAGATTGAGGCGAGCAGCAGGTAGGGATTGGCCGCGGGGTCCGGCAGGCGGTATTCCGCGCGCCCGCCATCGGGAATGCGCACCATGTGCGTGCGGTTGTTGCCGCCATAGGTGATGGAGGAGGGAGACCAGGTTGCGCCTGAGATGGTGCGCGGCGCGTTGATGCGCTTGTAGGAATTCACCGTCGGGTTGGTGAGGGCGCACATGGCGGCGGCATGGTGCATCAATCCGCCGATGAAATGATAGCCGAGCTTCGAAACGCCGAGCTCGCCCTTGTCATCCTCGAACAGATTGGTCTTGCGGTCGTTCGTCCACACGGACAGATGCACATGGCAGCCATTGCCCGTCAGGTTGATGAAGGGCTTCGGCATGAAGGTGGCGCGCAGCCCGTGCTTCTCGGCGATGGACTTCACCATGAACTTGAAGAAGGCCAGCTGATCAGCCGTCGTCAGTGCATCGGCGAAGTTCCAGTTGATCTCGAACTGGCCATTGGCATCCTCATGGTCGTTCTGATAGGGGCCCCAGCCCAGCTCCGTCATGGTCGTGCAGATTTCCGCGATGACGTCGAGACGGCGCATGATCGCTGCCTGATCGTAGCAAGGCTTGTCCGCCGTATCGCGGTGGTCGGACACGGCCGAGCCATCGGCATTGGTCAGGTGGAACTCGGGCTCCACACCCGCCATCAGTTTCATGTTCTGCTTGGCATAGTGCTCGGTCAGCTTGCGCAGCACGACGCGCGGCGCTTGCGCCAGCGGTTCGCCATTCATCCAGGGCTCACCCGCAACCCATGCAACATCAGGGCGCCACGGAAGCCGGATGATGGCGTTTGTATCCGGCATCACCAGAATATCGGGATGCGCGGGAGTCTGGTCCAGCCATGTGGCGAAGCCTGCAAAGCCCGCACCTGCCTTCTGCATGCGCGCCGCGGCCTCCGCGGGAACGAGCTTTGCCCGCTGCACGCCGAACAGATCGGTGAAATTGAAAAGGAAGAATTTAATGCCGTGTTCCTTGGCATAAGAGGCGAGATCGCCCATGGTCTGTTTCACTCCCGTCGTCTTTTGCTTGGTCTTGTTGGTAAGCCCGGCCTCCTTAACAGAGGCGGCCGGGGACTGTCATCACACGCGATACTAATATCCCCCGCGTCCGGGAATCCAGCTTGTTCCTGCAAGGGGGACCTGCGCCATCGCCGCAGCTTCGACCGTCAGTGCACAGAGGTCTTCGGGCTCGAGGTTGTGAAGGTGGCTCTTTCCGCAGGCGCGCGCCACGGTCTGCGCTTCGAGCGTCATGACCTTGAGGTAGTTGGAAAGACGCCGGCCCGCCTTGACGGGATCGAGCCGTGCCGCCAGCACCGGATCCTGCGTGGTGATGCCTGCGGGGTCTCGGCCTTCGTGCCAATCATCATAGGCGCCGGCCGTGGTGCCAAGTGCCCGGTATTCCTCTTCGAGATGCGGGTCATTGTCGCCCAGCGCCACGAGTGCGGCGGTGCCAATGGCCACAGCGTCCGCACCCAGGGCAAGTGCCTTGGCCACGTCCGCGCCGGAGCGGATGCCGCCCGAAATGATGAGCTGCACCTTGCGATGCATGCCCAAATCCTGCAGCGCCTTCACTGCGGGGCGGATGCAGGCAAGCGTGGGCAACCCCACATGTTCGATGAACACATCCTGTGTTGCCGCCGTGCCGCCCTGCATGCCATCGAGCACGACCACGTCAGCGCCCGCCTTCACTGCAAGCGCCACGTCATAATAGGGACGCGTGCCACCGACCTTCACATAGATGGGCTTTTCCCAGGAAGTGATTTCGCGCAGCTCATGGATCTTGATTTCGAGATCGTCCGGTCCCGTCCAATCCGGGTGGCGGCAGGCCGAACGCTGGTCGATGCCCTTGGGCAGGCAGCGCATCTGCGCCACGCGGTCTGAAATCTTCTGGCCCAGCAACATGCCGCCGCCGCCGGGCTTGGCACCCTGCCCGACCACCACTTCGATGGCATCCGCCTTGCGGAGGTCATCGGGGTTCATGCCATAGCGCGACGGAAGATATTGATAAACGAGCTGCTTCGACTGCCCGCGCTCTTCCGGCGTCATGCCGCCATCGCCCGTCGTCGTCGAGGTGCCCGCCATGGAGGCGCCGCGGCCCAATGCTTCCTTGGCCTGCGCCGAGAGCGAACCGAAGCTCATGCCCGCGATGGTGATCGGGATCTTGAGTTCGATGGGCTTCTTGGCAAAGCGCGTGCCGAGCACCACGTCAGTTCCGCATTTCTCGCGGTAGCCTTCCAGCGGATAGCGCGAGATGGAGGCGCCCAGAAACAGCAGATCGTCGAAATGTGGCAGCTTGCGCTTGGCGCCGGCGCCACGGATGTCATAGATGCCGGTCGTCGCGGCGCGGCGGATTTCCGCCATGGTGTAATCGTCGAAGGTGGCGGACTTGCGCGGCGGGGTGCGTGGAACGTTGATGTCCATGTGGGGTGCCTCAGTAAGCGTCGGCGTGGTCGACGTTGAAATTATAGAGCTTGCGGGCCGAGCCGTAGCGCCGGAAGTCCTGCGGGCGATGGTTGAGTTTGGCGCGCTCCAGAAGCTTCGCCAGGTCTTCGAGGTGCTCGTTCCGCACCTCCTTCTCGATGCAGTCCGAGCCCAGATTATCGGCACGGCCCTTCACATAAAGCCGCGCTTCGTAAATCGAATCGCCCAGCGCCTCGCCGGCATTGCCACAGACCACGAGATTGCCGCGCTGCGCCATAAAGGCGGACATGTGGCCGACGTTTCCACCCACCACGATATCAACACCCTTCATCGAAATGCCGCAGCGGGAGGAGGCATCACCTTCGATAACGAGCAGCCCGCCATTGGCGGTGGCACCGGCGGATTCGGAGGCATTGCCCTTCACCCAGACAACGCCCGACATCATGTTCTCGGCAACGCCTACACCGGCATGGCCGTGAATGGTGATCTCGGCGTCCTTGTTCATGCCGCCGCAATAGAAGCCCACATGGCCCATCACATCGATCACCAGCGGCGCATCGATGCCGCAGGCAATGGCATGCTGGCCCATCGGGTTCTTGATGGCCCAGTGCCGCTCATTCGTATCCTTCGGCACCTTGTAAAGTGTCTGGTTGACGGCGGTGATGCCAACCGCTTTCAGATCAAGCTCGCTCACTTCGTTTCCATCCCTTTATCTTGGCCTTGCCCCGGATGCCGTCATGCCAGCGCAGGCTGGCATCCCGCTTCTTCTCCGCAAAGCGGGGCCCCAGCTTCCGCTGGGGTGACGGAGAGCAAGGGCCATATTGGTGTTCATCTGCGTCCCGGCCTCAGGCGTTGCCGCCCCAGGTGTAGATCGTGCTGGGCTCGGGCTCCCAGATCTTTGCGTCATCCGCGCCGGGCAGATGCGCAATCGCGCGGTATTCGGTTGCCATCGCCACCCAGTCATCGGTTTCGGCGATGACCGCGTGCTTGCAGGCGATGGGATCGCGCACCACCGCAAAGCCATCCGCCGTACCGACGAGGAAGGTATAGAATCCATCCAGATCCTTGAGGCCATCCTGAAGCGCCTCCTTCAGCGTGGCGCCATTGCGCAGCTTCCAGGTCATGTAAGCCGCGGCCACTTCGGTGTCGTTTTCGGTCTGGAATTCCATGCCTTCGCGGCGGAGATTTTCGCGAAGACGATTGTGGTTTGAGAGCGAGCCATTGTGCACGAGGCAGAGGTCCGCACCCGTGGCGAAGGGGTGGGAGCCCGCCGTCGTCACCGCGCTCTCGGTTGCCATGCGGGTGTGGCCGATAATGTGCGTGCCCGACGCGTGGCCAAGGTCGAAGCGGTCATAGACGGCTTCCGGCAGGCCGGTTTCCTTGAAAATCTCAACCGTGTGGCCAGAGCCCACCACGCGGACGCCGGGCGCATTGGCCTTCAGCCATTTGACCACATCTTCTTCTTTGGCGGTGGTCACGAGAATGCAGTGCGTGCCGATCTTCTCGATCCGGGCCTCGCAGTTCAGCCCCTCTTCGAGGCCGCCCTCCACGTGGCGCCAGTTGTAGTCCGCATCATTGTGGGCGAGCGAAAACTTGGTTTCCGCCGCAGCCACCGGATTGCGGTAGATGGCAACCCCGGCGGAATCCGGTCCGCGGTTTGTCATCTCGATCAGCATGGGCTTGAACATCGCGCCGAGCTGCGGCTGCAGCTTGGGGTTCTTCAGGTAAAGTCCGACAATGCCGCACATGATCAGTTCCCCGTTCAATTGAACCAGGCGAACCTAACAGTCCATTTGAAGGTTTTCAACTCTCAGGAACTTTTTTTTCATCTCGTGAATTGCAATGCCCCATGCTCCTATTGCGGGCCCACCGGATCAACCACGCCGCCCGGGCAGCCGGGGTCTGTGGGGGGCGAGGCCATGATGAGCTCAGCCAGGGGCGTACCACCGGGAATGTCACCCCGGAGGCCGATGGTGATCTCGCTGATCAGGCGGCGGTTTCCATCATCCTTGCAGGCCACGCGCACCCGCTCGCCAGCCCCTGCGCCGAAGGCCTCGTCAAACTGGGCGCGGATTTGATTCGTGGTCACACTGCGCCCGGTCTCAGCCATCATCAGATTGGGAAGCCCGGTGCCATTGACGGCTTTGAGAAGGCGGAGCGCATCCCGGAAATAGCGTTCGGGATCGGAGGCGGGGTAGCATGTGCCGTGCTTTGCCCATTCATGGCGCTCAAGCATGGACTTGCTTCCGGGCATCATCGTCTCAAGCTCAGTCCGGGTGGAAAGGCTCAAGTCAAGATCCGGCAGATCCTTCCATTTCCCGCCCTCGGAGGCGCTCCGCAGCGCCGTATCCACCTTGCAGTATTCGCGGGTGGAAGGCTGGGGCCAAAGCCCGTGAAGCGAAAAGTAATTGGCATCGAACCGGTCGCCGGTCTGCCAGCGGCACTCCGGCTTCTTGCCATTGGTTTCGCAAAAGGCCGGCTGCCAGCTCAGCGCCAGCACATAGGAAGGGGTCTGCGCGGCAGGCGCTGCGGCTTCACCCTTGGCAATCCTGGCCCGGCCGCATTCCGCCTCCACCCAGCGTTCGGGCGGCACTGCGTCAGGCATTTCGATGCGGTAATGGGTCGCCTGCTTGCGGTTCCGCGCCAGCAGCCTGTAGCTCACGCCGGGGGCGGTGATCACCCGGCCGGGGTTCGTATCCTTGCGGATGGACAACAGCGCAGGGCAGGCGCGGCTGGCCAGAAACTGCCCGTCAAGCGGCTCATCCGCCAGGGCCTTCCCATAAAACAGCAGTGCCGCCACGCCAGTGACGATCAGGTGGCGGAAAACTCTCAAAATCAATCCTCGCGGCGGTAGCTGATGACGGAGAGATAGCGGATCGGCAGCGCGCGCAGCTCGTCCGGCCCATGTGGCGCATCGGCATCGAAGAACAACGCATCGCCCGGGTGCATGTCATAGGTCTTGTCGCCGTGGCGGTACACGACATTGCCTTCAAGCATATAGAGAAACTCGAGGCCGGAATGCTGGAAGGTCGGGAATACGTCCGACTGGTGGGTCAAGGTGATGAGATAGGGTTCCACACTCACCGGCCCATGCGGGCTGTGGCCAAGAAGCTGGTACTGGTGGCCGGCGCGCGTGCCCCGCCGCTCGATGGTGAGACCCTGCCCCGCCTTCACGAAGGTCGCGTCCCGGATTTCCTCATAGGATTTGAAAAAGGCGGTCACCGGAACCTGAAGTGCCTGGCCCAACGCCTGCAGGGAGGCAAGCGAGGGCGAGGTTGCCCCATTCTCGATTTTCGAAAGCATGCCGGCAGACATGTCCGCGGCCTTTGCCAATTCCGCAATCGTCAGGCCCAGCTTCTCGCGGAAGCCCTTGACCTCCCGTCCGATCGCCTGCTCGAGCAGCTTTCCCTGCGCCGCGCCGTGACCATGCGGGTCCTGGAAAGGTATGCCGGAGGCCTGCCCCGGCTTCTGCCCGTTGCCTTTGTCCACTTCGCATTCCTCCCAGTAAAAACTCTATACCGGACGTCAGGTGAGCTCAAGGCCCCGCCCCGAACCGACTCTATCGGAAAAAACCTATCATCGTCCCTCAACATTTCAAACACACAATAATTTTCCTATCAAAAGAGTCCGTTTTGCCGTAAATGGCGCTATCCAGAATGTTGTCGAAGGTAAAATCCTATCATGGATACGATGGCTCAATCCTTCCTATTGGAAATCGAGCGGTTCCTGGGCTCCGCGGGAATGGAACCCACCGCACTGGGCAAGCAGGCCCTGGGGGATCCGAATTTCGTCTTCGACCTGCGCAAGGGCCGCTCTCCTTCCACCCGCACCATTGACAAGGTGCGGAGCTGGATTTCCCAGCAATCGGCGCGGCCCCAGGCCTCTCCACGGCCGTTCCAGCGCCCGGCGGGCCAGACCCTCACCCATCTCGAGCGGCTCGAAGCCGAATCAATTCACATCATGCGGGAAGTGGCGGCCGAGTGCGAAAAGCCGGTGATGCTTTATTCGATCGGCAAGGATTCGGCGGTGATGTTGCATCTCGCTATCAAGGCCTTCTACCCCTCGAAGCCGCCCTTCCCTTTGATGCATGTCGATACCGGCTGGAAGTTCCGGGACATGTACGCCATGCGCGAGGCCACGGCGAAGAAGTATGATTGGGAGCTGATCGTCCACAAGAACCCCGAAGGCGTTGCCAAGAACGTCAATCCCTTCGACCACGGCTCAGCCCTTCACACCCAGATCATGAAGACGGACGGCCTCAAGCAGGCGCTCGACAAATATGGCTTCGATGCAGCCTTTGGCGGCGCCCGGCGGGATGAGGAAAAGTCCCGCGCCAAGGAGCGCATCTTCTCCTTCCGGGACAGTCGCCACCGCTGGGATCCGAAGAACCAGCGCCCGGAACTGTGGGACCTCTACAACGCCCGCAAGAACAAGGGCGAATCGATCCGCGTCTTCCCGCTGTCCAACTGGACCGAACTCGACATCTGGCAATATATCCACCGCGAGAACATCGACATCGTTCCGCTGTACTTCGCTGCCGAGCGCCCCGTGGTGTGGCGTGATGGCCAGATGATCATGGTGGATGACGAGCGCATGCGGCTGAACCCCGGCGAGACGCCGGAGATGCGCAAGGTCCGCTTCCGCACCCTGGGCTGCTATCCGCTCACGGGTGCGATCGACAGCAATGCCACGAGCCTTCTCGATATCGTGGAGGAAATGCTCGTCGCCACCTCCTCAGAGCGCCAGGGCCGCGTCATCGACAAGGATGCTTCTGCCTCCATGGAAAAGAAGAAGCAGGAAGGATATTTCTGATGACGCGCTTCATCGAATTCACCGGCGGCGACGTCGAAGCCTATCTTAACGCCCAGGAACAGAAGGATCTCCTGCGCTTCATCACCTGCGGCTCGGTGGATGACGGCAAGTCGACCTTGATCGGGCGGCTTCTCTACGAAGCGAAAATGCTGTTCGAGGATCAACTCACCGCTCTTGAGGCCGATTCGAAGAAGATGGGCACGCAAGGCGGCAATCTCGATTTCGCGCTGCTGGTGGACGGGCTCGCAGCGGAGCGCGAACAGGGCATCACCATCGATGTCGCCTACCGTGCCTTCACCACCGACAAGCGCAAGTTCATCGTAGCCGATACGCCCGGCCACGAACAATATACCCGCAACATGGCAACGGGTGCCTCCACCGCCGATCTCGCCATCATCCTGATGGATGCGCGCAAAGGCGTTCTCACCCAGACCCGCCGCCACACCTTCATCTGCACGCTGCTGGGCATCCGGCACCTGGTCGTCGCCGTCAACAAGATGGATCTGATGGGCTTCGATCAGCAGGTGTTCCAGAAGATCGAGGCCGATTACCGGGCCTTCGCGAAATCGCTTGGCGCTGAGGGCGTGACGGTGATCCCCGTTTCCGCACTGATGGGCGACAACATGATCGAGCGCTCGCGCAACATGGCCTGGTACCACGGCCCCACGCTGATGGCGCATCTCGAAACCGTGCCGGTGGGCGACGATCTGGCGGAGAAGCCCTTCCGCCTCCCCGTGCAGTGGGTAAACCGCCCCAACCAGAATTTCCGCGGCTTTTCCGGCAGCATCGTGTCGGGCACGGTCAAGCCAGGAGACGCAATCAAGGTGCTGCCCTCAGGCCGCACGTCGACGATCGGCAAGGTCGTGAGCTATGATGGCGATCTCGCGGAAGGTGTCGCGGGCCAGTCCCTCACCGTCACGCTGACGGACGAGATCGACATCAGCCGCGGAGATGTGATCTGCGCGGCCAATGCCCCGGTTGAGGTTTCAGACCAGTTCGAAGCCGAGATTCTGTGGATGAGCGATGAGCCCATGCTTCCCGGCAGGCCCTATCTCTTCAAATCCTCGACCAAGACGATTCCGGGCACGCTGGAGGAGCTCAAGTTCAAGGTGAACGTCAACACCATGGAGCATGTGGCGGCCAAGACGCTTGCCCTCAATGAGATCGGCGTGTGCAACCTGGCGCTCGACAGCCAGATCGCCTTTGCACCCTATGGCGAGAACCGTCACCTCGGTTCCTTCATCATCATCGACCGGTTTTCGAACAACACGGTGGGCATGGGCCTGATCCGCTTTGCACTCCGGCGTGCTGCGAACATCCACTGGCAGGCGGTCGACGTTCACAAGAACGCCCGGGCCGCAATCGCCGGGCAGAAGCCGGCTGTGCTGTGGTTCACCGGGCTTTCGGGTGCGGGAAAGTCCACGATCGCCAATCTCGTCGAAAAGCAGCTTCATGCCTCCGGCCACATGACCTATCTGCTGGACGGCGATAATGTCCGCCACGGGCTGAACCGTGACTTGGGCTTCACCGATGCTGACCGTGTGGAGAACATCCGCCGCGTGGGCGAGGTTTCGAAACTGATGGTCGATGCAGGCCTCCTGGTGCTGGTCTCCTTCATCTCGCCCTTCCGCTCCGAACGGCTCATGGCGCGCGAACTAATGGAAGACGGCGAATTCATCGAGATTTTCGTGGACACCAGCCTGGCCGAAGCCGAGAAGCGCGACGTGAAGGGCCTCTACGCCAAGGCCCGCCGCGGCGAGATCAAGCACTTCACCGGGATATCCTCTCCCTATGAAGCGCCCGAGAACCCGGAGATCCGCGTTGATACAACAAAGGTCACACCCGAAGGCGCTGCCGACATCATCGTGCGCTATCTGAAGGACAGGGGACGGCTGACCAAGGCGTAATCGGGTCGCGGCTACCGCGCCGCACCCGTCACCGCGAGGCGTGCCAGGGCGACGATCATGTCGGTCTGCGTCACCAGCCCCATAAGCCTTCCCGTGCCGTCGGTGATCAGCACGGCATGGTGGCGGCCGTCCGACAGCGGGTCGACCAGGCGCAGGATGCTGTCGTCGGGAAGAGCGGTCACGGCATCGCTCATCATTTCGGACACGGTTTGAAGCGCATGGTCCGGCTCATGCATTTCGACGATGCCCGCCACACGGCCTTGCCCGTCCACAACGGGAAGAATGCGCAGATCATGCGCCAGCAGCAGCGCATGCGCATCCCGCCACGGTGCACCGGCCTCGATCCTCAGCACGTCGCGTGACATGATGTCGGCACAGCTGGGCACCCTGGCCGTGCGCTCCAGGGCTGAAAGCTCGGCGCGCCTAACGATGCGGTGCAGGTCATCGCGCGAGATGTCCATGGGCTCGCCGCCTTCCGCCAAGGCGGCGTCGATGTCGGATTCGGTCAGCGAAACGCGGAGTTGTGCGGGCACATCCGCCGTGCCGTGGTGGCGCGCCATCACCAGCTTTGGCCGGTGCGGATAGGAGTGTTTCGAGAAGCGGTGGAAGGCCAGCCCCAGCAGCACCAGCAGCACGGAGTTGAGCGCGACGGGCACCAGCGCGAAGCCGAAGCCCCAAGAGACCGCCGTGGGTCCACCCAGCACACCCAGCAGCGAAGCAGCACCCCCCGGCGGGTGAAGGCAGCGCAGCAGTGACATGACGGCAATGGCAGCAGCAACGGCAATCGCAGCCGCGAAGGCCTTGTCAGGCACCAGATGCGCAACGCCGATGCCCACCAGCGCCGAAATCGTGTTGCCGCCAATGATTGACCAGGGCTGCGCCAGCGGGCTTGCCGGCACCGCGAAGAGCAGCACGGCAGAGGCCCCGAGCGGCGCCACCAGCAGCGGGAGGTGCTCCGCCCCCACGACCCAGCCTGAGAGAGCGCCCGCAAGACCGATGCCAATTAGCGCACCCAGGCAGGCAATGCTCCGGTCACGGAGGTTCGTTCCCGCCATGCGCGGTGTGAGTGTGCGGATGGTGGAAAGAAACATGTTCTGCATGCCAGATCCTTGGATGTTTCGCTTCCGCGCCTTGTCACCCGGTCTCGTGTAGAGGGATTTTGCCTTGTGAGATATGAATATCCAGAAGGTCCAGTCTGTCGTTTCCGAAGTAGAGCTTCGCACCCGTATCAACCGTCGGCACGCCGAAGACACCGCGGACAATCGCCTCGGCGGTATTCTGTTCAAGTCGCAACTTGAACTCATCGCTCACAGCGGCCGCTTTCACTGCCCCGCCGTCAAGCCCCGCCTCCTCGCCCCAGCCGGCGAGGAGATCGAGATCGGTGATATCGGCTCCCTCCGCCCAATAGCCGCGGAGCAGGCGGCGCACGAAGGCTTCAGCCCGGCCCTCGTCCTCCGCCAGCAGGCAGGCCCGCAAGGCGCGTGAATTGCGCAAGGGATAGTTGGGGTGGATGCGCAGCGGCACATTCTGCAGCTCAGCCCAGTCCGCGATGTCCTGGCGGAACCAGGCCACGCGCGCAGGCGTGGCTTCAAGCGGCTTCACACCGCCAATGTCATCCAGAAGCCGCGGCAGATGTAGCGGCCGCCAGCGCAGGGAGAGCTTATGCTTGCGCGCAACATCTCCGATGCGGAAGGATGCGAGATAGACCCAGGGCGAGTGTACGTCGAACCAGAAGGTGAGACCATTCATGTGAGCTGCTCCATGCGGTCGTCCCTGGCCCAGTCGCGAAGCTCCACCTTGCGGATCTTGCCCGATGGCGTGAGCGGAAATTGCTGTAGCTGATAAATCACCGCCGGCACCTTGAATTTCGCAATGCGCGCCGCGCACAGGCCTTTGAGTTCCGCCGCCGTCACCGGCCGGGCGAGCTTCACCGCTGCGGCAACCGTTTCGCCATAGTAAGCATCGGCCACACCGAAGACGGCAACCTCCGCCACCGCCTCATGCTGCTGAAGGATATTCTCGATCTCGGCGGGATAAATGTTCTCGCCACCCCGGATGATCATGTCGCGCAGGCGCCCGCCGGCAATCACCAGCCGTCCATCCACGCGCAGGTAGCCCAAATCCCCGGTGCGGAGCCAGCCGCCTTCGATGATGGTCTCCGCTGTGGCTTCCGGCTGCTTGTAATAGCCCTCCATCACCATGGGCCCCCGTGCCTGAACCTCGCCGATCTCATGGGGCTTCAACACTTCGAGCGTCACGGGGTCGGCAATGCGGAGCTCATAGCCGGGGAGCGGCAGCCCCGCCGATTCCCAGCGCAGCGGATCGTCATGCTGCGGGCAGGTGAACAGCGTTCCGCCCTCTGTCTGGCCATAGACTTGTGAGAGCCCAGGCATCGGAAATTCTTCCGCACAGCGCTTCAGAACCTCTGCATTGCAATCCGCCCCGCCGCAGCTTCCGGCCCTGAGCGAGGAGAGATCATACTGCGCGCGCGCGGGGTGATCGAGCATGGCGAGATAGGATGTCGGAACGCCGGAGAGAAAGCTGCAGCGCTCCGCTTCGATGATGCGGAACATGCCTTCGGGGTCAAAGCTCGGAACGCCCACATAGGCTGCACCCTGGCTTAAAGATCCCAGCAGATTGAGAATGCAGCCCGCGCAGTGAAACAGCGGAATGATCGAGGTCCAGCGGTCTCCCGCGCTCAATCCCAAACGCGCCGCACTGTGCCGCGCCACCAGCATCATGGCGCGGTGCGAGAGAAGCGCGCCCTTGGGAAAGCCCGTGGTGCCGGAAGTATAGAGAAGCGCTGCAACCGCATCGGGGTCACATGGTGCGGGCGCGAATGATGCATCCTCCGCAATGAGGCGCGGAAAATCCTCTTCCAGTGTGAACACATGGCGGAGAAGCGGCAGCGCGGGCCGCAGCGCCATCACGTTCTCGAGATAGGGGTTGGAACGGTATTGCGTAGAACAGATGAGCGCCACCGCGTCGGACTGCTTCAGCGCATAGGCGAGGTCATCCAGCCGGTAATGCGTGTTGAGCGGCACGAAGACGGCGCCAAGGGCTGCACAGGCCATCTGCACCACGGGCCATTCCACGCGGTTCTCGGCAAGCAGCGCCACGTGATCGCCCGCGCGGATGCCGCGGGCCTGCAATGCCCCGCACAGGGCACGTGCTGCGCCATGATACTGGGCAAAACTCAAGCGGGCGTTCTGATGGGGGAACACCAGCGCCTCCGCATCGGGCCAGCGCTCTGCGGCCTCTTCCAGCGCCGTCCAGGGATGAAGCGATGTCACTGCGCGCACCAGCCGCCATCGGCGAGCAGGATGGTGCCGGTCACGAAGCTTGCGGCGTCGGATGCGAGGAAGATCGCGGGGCCCACCATCTCCTTCATCTCGGCCATGCGGCGGAGCGGCGTGCGCGCGGCGATCCCTGCCTCCGCCTCGGCCAGATAGGCCTGGCCTTCCGGCGTCATGGCATGGCGTGTGTAGCCGGGGTTGAAGGCGTTGACGCGGATGCCCTGCGGCCCCCATTCGGCGGCAAGCCCACGCACCAGCATGTCGATTCCGCCCTTCGCCGCGCAATAGGGCGTCAAATCCTCGAAAGCGGCAACGGAGGCGTTGGACGAGTTCATCACGATGACGCCGCCCGTGCCCTGGCGCATGAACTGCCGCGCCGCTGCTTGCGCCGTGAGGAAGTAGGATTTCAGATTGCCGCCGATCACTGCGTCGAATTCGTCCGGCGTAAAATCAATCGCCTTCTTCTTGACGTTCACCCCCGCATTGCACACGAGAATATCGAGCCTTCCAAAGCTGCGCACCGCCGCAGCGATGAGCGCCTCTGCCCCTCCAGGCGCCGCCACATCGGCCTCAACCGCCAAGGTCTCACGCCCGCGGCAGCGAAGCTCCTCTGCCGTCGCCTCGGCCCGCGCAAGGCTGCGCGCGCAGCCCACCACGGTCGCACCCGCATCGGCAAAGCCCAGCGCCAGCTCCCGCCCAATGCCGCGGCTCGTTCCCGTGATGACGGCGACGCGCCCGCTCAGATCGAAGAGTTTCATATCTGGCAATCCCAATTCATCGGCGTGGCATACGCCTTGCGCCACACTTACCTGCAGCCGAGCTCGCTGAGAAGATCGGGCACGAAGCGCGCAAAGCTGCCGTGTTCAACGAGCGTGGCAACGGCTTCCGTGTCGGTCGAGAACTCCCGGTCCTCATCCCGTTTCGCAGCGCGCGACCGGACCAGCGCATGGGCCTCTTCGAGCAGGCCTGAGGTTGCAAGCGGGCGGCGGAAGTCGATGCCCTCGGCGGCGGCCATCAGCTCGATGGCGATGATCCGTGCGAGATTTGCATTCATCGGCCCCAGCCGGCGCGCGCCATGGGTGGCCATGGACACATGGTCTTCCTGATTGGCGGAGGTCGGCGCCGAATCGACCGAGGCCGGATGCGACATCTGCTTGTTCTCGCTCATCAGCGCTGCTGCTGTGCATTGCGGGATCATGAAACCGGAGTTGAGGCCGGGGTTGCGGATGAGAAAAGGCGGCAGTAGCGAAATCGAACTGTCGATCAGCGCTGCTATGCGCCGCTCGCTCAATGAGCCCATCTCCGCCACGGCCATGGCAATGATATCCGCCGCGAAGGCCACGGGCTCCGCATGGAAATTGCCGCCGGAGAGCACGGCGCCGTCTTCCGCGAAGACGAGCGGATTGTCAGAGACCGCATTGGCCTCGATCACCAGCGTGCGCGCCGCATTGGCGAGCAGGTCCAGGCAGGCGCCCATCACCTGTGGCTGGCAGCGGAAGGAATAGGGGTCCTGCACGCGGTCGTCATCCTCGAGGTGGGAGGCGCGAATCCCGCTGCCCTTCAGCAGGCGGCGGTAATGCCCCGCACTCAGCTGCTGGCCGGGGTGCGGCCGCAGCGCATGGATGCGCGGGTCGAACGGCGTGTCGGACCCCATCACGGCATCAACTGACATCGCGCCCGCGAGGATCGCCGCTTCCGCATTGCGCTCCGCGGCGATGAGGCCCGAGAGTGCAAGGGCGGTTGAAACCTGCGTGCCGTTCAGAAGTGCCAGCCCTTCCTTGGGGCCAAGCGCCACGGGTGCCACACCTGCCTCGCGCAGCGCCTCCGCGCCACCCATCCGGCGGCCCCGGATCACGGCTTCGCCTTCGCCGATCAGCACCAGGCTCATATGAGCGAGCGGAGCCAGGTCACCCGAAGCGCCGACGGAACCCTGGCCCGGAATGACCGGCAGCACGTCAGCATTGATCAGCGCCGCCAGAGCATCCATCGCCATCAGCGAAATGCCGGAGGCCCCTTGTGACAGGGCGTTGAGCTTCAGGAGCAGGATCAGGCGCGTCACGCCTTCGCTCAAAGGTGCTCCCACACCCGCCGCATGCGAGCGCACGATGTTGATCTGCAGCCGGTCGAGATCGCCCGCCGCAATGCGCGTCTTTGCAAGCTTGCCGAAGCCGGTGTTGACGCCATAGATCGCGTCCCCCGTGGCCAGCAGCCGCTTCACCGTTTCAGCCGAACGCGCGATGAGATCCCGCGCGCGAGGCGAAAGTGCAACCGTGATGGGCCCGGCAAGGGCCGCGCGCACGTCTTTCAGATTGATGGGCCGTTCTCCGATGGCGATCATGTGGCAAGCCTCCTCAGCGCGCTGCGGAAATTCCGCGCGATTGTCTCTTCATGTGCGTGGTGGCGGTCCTTGACCACATGTCCCCCGGCAACGAACACGTCCTTCACCAGCGCATTGCCGCCGGAGAAGATCCATGTGTCGAGTGCCGCATCACCCTCCCGCCCGGCTAGGAGCGCGTGCCCGGAATCGAGCACGGCAATGTCAAAGCGGTAGCCTGGCGCAATGGCGCCAACTGGCTGGCGCATGGACTGGGCGCCGCCCCCCAGCGCCGCTTCGAACAGGCGGCGGCCGGTCGACTGGCCGGGGCCGCCCGCCAGCGCATTGCGGGTTAAGTCCCGCAGGCGCTGGGAATACTCCAACATGCGCAGATCTTCCGCAGGCGACACGGTGATGTGGCTGTCGGAGCCGATGGCAATGGCACCGCCCTCCTGCAGGTAGGAAACCGCGGGGAAGATGCCGTCCCCCAGATTGGCCTCGGTGGTGGGGCAAAGCCCGGCAATGGCGCCGGACCGGGCGAGACCGGCTGTTTCCTGGGCTGTCATGTGGGTGGCGTGGATCGCCGTCCAGCGGCTGGAAAGCGCGAATTCCCTCAGCAGCATCTGGACCGGCCGCAGGCCGGAGAAGGCGAGGCAGTCCTCCACCTCCTTCACCTGCTCGGCCACATGAATATGGATGGGCGCATCCTCCGGAATGCCGGAGATCACGCGCGCCAGAAGATCAGGCGTCACCGCCCGGAGGGAATGGGGCGAGATGCCCGTGCGGCGGAGAAGATGCCCGCGAGCCTGTATAGACAGGCTTTCGAAGATGTTGAGGAAACCATCCGCATCATTGATGAAGCGGCGCTGGCCTTCAACTGGTGTCTGCCCGCCGAAGCCGCCAAAGGCATAAAGCGTGGGCAATATGGTTATGCCGATCCCCGCCTGTCCCGCCGCGGCGAGGCAGCGGAGGCTCATTTCCGCAGGGTCCGAATAGGGCGTCCCATCCGGCTGGTGGTGGAGATACTGGAACTCGCCCACCACGGAAAACCCGGCCTTCAGCATCTCCACATAAAGCTGTGCGGCCACGGCTTCGAGATCATCGGGGGAAAGCCTGTGCGCGAAGCCATACATGGCCTCCCGCCAGGTCCAGAAACTGTCGACCCCAGGCCCCGCCCGCTCGGCCAGCCCCAGCATGAAGCGCTGATGCGCGTGAGAATGGACATTGGGCATGGCCGGCACGGCGATCCCCGAAATCTGCGTGGCGCCTTCACCGCTCGCCGCCTGCACGACGGTTTCGATCATCCCATCGAGCCCCACGGTGACGGTAACGCCCTCCCGCCAGCCATCGGGGGTGAGCGCCTGGGCGAAGTGCAATTTCGTGCTTTGCATGCTCTGGACTATACTGTATATACAACCTTATACAAGAGGCTTCCCACATGCTCCTCACCAATCTCAAGGCCGCCACCATGACGGACGGCTATGGCCTGATCGAGGATGCCGCGGTCCTGGTGGAAGACGGCCGGATCGCCTGGGCCGGACCCCGGCTCGATGCCCCTGCCGGCGAAGCAACCGACTGCCAGGGCATGCTCCTCACCCCCGGCCTCATTGATTGCCACACCCATCTTGTCCATGGCGGAAGCCGGGCACATGAATTCGAGCAGCGGCTGACGGGCATCTCCTATGCCGAGATTTCAAGGGCTGGCGGCGGCATTGCCGCAACCGTCCGGGCCACGCGCAGCCAGTCGGAGGCAGATCTCGCCGCATCGGCGTGCAAGCGGCTGGACGCGCTGCTGGCCGAAGGCGTCACCACCATCGAGATCAAGTCCGGCTATGGACTGGACCGGGACACGGAAATGAAGATGCTCCGCGTCGCGCGGGAGCTCAGCCAGTGGCGGCCTGTCGATGTGGTGACGAGCTATCTGGGCGCCCATGCGCTCCCACCTGAATTCAAGGATGACCGCCAGGCCTATCTGGACCTCGTCTGCAATGTGGTGATGCCCGCCGTGGCAGAAACTGGCCTCGCCGATGCGGTTGATGCCTTCTGCGAGGGGATTGCCTTCTCCGTCCCCGAAACCCGCCGCGTGTTCGAGACCGCGAAGTCCCTCGGTCTTCCGGTGAAGCTTCATGCCGAGCAGCTCTCGAACCTCGGCGGCTCCGCCCTCGCGGCCTCCTTCGGGGCCCTCTCCGTCGACCACATCGAATATCTGGATCAGGCGGGGGTTGATGCCATTGCCGCCTCCGGCACGGTCGCCGTGCTGCTGCCGGGCGCCTTCTATTACTTGCGCGAAACCCAGGTCCCGCCGGTGGCAGCCCTGCGCCAGGCGGGCGTTCCGATTGCGGTCGCCACAGACTTGAACCCCGGCACCTCGCCCGTCCACTCGCTGCTCACCACCATGAACATGGCCTGCGTGCTCTTCGGGCTGACACCCGAGGAGGCGCTGCGCGGCGTCACCGTCAATGCCGCCAGGGCACTGGGCCTGTCCGATCGCGGCGTGATCGCGCCCGGCAAGAAGGCTGACCTCGTCTTGTGGGATGTGGCGCGGCCGGGTGACCTGGCTTACCCCTTAGGCTTCAACCCGCTCGCCGCCGTCATCCACAATGGCGAGCTCGTGCGGGGGCTTCTCTGATGAGCGAAGCCCTTCCCCTCTATGCGAAGGTCAAGGATCACATCCTCGGCAACATCCGCTCGGGCGCCTGGGCCGCGGGCCACCGCGTTCCCTCCGAGAATGAGCTGGTGGAAAGCTTCCGCATCAGCCGCATGACCGCGAACCGCGCGCTCCGCGAACTGACGTCCGAGGGCTTTCTCTCCCGCGTGCCGGGCGTGGGCACCTTCGTGCGCGAGGCCCCGGCCCTCTCGAGCCTCATGGAGCTGCGCAATATTGCGGAGGAAATCGCCCAGCGCGGCCACCGCTATTCCGCCCGCGTCATCTCCCAGTCGGAGATCGAGTCGAACCCGGCGCTCAATGAAGAATTCGAAGACCGCGCGCTGAAGCGCCTCTACCACATCGTCATTGTGCATGAGGAGAACGCCGTTCCCGTGCAGCTGGAAGACCGCTACGTGAACCCCCTCGCCGTGCCGGATTTCCTTGAACGTGACTTCACGGATACGACGCCCACGGCCGTACTTCTGGCCGCCACACCCGTCGATGAGTTGGAGCACACGGTCGAAGCGACCCTTCCCACGCCGGAGCAGCAGCGCCTCCTCAGCATTGCGGCATTGGAGCCCTGCCTCGCGCTTCACCGCCGCTCCTGGAGCCGCGGCAAGGTCGCAACGGTTGCGACCCTCACCTACCCCGCCAGCCGCTACGCCCTCTACAGCCGCCACCGCACCACGGCGCGCGGCACCTTCTCTCAATAGGAGCTTCCCATGGATAACCGCCGCGACAACACGCGCGTCATCAAGGCCCCCACCGGCACCACGCTTTCAGCCAAATCATGGCTCACCGAGGCACCGCTCCGTATGCTGATGAATAATCTGGATCCGGGCGTAGCCGAGCGGCCTGAGGAGCTCGTGGTCTATGGCGGCATCGGCCGCGCGGCCCGCAACTGGGATGCCTATGACAAGATCGTGGCGGGCCTCCGCTCGCTGGAGGAGGATGAAACGCTGCTGGTCCAATCCGGAAAGCCCGTCGGCATCTTCCGCACCCACAAGGATGCGCCGCGCGTGCTGATCGCCAATTCCAACCTGGTGCCGCATTGGGGTACCTGGGACCATTTCAATGAGCTCGATAAGAAGGGGCTGATGATGTACGGCCAGATGACGGCCGGCTCCTGGATCTATATCGGCACGCAGGGAATCGTGCAGGGCACTTACGAAACCTTCGCCGAACTGGGCCGCAAGCATTATGGCGGCAACCTCAAGGGCAAATGGTTCCTGACGGCGGGCCTGGGCGGCATGGGCGGCGCGCAGCCGCTCGCCGCCACCATGGCGGGCGCCTCGATGATTGCCATTGAATGCCAGCCCTCGCGCATCGAGTTTCGTTTGAAGACCCGCTATCTCGACACCAAGGCCTCGACCATCGAGGAGGCACTGGAAATCATCGACCGCTCGCACAAGGCGGGAAAGCCCATCAGCGTCGGCCTTCTCGGAAATGCCGCGGAGCTCCTGCCCGATTTCGTGAAGCGCGGCATCAGGCCGGACGCGGTGACGGACCAGACCTCGGCGCATGACCCGATCAACGGCTACCTTCCCGCCGGATGGTCTCTGAGCGAATGGGAGGAAAAGCGCGTCTCCAACCCGCAGGCCGTGAAGGCCGCCGCCATGGCCTCGATGAAGGACCATGTTCAGGCCATGCTGGACTATTGGCACATGGGCGTGCCGGTCCTGGACTATGGCAACAACATCCGCCAGATGGCGCTTGAAATGGGACTCGCCAACGCCTTCGAATTCCCGGGGTTTGTTCCTGCTTACATCCGTCCGCTGTTCTGCCGTGGTGTGGGACCCTTCCGCTGGGCCGCACTTTCGGGCAACCCGGAGGACATCTACAAGACCGATCAGCGCGTCAAGGAACTCATTCCTGACGATCCGCATCTCCACAACTGGCTGGACATGGCGCGCGAACGCATTGCCTTCCAGGGCCTGCCTGCCCGCATCTGCTGGGTGGGGCTGGGCCAGCGCCACCGCTTGGGGTTGGCCTTCAATGAAATGGTCCGGAACGGCGAAGTCGAAGCGCCCATCGTCATCGGCCGGGACCATCTGGACTCAGGCTCCGTCGCCTCGCCCAACCGCGAGACGGAAGCGATGCTGGACGGGTCTGACGCCGTGTCCGACTGGCCGCTCCTCAATGCGCTGCTGAACACGGCAAGCGGCGCCACATGGGTGTCGATCCACCATGGCGGCGGCGTTGGCATCGGCTATTCGCAGCATGCCGGCATGGTGATCGTGGCCGACGGCACGGATGACGCCGCCCGCCGGCTCGAACGCGTGCTGTGGAACGACCCGGCATCCGGCGTCATGCGCCACGCCGATGCAGGCTACGAGACCGCCATCGCATGCGCAAAGGAGCAGGGGCTGAAGCTGCCGGGGATCACGTCATAACCCGCAGGACCCGCCCCTCCGGCCCGCCTTCATCCGTCAGCACATAAAGGTATCCGTCCGGTCCCTGCCGCACGTCGCGGAAGCGGGCGTAGCCGTCGAAGAGCTTCTCTTCACCCACCACCTTGCCGCCTTCGAGCACGAGCCGCGCAAGATGCTGTTTGACGAGCGCGCCCACGAAGAGATTGCCGGTCCACTGCGGGTAGCGGCTGCCCATGCAGAAGGCCATGCCGGAGGGCGCGATGGATGGGTCCCAGTAGTGCACGGGCTGTTCCATCCCCGCCTTGGCCGTGCCCTCGCCAATGCGCTCGCCGGAATATTCGCGGCCAAAGGAGATGACGGGCCAACCGTAATTCCGTCCGGCCTGCGGGCGGTTCACTTCATCGCCGCCGCGCGCCCCGTGTTCAACCGTCCAGAGCTCCCCTGTTTCCGGGTGGACCGCAGCACCTTGCACGTTGCGGTGCCCGATGGACCATATTTCCGGCAGCCAGCCGGAGGGCTTCGGATTATCCGCCGGAACGCCGCCATCCTCGGTGATGCGGATGATCTTGCCGATGTGATTATCCGTGGACTGAACAGAGGTGCGCATGCGAAGGCGGTCTCCCAGCGTCACGAACAAAGCACCTTGCTTGTCAAACGCAAGACGGCATCCGAAATGGTTGCCGCCCTGCCCCGCCGGCTGCTGGCGGAAGATCACCTGCACGTCATCAAGGCTGGAATAGTCATCGGAGAGCTTGGCCCGCAGCACGCTGGAGCCATTGCCGCCTTCGCGCAGCTCGGCGAAGGACAGGAAGATGAGCCGCGTTGTATCGAATTGCGGGTGAAGCACCACATCCAACAATCCACCCTGCCCCACCGCATCAACCTCGGGAACGCCCGAAACGGGTTTAGACAGGCTGCCCTCTGGCGAGACCACGCGAAGCCTGCCGGGCCGCTCCGTCACAAGCATGTGATCATTGGGCAGGAAGGCCAAGGACCAGGGGTGATCAAGCCCCTTCGCCACCTCATTGAGGCTGGCCTTGCCGGAGCTTGTGCTGGTGGATTGCGCCAGGCCGGGGCGCGGCAAGAGGGAGGCTGCAAATGCGGCAAGCAGGTGGCGGCGTTTCATGTAGAGAGCCTCAGTCGTTGAACCAAAGCTCTCCTACGCAGCGGCGGGCAAAAAGGTCCTCACATCGGCAGCGCTGAAAGCCCTGCACGCAAATGTGAAATCTCATCATCGTTGATTGTGTGGGAGGCACCGGGATAGATCCGCTCGGTCACACGGGCCCCCATGCGGATCATCAGCTGTGTTGTCTCCTGCACGCGGCCCAGCGGAATATGCGGGTCATGGTCCGAACAGCCGAGGAAAACGCCAGCGCCTGCAAGCGAGCCTGCATAGTCGCGCGGCGTGCCGGGCGGGCCAATGGCACCCCCGCTGAGGATGCCGATGAACCCATAAGGAGCGGGGTTCCGCAGCACCGTCTCGCTGGTGAGGCACGCGCCCTGGCTGAAGCCGATGACGGCCAGCCGCGCGGCCTCCGTTCCAGCCTCTGTGATATCTCCGATGATGGCCGCCACCCGGTTCAGCGCGCGCGTGAGGTAGGGCTCATTGGCATCCGTGGGCGCCATGAAGCTCTGCGGATACCAGCTGTGGCCCGCGGCCTGCGGTGCCAGATAGCAGAGATCCGGCATGGCGAGGACGTCCGCCAGCGGCAGCATGCTCTCGGCCGTGGCACCCCGGCCATGGATCAGCAGCACAACGCCCTTGGCGCGCGCTGGCGGCGCGCCGGCGCGGCGGAGTTCATGCCGCGCGATTACATTCTCAAGGCTCATGAGAGATGCCTCCCGATCGCATGCAGCGCCTTCTGCGTGACGATGCTGAAATGCGGATTGAGGAAATCAGGCCAGCTTGAGAGCTTGACCGCCACCATCCCGTAATCCCAGTTCACATAGATCATCTGGCCGAACACGCCGCGCGCATAAAGGCTGCGCGACACGGAGTCTTCGATCCACCACTTGTTTTTGTAGGCGCCTTCCGGGAGAGACACCGTATAGGGCGCCCCGAAATGCGCATGGTTGCCGTTGCGCGTCGCCTCCACCCAGGAGGCGGGAATGACGCCGCCGCCATTTTCGAGATAGAGCAGCCCCACCCGCGCATAATCCCTGAGACAGGCGTTGAAGCCGCCATCCGCCAGCGCACTCCCCACGGAATCGACCGTGAAACTGGCGCTCTCTTCCGCCCCCATCGGCTGCCACAGCTCATCGGAGACGATCTGCGCCAGGCGTTTTCCCGTGGCGCGTTCCATGCAGAAGCCCAGGACTTCGGTTTCAATCGAGCGGTAGGAGAAGCGGTCGCCGTGGCGGCATTCCAGCTTACCAAGGCCCAGCACCTGTTCGAACACATGGCGCGGCCAGCGGAAGGACGGGTCACCCCCCGGCGGCACGGGTTTCCAGCCCGAGGAAACGTCAAGCTGCCCGATATCGGAATAGGCATCCGTATAGGTCTCATCGAAGGTGACGCCGCTTGCCATGTCCAGCACATGCTGCAGCAGCGCGCCGCGATAGGCCGTGTCGTTCAGTTCCGGAATATACGTCGTGACAGGCGCATTGACATCGAGCAGCCCCTTGCCCACCAGCACGCCTGCTGCCGCCGCGGTGACGGACTTCGCCACCGACTGCGAGAGATGCAGCGTGTGCGGCGTCATGCCGTTGAAATAGCGCTCATGAACCACGGCACCATCCTTCAGGACGATGAAACCATCCGTATACGTCTCATCGAGAAGCCCGGCGAGCGTGGTCCTGCCGCCAGCGACGGAGTCGACCTCCAGCCCGTCGAGGTCCTCCTCCCGGCGCTCTAGACCCCGCACTGGCCCGCTGCCGCGCCAAACCTCCGCCGTGGGCAGAAGCTGGCGGATGTTCTGGAAACTCCAGCGGTTCCACGGGGGTCTGTCCCACTCCATCCGCGGTGGAACCAGGGCGGGCGGGGCACCTTCCATGATGGGCGGGCGCGTTTGCGAATTGCGGTAGGAGGTCATGTGCTCTCTCCAAAACAGAGAAGGGAGGCCGAAGCCTCCCTCCGTGACCGCTGCTGCGGCTTACTTCATCAGGTCGGTCCAGATCCTGGTGTAGAACTCGACCGCTTCCGGCGGGCAGGCGAGGGCGAAGGTTGCCTTGCTCTGCATGTCGGCCGGAATGGAAAGCTCAGGCGCGTCCTTCATGTCGGCCGGCATGAACTTGTCGGAGCCCGCGATGCCGTTGGCATAACGCGCAAAGGCCGAAAGCCCTGCTGCGTTCTCCGGGTCCATCACGAAGTTCTGGAACAGCTTGGCATTCTCGACGTTCTTGGCGTCCTTCAGAACGGACAGATTGTCCATCCAGATGGTGAAGCCTTCCTTCGGATAGCCATACTTGATGTCCGGGTTCTGCAGGCGCTGGCGAAGGGCAGAGCCATTCCAGTCGCTCGTCGCCAGATAGTCGCTCTTCGTCATCTTCTCGATGGTGGAGTATTCCATCGCAACCCAATTGGGTTTGGCAGCGACCAGCGTGTCGCGCGCCTTCTTCAGCACTTCCTTGTCGGTGGTGCAGCGGGTGCCGCCATTGTAGACGATGGCCGCATCGATCACGTCCGTCATTTCCGGAACGACGTTGACCTTGCCCTTCAGCTCATCCGGCGTGTTGAAGAGAATGCCCCAGGTGTTGACGTCACCCTTGTAGGCCTTGGTGTTGACGGAGACACCGACCGTGCCCCACTGCCACGGCACCGAATAGTGCCGGCCCTTGTCATATTCGACATCGACCCAGCGCGGATCGACATTCTTGAAGTTCTCCATCTGGTCGGGCCTCGTCTCGAGCAGCAGGCCTTCCTTGATCCAGATCGGCATGAAGTTGGCGGAGGGCACAACCATGTCGAAGCCATGGCCGCCGGCGCGCACCTTGGCCAGTGCCGTGTCGTTCGAGTCGTAGTCGGTGATCGACACCTTGACGTTATACTTCTCTTCGAACTTCTTGACGACCTCGGGGCTCGTGTAATTGCCCCAGTTGTAGATGTTGAGCACGCCTTCGGCGAAGGCGGGCGCTGCCATGGCCATCACCATGGCGGCGGCGGCCAGCAAAGTCTTGGTTTTCATCGTCATCACTTTCTCCCTGTTGAACGTCCTTAAGTCTTCTTTCGGCTGATGAAGAAGAACACCGTCACCAGCAGAATGGATATGCCGAGGAACACCGTCGAAATCGCGTTGATCTCCGGCGTCACCGAGCGTTTGAGCTGCCCCAGCATATAGGTCGGCAGCGTCTCCTGTCCTGCGGATTTCACGAATTCGGTGATGACCACATCATCGAGCGAGATCACGAAGGCCAGCATGAATCCGGCAAGGATCGCGGGCGACAGGAGCGGCAGCGTCACCCGGCGGAAGGCAGCCCAGGGCGGCGCGTAAAGATCGGCCGCCGCGCGCTCCAGCGTCAGGTCCATGCCTTCAAGCCTTGCCCTGATCGGCATGTAGGCGAAGGGAATGCAGAAGGCCGTATGCGCAGCGATCAGATAGCCCAAGCCCGAATAACCCGTCCACACCTTGATGCGCGAGAACACGATGAGGAGTGCCACGGCAGTCACGATCTCCGGCACCATGAGCGGCTGGTTGATGAAGGCATATTTGAGCGTGAGCCCCCGGTAGGGCGCTGTGCGGGTGGTGGCGATCGCCGCCATGGTGGCGCTCACCGTGGCGATCGTCGCCGCGACCACCGCAATGAGGGCTGACCGCATGGTCGCCTCCTGCACTGCCGTGTTCTGCCAGGCGGATTCGAACCAGCGGAGGGAGAAGCCCTCCCACACGGCGACACTCACCCCGGCATTGAAGGCATAGAACACGAGTGTCGCCACTGGCAGATAAAGCACCGCGAAACACAACAGCGCGATAAACGGAAAACCCGGCTGCGCGATGACGGAAAAGCCTCTAGACATGATGGCCTCCAGACTTCCCCGTGTTGCGCACATAGACGAGGAGCGCCAGAGTCACGATGACCATCAGCGTGATGGACAAGGCGGAGCCAAGCGGCCAATTGCGTCCCTGGCCGAATTGCAGCTCGATCAGATTGCCCAGCATCATGTTCTTGCCGCCGCCCAGCACGCGCGGGATCACATAGGCACCGAGCGAGGGGATGAGCACCAGAATGGACCCTGCGATGATGCCCGGCTTCACCAGCGGGATGATGACCCGCCACAGCACCTGCAGGCGATTTGCGTAAAGATCATAGCCCGCCTCCACCAGCCTGAAATCCAGCTTCTCGAGAGAGGCATAAAGCGGAAGCACCATGAGCGGCAGATAAACATAGACCATGCCGAAGAGAATGGCCCAGTCCGTGAACATGATCTGGATCGGCTTGTCGATCAGCCCCAGTCCGAGGAGTGCGGAGTTGATGATACCCTCATTGCGCACCACCTCCTGCATGGCGAAGGTCCGGATCAGGATATTGGTCCAGAACGGGATGGTGATGAGGAACAGCCAGATGTCGCGGCGGCCGGGGGCCCTGGTCGCGATGAAATAGGCCGTGGGGAAGCCGAGGAACAGCGTGATCACCGTGGTGATGCACGCAAGCTTCAGTGAGCGCCAGAAGATCGAGAGATTGGCCCAGGCAAAGCCCAGCGTGTCATCGAACATGTCACGCTCGAACACCACGTTGAACCAGCCGTCGCTCGAGAACTGCCAGTATTTCACGTCACCGTAGTCGCCCTTCACCATGAAGGAATAGAGCACCACGATGGCGAGCGGCCCGATGGCAGCGAAGAAGATGATGAGAAGCGCCGGGGCCGAAAGAAGCCACCGGCTGCGGATGTTGTCGCGCTGGGCCTTGCCGGCTGCCGCTTGTCCCACACTCATGCTCAATCCCTCAGGACCTGGGCGGTGCCGGCGGCAATCACCAGGCCGACCTTCTCGCCCTCGGCATGGGCCTCGGGGCCATTGCCGCTGTTCTGCTGGCGCACCATGATCTGGGCGCCGCCTTCGAGGAGCACATGGTAATGCGTGTCCGTGCCGAAATAGACGATGTTCTTCAGAACGCCATCGAGAAGGCCTGCTCCGGCGGCGGCAAGCCGCGTATGTTCGGGGCGGAGCATGACTGTGACCTTGCCTGAAGGCACGTGATCCTTGGGAAGCGCTGCGTCCAGCACCGCGCCCTGGTCCAGCCTCACCTTTGCCGTACCACTGCCCGCTGAAACGACAGTCCCCTCAAGGAAATTGGTCTCGCCGATGAAATTGGCGACGAAGCGTTCCGACGGCCTGTCATAGATCTCGCGCGGGGAGCCGATCTGCAGGATGCGGCCCTTGCTCATCACCGCGATGCGGTCTGACATGGTGAGCGCTTCTTCCTGGTCATGCGTCACGAAGATGAAGGTGATGCCCGTCTGGTGCTGCAGGCGCTTCAGCTCGATCTGCATGTCCTTGCGGAGCTTCGCATCGAGGGCCGAGAGCGGCTCGTCCAGCAGCAGCACCTTGGGCTGCGGAGCCAGTGCCCGGGCCAGTGCCACGCGCTGTTGCTGGCCGCCTGAAATCTGGCTGGTGCGGCGGTTCCTCAATTCCTCCATGCGCACGAGCTGCAGCATCTGGGTCACGCGCTTGTCGATTTCGGCTTTGGGCTTTCCCAGCATCTCGAGCCCGAAGCCGATGTTCTGGGCAACCGTCATGTGGGGAAACAGCGCGTAGCTCTGGAACACGGTGTTGACGGGCCGCTTGTAGGGCGGCAGCGGCGCAATGTTTTCGCCGTAGAGGAGGATTTCGCCTTCGGTGGGGAAATCGAAGCCGGCAATCAGCCGGAGCAGCGTGGTCTTGCCACAGCCCGAGGGGCCCAGCAGCGTGAAGAACTCATTTTCGCGGATCGATACCGAAACATTGTCGAGAGCCTTGACGGCATCCTGCCCCGACCCTTGAAATAGTTTGGTGACGCCTTTCGCCTCAATGGCGGTCTGGCCTGAGCCCAAGATAATCCTCCCCCGGATCTTTCGCCGGTTGTTGCCCGCATCCTATGCCCACCGCCGCCAGCTTGCCAATGGGTTGCATTGGCACGGCGAAGTTGACGCAGGAGAAGGGCAGCGCCGGACCGGCAGCGCTGCCCCACGGGCTCCGAGATTACTCAGATCGACCAGCCACCGTCGATCACGAAAGTCTGTCCGGTGATGAAGGCTGCCTCATCGCTTGCGAGATAAACCACCAGCATGCCGATTTCATCGGCACGGGCCATGCGGCCCATGGGCTGGCGGGAGATGAAGGCATTTTTCGCCCCCTCGAAATCGCCCGTGGCCTTCAGCCTGTCCATGAGCGACGGGCTGTCGACCGTGCCCGGGCAGATGGCGTTCACGCGGATGCCCTTCGAGGTGTAGTCCGCGGCCAATGCCTTGGTCATGCCGATGACGGCCGCCTTGGTGGCACCATAGACGAAGCGGTTCGGCACGCCCTTGATGGAGGAGGCGGCGGAGGCCATGTTGACCACGACGCCATTCCCGCGGGCGAGCCAGCCCGGCATGAAAGCCTTGATCATCCGGTAATGCGCCTTGACGTTGAGATCGAAGGAGAAGTCCCACGCCTTGTCATCGGTCTCCATGATGGTGCCGGCGTGAACATAGCCCGAGCAGTTGAACAGGATGTCAGGCGTTCCCACACGCGCCGCCGCGGCATCGACCGCTTCCTGCTTCAGCACATCGAGCGTGAAGGTTTCGATTCCCGCCTGTTCCGCGGCGAGGGACTGCAGGGCTTCGGCATTGATGTCGGTGGCCCAGACCTTGGCGCCCTCCTTCGCCAGGCAGATGGCGGAGGCACGCCCGATCCCCTGGCCTGCTGACGTGACGATCGCGGTCTTACCTGCAAGCCTTCCGGCCATGGACTTCTCTCCCGTTAAGCTGTTCTACTGGGGGCCCCAATTACCGCTTCGGAACGAGCCTTGTCCATGAGTAACGAAACATGACTGCCACGGATATCTGCTACCTGCCGGCCACAAAGGCCCTTGCGCTTTTCAAGGGCCGGAAACTATCGCCCGTGGACCTCGTCCAGGCGCTGATTGCGCGCGCCGAGCGCGTGAACCCCGCCATCAACTGCCTGGCGGACCGCTATTTCGACGAAGCCCTCGAACAGGCACGGCGCTCCGAGGCGCGCTACATGGCGCGCGATGCGGAAACCCTGCCCCTCGACGGCATTCCCCTGGCGGTGAAGGACGCCCAGCGCGTGGCGGGCAAGCGCACCACGCAAGGCTCGCTCATCTTCAAGGACTGGGTGGATGACCATTCGGACCCGATGATCGAACGGCTGCAGCAGGCGGGCGCCATTATTCTCGCCCGCACCACCACGCCGGAATTCTGCCTCTCCGGCATCACCGCCTCCCGCATTTGGGGGGTGACGCGCAATCCGTGGAACACCGAGTGGGGGCCGGGCGGATCCTCCGGAGGCTCCGGTGCAGCCCTGGCGGCGGGGATTGCAACGCTCGCCACCGGAACCGATATCGGAGGTTCGATCCGCATTCCCGCCGGGGCTTGCGGTGTTGTGGGCTACAAGCCGCCGCATGGCCGCAACCCGGATGGTCCGCCTGCCAATTTCGACCGCTTCAACCATTGCGGCCCGCTGACCCGCAGCGTGGCCGATGCGGCGCTGATGCAGAACGTGACCTCGGGCCCCCACCCGCTGGACCATGACTCGCTTCAGGACAAGGTGACGCTTGGCCTGGAACCCGGATCGATCAAGGGCATGAAAATCGCCTATTCGCTGGACTTCGGCTACGTGCCCCTTGAGGACGACGTGCGCCGGAACACGCTGGCCGCCCTTGAGGTGTTCCGCAGCCTTGGTGCCGTGGTGGAAGAGGTGGACCTCGGCTGGACGGGGGAGGTCGAACGCAATGGCCTCCACTGGTATAATCTCATGCACTTCGGCCGCCAGACCATCTGGCACCTGAAGGAGAGCGAAGCGCTGATGACGGATTATGCCATCGCCTTCGCGAAAGTGGCGCAGGAGGCCACCACGGCGGATGACGCCCACAAGCCCTGGGAACAGGCGCACCGAATGTACCAGAGCCTGGGCCCGGTGCTGGCCGCCCATGATCTGCTGATCTGCCCCACCAACAATGCCCCGTCAGTGCGGGCGGAGCATGACCCGTGGGACCCCGATTTCACCGTGGCAGGCAAAAAGGCGGACCCGGAATTCGGCTGGGTGATGACCCACCAGTTCAACATGCTGCACAATTGCCCGGTGCTTTCAGTGCCCTCGGGACACGCCGGAACGAAGGTGCCGACGGGAATCCAGATCGTCGGGCGGACCTGGGATGATGAAACCGTATTCCGCGCTGCGCTGGCCTATGAGCAGGCCCTCGGCGGCTGGTACACAAAACCGGAAAATCGTCCAAAAATTGACTCCGGCCCTTGAAAGACCGGAAAAGATACCTATCTAGGCTTCATGGGCTGGTCACTCACCATTGGCAGGATTGCGGGAACCGACGTCAGGCTCCATTTCACCTTCCTGATCTTCCTCGCCTGGATCGGCATTGCCGACTACATGGCGGGCGGGCCCGCCGCTGCCCTGGATTCCATCGTTTTTCTGCTGCTTGTGTTCCTTTGCGTCACGCTGCATGAGTTCGGCCATATAATGATGGGGCGGCGGTTCGGCATCCGCACGCCGCAAGTCATCCTCTCCCCCATCGGGGGCATTGCCAGCATGGAGCGCATGCCGGAGAAGCCCGCCCAGGAACTTCTGGTGGCCATTGCCGGCCCCCTCGTCAACGTGGTGATTGCGCTTGTGCTGGTGGCGGCAATCGGCCTCAGCCCCGGCCTCCTTGCCTCGCTCGATTTCGACCAGGCAACCCTTGCCGAACGGCTGCTGCTGGTGAATGTGACGCTGGTCCTCTTCAACCTGATCCCGGCCTTCCCGATGGACGGAGGCCGCGTTCTGCGCGCCCTGCTGGCGATGAAGATGGGGCCTGCGCGCGCCACCGCCCTGGCCGCCCGCATTGGGCAGGGCTTCGCCATGCTCTTCTTCGCGCTTGGGCTGTTCTACAACCCGATCCTGATGTTCGTCGGAATTTTCATCTATTTTGCAGCCACGGCGGAGCAGCAGCAAGCTGCCTTCTCGGGCTTTGCCGCGCGTCTGACCGTGATGGATGCCATGGAGCCCTCCCCCATCCTGCTCACCACCGCGCAGCCCTTGTCCGCCGCTGTGGATGCGCTGCTCTCCTCCCCGCAGAAGGAATTTCCCGTGCTGGACGGGGACGGCCAGATTGCCGGCATTCTGGACCGGGATCAGATGATCCTGGCCTTGCGGGACCAGGGTGCTGCGGTGGCCGTGAACGAGGCGATGCGCGCCTCCGAGCCGCTGCAATTGCATGAACCACTCGCCGCCGCTTTGGCCCGAATGCGAAGCCGCGGCGTCACGGCGGAGGTGGTGGCGGATGCCGCAGGCCGCGTGGCCGGCATCCTCACCCGTGAGAATATCGGCGAGATGATGATGGTGGAAAGCGTGCAGCCGGGCTGGCGCTTCCGCAGGCGCTAGCGAACGGCGGGTTCAGCTGCTGGGAAGGCGGATGTCGATGGGCAGGCTGAACTGCCACTGTGCGGGATCCGGCACGCGCGGGGTTCCCATCAGGCGCTCGCCCTTCAGCACATCCCAGGTCACCACATCGACCTTCCCCTGATCGAGATCGAAGTTGAGAAGCTGCAGGTAGCGGCCGCTGCCGTGATCGATCATCAGCTGGTGGACGGTGTTTCCGGCATCGCCCCTGGAGCTCAGCGCCATGGTTTCCGTCTGGCTCTGGTCGCCTGAGAGGACGAGCGCGATGTTGCCATGCTTGCGAACGAGTTTCTGCCACAGGGCTTCGGACGTGTTGCCCTCAGCGCCATGGCACTTGACCCAGCCCATGCGGCCCTTGGGGGCATCCGTAAAATCCTGATCCCCCACCGGACGCTCCACAGGGCCCAGCCACATGTGGGTGATGACGACGGCCATGCGGCCGGCATGCTGCTTCAGAACGTCATCCGCCCAGGCCACCACATTGTCCGGCGCATTGCATTCGAGATGCAGCAGGAGAATGTCATGCTGGCCTGCGGTGATCAGCTGATAGCTGTTCACATTGTTGCCGGATGTGTTGGGCTTTGCCCCTTCCTGTGGGAAGGAGCCGCCATACCAGGTATAGTCCTTGAATTTCGATTCCGGAAAGTATTCCTGAAACAGCTCTGCCGTGCCGCGGCTTGCCTCCATGTCATGGTTGCCGGCATCAATGCCCAAGGGAATGCCGGCATTCAGGATCGCGTCAAAGGAGGACCTCACGACAGTCCAGCGCGACGGCGCATTCCTGTCCACCATATCGCCCAGATGGGAAACGAACACCGTGTTGGTGTCTTCGCGGTGGCGGATGATCCACGCCACCGCCTGCTCGAGATAAGGGTTGCGGATGCGCGGCCATGTGAAGGGCATGGCAGACCAGTCCTGACAATATTGCTGCGTGTCAGGAATGACGGCAAGCGTGAAGCGCCCGGGCTGCTGTTCGAAAGGTGCCGTGCCGGACGCGGGACCCACGTCCTTGCAGGCCCTGAGCAGCAGCGGCGAATCCTTGACCGGCCCCTGAACAATCGCACCGGCGATGAACAGCCCTGTTGCGAGAATGGCTTCCCGATACACCACGCTTTTCCCTGGCCGTTTCCGTGGAGCCGTTTACCGCACAGGAGAGAGCCGGAGGCAACCCGAAAAACGCATTCAACCCACTGCACGTATTCTCGTGCGCTTGTAAGTTGACACAGGAACCGCGTTCACAATTTCATTGATGGCGGGGCGGAAATATTCGTCGAAGGGCATCGATGTCCAGTTGTGATGATAGCGCACGGATTTGCTGAGCTCGCTCACCGGGCGCGCATAGGAGGCGTGCTGCGGAACACCTTCGAATTCATAGGCACGCTCGAACTGCGGCTTGACACCCTGGTAGGGCTGGAGGAATTCGAAATCGATGATGCGGATGTCTCCCGCCTTCGTCACCAGAATGTTGCGCGGGCCGAAATCCCCGTGGAAGAAGCCGCGGCTCCAGAAGGCATGGGCGGCGCCCACAAGCAGGCGTGCCACCTTCTGCTTTTCGGCATGGCCGAGGCTTTCGGGGTGAAGATAATCCGTCTCCGGAAAATATTCCATGATGATGCGGCCGGGCGACCTTTCCAGCACGGCCGGCATCGACACGCTGCCGCCGAACAGCTCCCGCGCGCGCACTTCATTGCGGCAGAGCTCTTCAGAGCCGAAGCGGAAGGTTTTCTGGATGGCCCTGCCCGTGCCGAAGCGCACGAGGTCGGTGCGTGACCTGCGGCCTTCGGACAGCACCTCCAGCACCTCTTGCGAAGAGGCGAGGCGGTCCCTGCGCTGTTTCACCCAGGCCGTGCAGCGCTGCAGCAGTTCGGGATTGGCGCGCGAGATGAACTCGAAGGCCTCGCGCTCATTGTCAGGCGAATGAACGGGGTTGCAGCGGCGCCAGAACATCCGGCGCTTGTTGAAGAGCTTGCGGACCTGATCCTTCAGCTCCGCCACGTTGCGGTTGAGCAGCAGCGCATGGGCCTGACCTGGAACCGCCTGCTTCGGGTACCAGTCATAGCAGATGATGAAGCTGTGCGGCTTGCCGGCGGACGCCCAATAGGGACCCTTGCCCCAATTGCCCCCACGCAGCGCGCTGACCGCGCGCACTTCCGCATCGGTCAGCGTATAGACCTCCAGCACTTCGAGCCGTGCCGCCTGCAGAAGGTTTACGGCGTCGCGCAGGAAGGCGCGGTCCATTCCGCCCGCGTGACGCACGGCGAAGAGGACGAGTTCGCCGGTGAGCCGGATCTCCTCAAAGGAGGGCAGCCCGGCAAAGCGCACAAGCTCCGGCCGCTTGCCGGCAAGCTTGCCCAGCATGTCGAGTGGCGGAGCAAATCCATTCTCCGTGAGCCAGCCGTGGAGACTGTCGGCCGTAATGGGGAGCGATAATCCTGCCTCCGCTGCCGCCAGAGCGAGCTCTGCCCGGTAGTCATGCTCGAGCGCGCCTGCAGCCACTGTCCCATCCGGTGGGACCATGATGCCGCCCGTGTGGCCCTTGTGGTAGAGCGCGTGGTAGGCCAGCGAAGCAAAATAACTCCGGGGCGAGGGAACATAGACTGCGTCACGCCACAACCTGCGCCCGGCCAGAATCTCTGCCGCCAGGGCCAGCGGAAAATAGGCGAGCTTCTTGGGGCTGTTGCCGCCCGGCTGATCATGCAGGTAGACATCCGCGCGCTGGCCACCGCGTTTGGAGGTGAGCATGGGTTCGATCAGCAAATAATCGTCACTGTGGATGAGGATATCGAAATCCTCACCTTTCTCGATGTGCGGGAAGTCTTTCCACCAGCGGAGCAGCACATAGCGCGCGCCCGCTTCGTTGAGGGCCTTGAAGAAGCCTTCGGAGGTGAGGGATTGCCTGATGAACTTCTTCTTGGTTACGCGTCTCTTCAACACCGCTGCGCGCCCTTGTCCTGCAGCGCTTCGATTTAGCGGATCAGCAGTCGCACGTCCTTCATCAGAATGTTAAAATTTGTTGCAGTGAGCCGCAAAGAATTCTCAGCTTTAGTCCGGCGCATAGCCGAAGGCCTCGAAATCCCTGGCAAAAATCTCTGAAACCAAAGCACGCGCGGCAGGGGTGAAGTAATCCCCCCGCTTGTCCTGGGCGCGGGTGGCATGGGGTGAGCCGATTTTTCGGAGTGCCGCAAAGTCAAGGCGGGCGGCCGCCTGGTCGGACACGTGCGGGACTTGCGCCAGAAACTGCCGCATGTCCGCTTCGTAGCGTTCCATGTGGATGATGTCGGTGAAGACACCCACCGGCAGGGCAAGGGAGTTGAGTTGCAGGTCCCAGTGCAGATCACGCCCGAGGGCGCCGTCCCGCAGCCAGCGCAGGAAATCTTCGAAGCCTGCAGGCGAGATGTTGAACGTCTGGCCATAGCGGCGCATGGCCACGTCGCCGAAGAACTCGAACTTGAACAGGAAGGACGAGAGCGCCCGGGAATAGGGCGAGCGGACGACCACCATGTAGCGCGCCTGAGCCAGCGAGAAGCGCCCGGTGAGCCACGCACGATAGAACAGCAGGTGCTGCCCCTTGGACTCCGGAATGCTCCGCACCTTCCCCACTTCGAGACTGTCGAGCAGAAGCATGGTGGTGGTGTTGGCGTTCTTTTGGATGCGGTTATAAACCACGCCGAGCTTTGGAAACACCGCGAGGCGCTTGACCGTGGTCTTGTCGATTGCCGTGCCGGGAAGCGCGCGCTCCAATTCACGGCGGATCAGCAAGGCCCGCGCATCCGTGAGGCCGAGCTTCTTGGCGATCCGCGTGGCCGCCGAGGCCTTGGGCAGATGCTCATCCCCGGCCGTGGAGGATTTTGTCCCCAGTTCCACGTCCAATGAGGGGGCATTCCTTGCCATCACTTAACTCCCAGCTCTGCCGATTACGATTGCTGCACTTTGGAGCCGGAGGCAAGCCTTGTGCGGAGGTGCCCATCACGGGCAGGAATAGTGATAGCGTTCGATGTCTTCCGCGAACATCTGGGCAATCACGGCCTTGCCCTCGGCAAAGCCTTCGAACATGTCTGCCGTCTTCGCCCGCTTGGGCCGGTACTGGCCCTTGGCCCTCATCGCATCGAACTCGGCATAGAGCGTCCCGGGCAGGCCGGTCTGTGCTGCAAAGCGGGTGATCCCCTCCTCGAAGGCTTCGAAGCGGATCATCAGGTCAACAGCGCTCTGGCCATCGATGTGCGTGATCAGGCGGTTCTTCTTCAGCACGGGTGGGTGGGACAGGAGCCACGCCCGGAAATGCGCAGGCGACGTATCATCCTGCCTGCGGTGGCTCCAGAAATAGCGGCTGACCGCAAGATCATAGGGATTGCGCACGATCGACACCTTGAGCGCGCGCCCGAACAGCTCTGCCCCGAGCTTTGCCCTAACCTCAGCGGCGGGGATATGGTTGTAGAATGTCTTGCTGGCCTTCCTGAAGCCCAACCGCTGGAGCAAGCCCGGAGGTTCCAGATAGTTCTGCGGGCCCGGAAAGCCCAAGGCTTGGCGCGTCTTCTCATCCTCATCCGAGATTGGCGTCACGATATCTGCGGGATCTGCATATTTCGAGAGCACGATCTCGAAGCTGGTGCCTGCCGTCTTGGTGGTCTTGAGAAAGATGAAATTGTGCTGTGCTGAATAGATCATGTCTCTGCCCCTCCCGGGCCTTGCTCCGGCAGCGTCATGAGCCCCGCCGCGATGAGCTGCGAAGGTGCCGTGTATCGCGCCGAGTGCGGGCCGTGGAAGCCCAGCCTGCGCTGCTCCATGACCCGCAGCATCTCCTCGTAATGGGCATATTTCTGCCCCTTCCGCGCATGCGCCTTGAGGCGGATCGCGGTTTGTATCTTGGCATAAGTATCACCGGTGAACTTGAAATGCGCCATGGCCAGCATGATTTCTGGCGGCGGCGGCACATTGGCCGCATGCGAGGCCACCATGAAGGTGGCGCCGTCATAGAGGATGATGGGCGTCTTGAACCACGCCGCACTGGGCACGCCCCAGGGGAGGCGCGCATTGAGCCAGCGCGGCAGAAAACTGAATGCCGGGGGAACATTGCGGATGCCGCACAGGCGGAACAGGCGCTCGGACGCCGTTTCGCCCGTCTTGGCCGGCTGTTGACCGGGCGTGAGCGTGATGAAGGGAACCGCATCGAAAAATCCGAATCGCGTGAAGAGCTCCGAAACATCGGCAGGGGCTGCGGGATCGCCAAGTTCCTCGAGTGTCTCGGGATAGAAATCGATGAGAGACGCAGCGACGGATTTCCAGCCGCGCTGCTGCATCAGCGCCACGACGTCTGGAACCCGCGGCAGGCTGGGGGGCAGCAGCAGGAACTCGTCAGCATCGGCAATCAGCACATGCTGGCCCCTGAGATAGTGGTCCGGCACCACGCGCTTGAAGATGGGGCCCGCGCGGCCTGAAAGACCGGTATGCGAGGGATCGCTGATCGTCACATGCATGCCGAAGCGGATTGGCGACATGCCGGAGCTGCAATCGGGCTGGGCCGCAAGATATTCGCTTGTGCCATCGTCGGACGCATCATCGACGATCACGAACTGCTCGATGCCCAGCGCCCGGTAGTGCGCGAGGAAAGCCGGAAGAATATAGATCTCGTTCCGCATCACCGCGAAGAGCGTCAGCGGGCCGTTCTGGATGGGCCGGTTGAAGCGCACGGACAGTGCGAGTTCGGTGGCGGAGATCTCCGTCATGCGCGGCTCTTGAGCTGGGGAAGCGCGCGGCGCAGGAACTGGGCAGCGCGCTCCACATTTGCAGCAACCGGCTCATCGCTTGAAAGCTCGAGGATCGCGGCTGGCGAATGCTGGCGGTAGAGGGAAACCAGCGTTGCGTAGAGCTCCGCCGCGGGGCCAAGCCTTCTGATGATTTCAGCTTCATCCATCCGCTCATAGCGGCTGTTGCCGCGCGGCCGGGCGTGGATGCGGGCTGCAGCAACCTCAGGCCTGACGCTGACCCAAATGATCACATCGGGCCCCGCGCCTGCGAGAAGGCGCGCGAAGGCGGCCAGCCGCTCGGGCGAATAGCGGGTGCGATCGGCCACTGCCGACCACAGCCGCTGGACCAGCCCCTGCTCCAGCAGAAGCGGGGCGGCCAAGCCGTGCTGATAGACGTAATGCGCCTCGATGAGCTTGGCGAAGCGGTTCGGATCATTGGCGGCAAGGGGCCTGAGCGACAGAAACAGGCCTGCGGCTGCCGCCAGCAGCCGGGCATCCGCGCGAAACGGTGCACGCGGCACCTGCGGGCCCAGCAGGCCAGGGTAGATCTCGCGCAGCGCCCGGGCGATGGTCGATTTTCCGGCCCCCGGCACGCCGACGAATTCGATGATGGGATCACGGCGTTGGCTTGGCATGACCCTCCCCTTCCGCAGTGCCACGCAGCGCCTGCCACACGGCCCGCTTTGCCGCCAGCAGCACCTGGTCCAGCGGCTGCGCGGCATCGATCACCACCACGCGCGCGTGGGGGAAGCGAAGCAGCCCCGTGATCTCCGCCTTGCGCCGGATGGTCTCGGCATTGTGGTCGGGCTTCCGGGCGTGGCCAACCTCGGGCGGGATCGAGAGCTTCACAACGAGGTCAGGTGAAAGTGCTTCCGCCGCATCGAAGGCCGCCAGTTCCGCCCGCGCCGCCCAGGCGAAGGACTGGCCATCCTGAAGCCGCGGGCCATCATAGATGCCGAAGACCTGCGATTGCGGGAACCGGTCCAGCACCGCGATGCTGCCATTGGCCGCGAGGCGATGGGCCTGCCTGAGGGCGCGGACCTTCGCCCGGATGGCCACAAGATGATGAAGCGACAGGAGCTTGCCGATGAACCCCGGCTTGCGTCTGGGCTTTCCTGCACCACTCTTGGTCTTGACCTTCGATGACGTAGGTTTGAAGCCATGCCGCAGCCTGTCGGCAAGGCGCGTGCTGCCCTGGCCCGAGCCCATGTAATAGCCATGAACGTCCAGCTTGTAGCGCAACCATTTGCGGATCTCGCGGGTCACCGTCGATTTGCCAGAACCATCGCTGCCGATGAAGGAGACCACAAGCCCCTTCCCCAAAACCGTCTTGCCGGTGACGGTCTGGGGCCTGAGCTTCCGAAGCTGCTTCGAGGTGTAGGCCTCGAGATTGAGCTTGGCGGCCGTCACGAGGGCCACCGGCCAGGCCATGCGCTGTGCCGTGCCAAGCGCGCGATAGATGCGGCGGCTGAGGGCGAGAACCTCCGTGTCTGCTGGCGGCGGCTGCCGGACGAGGCCCGCGATCTCATCCGGCGCGATACCGGGGAGGAGCTGTGCGGCGAGGCCTTGCAGCGTGCCGGCATTGCAGCGGCCGAGCAGCCAGTCCAGTTCGCGGCGCACATGAGCGGGAAGGCGCGGGGCAAAGGCCCGGCGCCACAGCGGCATCTTGGCCCACATGCGGACGAGCAGGATCAGCAGCTCCATTTCAGGCGTGGGCGTGGGCCAGGCTGCATCAAGCGCATGCGAGGTGTTGGCCAGCAACTGATCGCCCCAGGGCAGCCGCAGATGCTTGACGCGCCTCAGCCCCGTGACCAGCGCGAAGTGGAGGTGAAGGTGCAGGAAGCGCCCGCTCGCCTCATCGAAGGCCAGCCAGTCTTCGACATCGGGGTAGCTGGCCCAGGGACGGCTGACGATCTGCAGGCAGTCTTCCACGCGGAGCGTCTCACGAAGCGCACCCTGCCGCGCGGGATCGGCGAACATGTCAATGTCGGTCAACCCCGCAAGCGCTTGCGCCAGGTGGCTGTTGCTTTTCCAGTGCACGAAGCCATGGCCTGCGGCGGACAGCGCCTGCCCGAGCGCCGTCGCCTTGGCGAGCGGCTGCAAATCAGGCCCGGTAATAGTCATGATACCAGTTGGTGAAGTGTCGAACGCCCGTCCTGTAATCCGTGGTGGGGCTGAAGCCGGTCAGGCTCTTCAGCAGGCTGTTGTCTGCCCAGGTGGCGAAGACATCCCCCTTCTGCATTTCCATGTAGTGGCGCACGGCTTTGACGCCCAGGGCCTCCTCCAGCGCATCAATGAAATCGAGGAGCCGCACCTTTTCCGAATTGCCGATGTTGACAACCCGGTAAGGCGCCACTTCGGACAGGCTGTCATTCCCGGCAACGGGCTCTCCCTTGCGCGGCGGCACGTCGATCAGCAGGCGGATGGCCTCCACGAGATCGCTGACATAGGTGAAATCCCGGTAGAGATCGCCACCATTGTAGATTTCGACCGGGTTCCCCTCCAGCATGGCACGGGTGAACTTGAACAATGCCATGTCCGGCCGGCCCCACGGGCCATAGACGGTGAAGAAGCGGACCGCCGTCGTCGGGATGCCCCAGAGATGGGCATAGGAATGAGACAGGGCCTCGCCTGCCTTCTTGGTGGCCGCATAGATGGTGAGCGGCTGGTCTGCCTTGTCCGTCTCGCGGAACGGCATTGCGGTGTTTCCGCCGTATACGGAGGATGTGGAGGAGAGCACGAGATGCGAGACCTGCGCGAGCCTGGCACATTCGAGCACGTTGAACGTGCCGACGACGTTGCTCTCGATATAGCTCTGCGGATTTTCGAGGCTGTAGCGGACACCGGCCTGCGCCGCGAGGTGGACGATCACATCTGGCGCGAAGTCCTGCGTGACGCGGGTGAGGAGTGCCAGATCCTCCACGCGGCCAAGCGTCGAGGTGAAGGCATTGGTGCGGGCAAGCCGCGCATGGCGGGCCTGCTTCAACGTGACGTCGTAATAGTCGGTGAAGGCATCATAGCCATGGACTGCCATGCCCTCCGCCAGCAGCAGCTGTGCCAGATGATAGCCGATGAAGCCAGCCGTACCCGTGATCAGAACCTTGCGCATGACCTCTTGTAACCGATTAACGGAAAAACGCGCGCATCATCGTGACGGCATTGCAGGGATAGACCCGCAAGGTGCGCAGCGTGCGCCACAGCCGCCAGGAGAGGGAGTCGCGTGATTTGTACCAGGGAAAATGCAGGAGCCGCGCCGTCGACTCATTGGCGGAGCGGAACAGCAGGCCGCGCAAGGTGCGCACGTTGAACTCCGGCGGAATGGCGATCACCTTCACCTCCGGCATCTCCCACAGCAGGCGGCGCATGACGGGCTGATCCCACTTGGCGTTCTCCTTGCGGAAATCCTCGGACCAGCGCGCGAAGAAGCGGCCCACGTGATCGCTCATCCGGTAGTAGAAAACGCCGCCGTTGAAGCCGGTGAAGCCGGGCTCCACGCCTTCTCCCTTGAGCCTTGCGGTGGCGGAGGACACCGGGTGCCGGTTTTCCACATGGCAGGCTGCGAGATCATAGCGGCCAAGAAGGCCGAAGGGTTCCACGATGCTGCCGATCACCCGCGTGTCGCTGTCGAGATAGAGCGTATCGCGGAAGGGCGTCAGCGGAATGCAATCCAGCTTGGAGCGCCGGTGCGGGTTTTCAATCTGGCGGCGGATGTCGAAGGCCGGATCATCCGACGGCACATCGCTGAACAGGCAGATGGGCAGCTCCGGATGGATGCGCTTGGCAGAGCGCGCCGAGCGTTCCGCATCCCGCACGAAGGCCGCGCCAACCGCGATGTAGACGATGCCTCTTTCGTGCTCCACTTAACCGCTCCTTCGCCCGCGCGTGCCGTGCGGCGAAGTTCACCCCGCCCAAGCCAGTTAGGGCTTGCAATCCCCGGAAACTCGTCTAACCCAATCGAGGCTTTCGCAGTTGCGGAAAAACCCTCGGATTTGGAGGCCGTTTTAGGCGTCCATCCGCCGTATTGCAAGCGCAGGGACCGCAGGTAAACCCATGCGGGAACGTGGGATTTCGGGACCTCCGGCATGGTCAAGCTGTTCAAGTTGTTTTTCGGCGCGGAAGGCACACGGCCGGTTCTGGTATTGGTTTCGCTGCTCTTGTCCTCCCTCTGTGAGGCGATCGGCATTTCCGCACTTCTGCCCGCGATTTCCATCATCTCCAACGGGCCGGGCAGCGATTCGGCCGTGGGGAAGGGTTTCGAGCGCTTCCTGCAGGCAATGGGCCTTCCACCCACGCTGGAAACCATACTGATCCTGATCTGCGCGGCCTTCATCCTCAAGGCCATCATCAGCTTCCTGACGCTCACCTATGCGGGGATTTCCGCGGCACAGGTTGCCGTCAGGCTGCGCCAGCGGCTGATCGATGCGCTGTTTCATGCCAATTGGCGCTTCTATTCGAGCCAGGCGAGCGGGAAATTCGCCACCGCCATCAGCGGCGAGGCCACGCGCGCCGGCGATGCCTATCTCCTGGCCGCGCAATTCTGCGCCATGGCGATCCAGTCCCTGATCTATGTGATCGTCACGCTGCTGGTGGACTGGAAACTTGCGCTGCTTGGGATTGCCGTGGGCGGCGTGATGGCCTGGGCGCTGCGCTTCCTGGTGCTGATGTCCAAGCGGGCCGGCCGCAAGCAGACGGATGCCACGAAAGACCTGACGGTCAAGACGGTGGAGCTGCTTGCGAACATCAAGCCGCTCAAGACCATGCAGCGCTACGAGTCCTTCCAGTCGGCGATCCGCCAGGCGATGCGAAGGCTCAAGCGGGCCCTGACGCGCCGTGAAATTGCCCGGCAGACCCTGTCCCAGATCAGCGATGTGGTGACGATGCTGGCGCTGGTGGCCGTGATCTATGTGTCCTTCATCTATTTCCATGTGTCCTTTGCCTCGCTCCTGGTGAGTGGCCTCCTCTTCATGCAGGTGGTCGGCAATGTGACCAGGCTGCAGAAGCTGCAGCAGCAGTTCGTGCAGGCCGAAAGCGCGCATGACCGGGTGACGCAGCTGATCAGCCTGACCGAGGCCAACCGCGAGCCCGCCTTCGGCAGCCTGGCACCCGATGCGGGTGCTGATTTCCGCTTCGAGCATGTGAGCTTCGCTTATGACGGCGAGCCGGTGCTGCATGACGTGAGCCTGACCATCCCCGCCCGCGAGATCACCGTGCTGAAAGGGCTTTCGGGCAGCGGCAAGACCACCTTGATCGACCTTCTTGTGGGCCTCCACCGCCCGCAGACGGGCCGCGTACTGCTGGGCGACACGCCGCTCAACGCTCTAAACATCGCCACGCTGCGGCGGCGCATCGGTTATGTGTCTCAGGAGCTTTCGCTGCTGCATGCGCCGCTGCGCGAGAACATCTGCCTGGGCGATGAAAGCCTGACGGACGCCAATGTGGCGGAGGCCGTCAGGCTTGCGGGCCTTGAAGAGTTCATCGCCTCGCTCCCCCATGGGCTTGCCACGAGTGCGGGCGAAATGGGTGCCAGGCTTTCAGGCGGCCAGCGCCAGCGCATCGCCCTTGCGCGCGCGCTGGTGACGCGGCCCGACATTCTGATCCTCGATGAGGTGACGAGCGCGCTGGACCCCACCACCGAAGCGGAGATCGTGAGCAACATCCGCAATCTCGCGCATGCCTTCACCATCATCGTCATCACCCACCGCGATGCCTGGGTGGAGGTGGCGGACCGGCTCTATGAAGTGCGCAGCGGACACGTGACGGAACTGAGCAGCACTGAGGTTTAAAGGGTCCACGGCGGATTGGCAGAGGCTGCTTTCTGCCCTAGCATAAGCCTGTCGAGAAGCTGACAATGAGGGGAGGGCTCGGACGATGACGGTGAAGAGCCATTTCTTTCCCCTGCACCTTCTGGCCCGCAGCGCCATGCAGCGCGCCGGGGTGAAGGGCCGGAGGCCCAAGCTGTTCTTCATCGGCTTCAACAAGACGGGAACGAAGACGCTCCATAATTTCTTCTGCGACAACGGATATCTCTCCGTCCACAGCTCCAGTTACATGGCGCAGAGGCTCAAGCTGCCGCCCATTGCCAAGCTGATGCAAGCCAATCACGAGGCCGGCCTGCCGCTGCTGCACCATCTTGACCATTATGACGTGTTCTCGGACATGATCTTCCTATCGAACACGGAGGTGATCGAGGGCAATGGCTGGTTCCGCGAACTTCACGCTCAGCATCCCGATGCCTATTTCATCTTCAATGACCGGCCGGTGGAAAAATGGGTGCTCTCACGCCTCAGCCACGACGGTGGGCCGCGCGGCAGCTTCGTGGCGCGCTATGCCAGTGCCATGAAGATTGACGAAAGCCAGGCCCCCGATCTCTGGCGCGCCCATTACGCCCGCCACAAGGCCGAGGTGATGGCGCATTTCGAAGCCTATCCGCGCTTCATGATCTTCCAGATCGAGAGCGGCAAGCCTCAAGACCTCGTGCGCTTTCTGGCGCCCGATTACCGGCTGGATGCCAGCTTCTGGTCACTCAGCGGCAGCAGGGCTCAGCGGCACCGGAATATGCGGAGCTAGTACCTCGGACCCCGGTCCGGAATAGCCATAGATGGGGTTCAGGTCCTCGCGCACCATGCGCTCAATGGCACCTGCCTGTTCCTCGGTTACATAGTCGCGCCAGCCACCCACCTTGCCGCGGCGCACCTTGAAACTCGACGGGTCACTGGCATCACCCGGTTTCATGCTGCGGTGGGCGCCGGTCTTCTTGGCGTTTTCCTGTTCCATGCGCCGCATATTGTCCAGCGAGGCGAAACGCACCGCATCTTCAAGATCGATTGCAGATGGCGCCTGTCCAAAGAACTCCAGCACGCGGCGGAGTTCGCCTGCCGTATCCTTGCGAAGGTCCTCATATTTGACGACCATCAGCTTCGGGATCGCGCTCATCTGGTCAGCCCAGTCATTCATGAATTCGATGATCTTGGGAACGCCCGCTTCCACGCCGGCGATGAAGTCATGAACGCTGACATCCTCCAGCGGATAGTGATTGATCACCTTCTTGCGCGCCGTCATGCGGTGCTTCCACTGGAAGAATTGCGACACCGCCGTATCGCACGGGTCACGCACCAGAAGCACGACGGGGAGCTTGCCATAGATCTCCGCCTTCCGGTCATGGCCCAGATAGTCCTTCAGGTAATTGTCATGTGTGAAGAACAGCACGGGCGCATTCGTAAATCGATTGCGGAATTCATCAAGGCTCGAGACATTGTCGCAGGCCGCTCCGCTCCTGTGGGCGAAATAGCGCCACAGCAGCACCCGCAGCCAGGTACGCCCGCTCTTGCCGAAGGAGGCAACAACTCCATCCGAGGAGTCGAGCTTCTTCTTTTCCTCGAATCCCCTGAACCAGCGCTCCAGCCTGACCCCTGTGTCCTGGGGGAGGGCGAGAGAGCTGTAGGAGATCAGCTGACGAAGGCCCGTCCGGACATCAAAGGCATTGGGAACATACATCGGCACAGGGCCTTCCAGGCTGAGTGAGCTGTTGAATCTAGCAAACGAAACCGATTTCAGCAATGTAACCCAAATTCAACGAGAGCGTGTTTGTTCCGCCCTTTCGATATTAAAGGCGAGAAGGCTGGCGATACGGCTCTGCCCGGCAGGCCCCCGTTCCGCCCGTTGATGGATGTCGAGGTCGGGCTTGCCATTGCCCTCGATGATCATCGCACCATCAGGGAGCATGGCCACGTCCCAGCCGACGACGATTCGCTCCGGAAAGGCCTCATGCGCCTTGACGGCCAGTGCCACCACCTGGTCCCAATGCGGCAATGTGCGGCCTTTGAAGAGAGCACCACTCACCGGATGGGTGTCCCGCCAACCCACATCTGGCCTGATGCCGATATCGGACGCGATTCCGATGACACCGGTGTTCAGGTCCACCGCCGTGGCAAGACCGCCCTGGTGGAAATTATCGACCACTGAATTGCCGATTGCCATGCGGAAGGCAGCGTTGGTGGCCTCCGGAAGCCCCGCCTCGTTGCGGCAGGTAAGAAGCCGCACCGTGGCCAGCGCGCCATTCGAAATGTCATCCAGGGCCGGATCGTTGGACAGCCGCGGCTGCACCAGGAAATCATCCTTGAGCGACTGGCGGGTGAGCTTTGCCATCAACTCCTCGGCCGTCAACACCTCGCCATGGGCATTGCGGTAACGCGATTGGCCGATGAAATCCCAGCGCTCCATCCTGTGTCCGCCAGAGCCCGAGCGCGGCTTCACGAAGAGATCGCCCTCCGGCAGAATTTCGCTGCCGCCTTTGAGTGGCTGGCGCTCGCCCCTGGCGAAATGCATGAGCACGGGCACGGCCCTGACCCCCTGTTCATGGCAATGTTCGGCAAACCAGATCTTGTCATCCATGCCGTCGGACTGGGGCGGAGGCTGCAGCAGCGAATAGGCGGGCCCAATCGTTTCATGCGCCGTCAAATAGAGGGCCGCCTGCTTCTTCCGGTCCGGCAGATAGAGCTCGAACATGTAGTACCAGAAGGGGGCGATGGCGAAGCGTGCCGCCATCTCCACCTGGCCCAGCACCTGCGCGGTGATGCTGACGCCAGAGCGCGCGGCAATGGCGCGGCTATTGCGGCGGGTGAAGATGAGGATCGCAATGGGAAGTGCCAGGAACCAGGCAAGTCCCGCAACCAGCCCTTTCAGGACGCCGAAGGGCAACCGCCAATAGCTCCAGGCATAATAGCGGTGCAGATATTCGGCGGGCGGCAGCGCCAGCGTGGGGCGCGGGCGGAACATGCGGCGGAGCGCCATGGGAAGGCCTGCCACCATATAGGCAAAATTCTCGCCAAAGCGCAGCAACGCCTTCCAGGCTGCACCTTTCAGCGCAGCGATGCGGTTGCCAAGGGAAGTGTCAGGCATCAGGTCAGAACTCAGACAAGGTTGGATTCGTGACGCCGCTCATAGGCCAAAAAGCCCGCGGATGCGAGCCGCCGAGCGCGAAAGCTCATCCCCCGGCGGGAGTCCTGCCGGAGCGGCCGGAGCCTCGCCCAGCCATTGCGCTAGGCCCGCGGCGATGAGCTGGCGGTGGACGACCCTGAGGTCGCGCGAGAACCGCGGCGGCGCCACATTGATCAGTGCACGGAACAGCGTTGCATCGGCACTGCGGCCACGCCAGCCGATAGGCGCCTGGCCCTCGCCCTCCGCCCGCATGGCGAAGCGGCCGTCCTCGATATCAAAGAGCAGCACCGGCTTTCCCGTGCTGGCGGCTTCCGCCATCATCGATATCGAATCCGCCGTCACCACGATCTGGCGCGCAAGGCCGAGGAAGGCGTGGAACGGATTGTCCTGACCCGCCTCTCCCCACCGGTGCATGACATGCGGCACAGTGAGGCTTGCTGCAAGCGCATCTGCCTGCACCAGCCCCGTGCGGGCGCTGGTGGTGATGAGCAACGATCCGCCATCAGCGCTGGCCAATGCCGAAGCGGCCTGGCCGAGCCTTCGGGCAGCCTCGGGCGTGAACAAGTAAGGCCCGCTGCTGCCGCCCACCAGCACGGCGGTGAAGGGCCGCGGCAAGTGCCGGAGCCGCTCCTCCCAGCGCGCAGCCTCATCGGCGATCCGCTGCGGCGTCACATCATGCAGCGGTAGCAGATTGTGCAGCACATTGGGCGCTTGCGGCAGCCGGTACTGCGGCGTGGTGATGACCAGATCGAACTTCGCGAGCGCCGACCAGGGCGTTCCCACGAAGACGATGCGGAGCTTCGGGTTTTGCCGCTTCAGCCAGAAACACACAGCCTCTGCCCCGCGGCCGGACGCGATCACCAGATCAGGCCATGGTGCTGCGAGCGCGCTCGAACCCGCGCGGTCTACACCTGCAAGCGTGGCAAGGCTAAACAGCCGCAGCAGGCCTTCGGAGCGCCGGTAGGAGAGGCGCTTCACCTCGAAGGGCCAGCCAAGTGCGGCGCTGATCGCGCGCAGCTGGGTATTGTCCCCCGAATGCGGGCTCTGCAGAATCCAGACCCGTGGCATGCGTTGTTGCAAGCCTGAATTCCCGTTCTCTTGCAATGGTTTAGGCCCTTGTGACAGAGAGCCGCGCAGGCGCGGCGTTTGAAGCTCACGCCAGTACATGATACAGGGGGGCGTAGTTAGCAATAGTATCGGGGATTCTCATGGCTTCGACCGAGAATGAAGGGGCCGTCCGGCCTCACGTGTTCATCCAGACCAACAACAAGCAGTCGATCGGCGCGATCGTCTCCGCCTATTCGATGAAGCGCTCGCCACATGCGGATAAGTTCGATGTCTCCATCATGCATCAGGAAGACCACCCGTGGTTCGCCAAGCGTGAGGGCCAGAGCTACAAGCGCCACGGGGTTGAGCGCGTCTGGCACGAGAACGATCTGCAATCCTTCACGCTGACGCGTTTCCTGCCGCCGCAGCTGATGGGCTATAAGGGCCGCGCACTTGCGGTCGACCCGGATGTCTTCGCCGTGCAGGATGTGTGGGAACTTCTGACGCGCGACATGCAGGGCAAGGCCATTATGTGCCGTGGCTCCAAGTTCAAGAACGGCGCCTTCGCCTCCTCCGTCATGCTGCTCGATTGCGCCAAGCTCAAGCACTGGGACGTGGAAAAGGGCTTCAACGAACTCTTCGAAGGAAAGCGCGATTATCACAACTGGATCTCGCTGCTGATGGAAGACCCCAACACCATCGGCGTGTTCGAGAATGAGTGGAACGACTTCGACAAGCTCACCCCCGCCACCCGGATGATCCATAACACGCGCCGCCGCACCCAGCCCTGGAAGACGGGCCTGAAGGTTGATTACACGCCGACCGAGTTCGTACCCGTGATCGGCTGGATCATGCGCATGCGGCGCAAGATGTTCGGAGACCATGCGCTCCTCGGCCGCTATGCCCGCCATCCGGACCCGCGCCAGGAAGCCCTGTTCTACGGCCTCCTCAAGGGCGCCTATGAGGCGGGTATGGTGAGCGACGCGCAGATCAAGGAAGCGATGGAGAAGAACTACATCCGCCATGACTCGGTTGAGGTGATGAAGGCCGCCCCGCCGCTGCCCCCGCTCACCCCCCTCAAGGCCGCGGCCTGAGCGGCCAGGTGGACGATACGGCAGAGCCACCCGCGCCAGAATTGCGGGTGGCCCTGTTCACCGGCAATTATAATTACATCAAGGATGGCGTCGCGCTGACATTGAACCGCCTTGTGGCGTTTCTGGAAAAGCGTGGCGTGCCGGTCCTCGTCTTCGCGCCTGTGGCGGAAACGCCGGCCTTCCAATCAGTGGGCGAGCTCGTGCCCGTGCCATCCTTCGCGATCCCGACGCGCAAGGAATACCGGATTGCCCTGGGCCTGCCAGACGCCGCGCGCCAGCGGCTGAAGGCGTTCCGGCCCACCCTCTTCCACATCGCCGTGCCGGACATTCTGGGCTATCAGGCGCTGAAGCTTTCCGAAGCCTGGAAGGTGCCGGCCGTTGCCTCTTACCACACGCGCTATGACACCTACCTGCGCTTCTATGGCCTCAGCCTCTTCGAGAAGCTGGGCCAGCGCTATATGCGCAACTTCTACAATCGCGTGCGCCGCGTCTATCCGCCCTCGGACTCGATGGCGGAGATCATCCGCCAGCAAGGCCAGTCCACCCATGTGGAAGTGTGGGCGCGCGGGGTCGACAGTGAGCTGTTCTCGCCCCTAAAGCGCGACATGGCCTGGCGCCGCAGCTTAGGCGTGGCCGATGACGAGGTGGCGATCAGCTTTGCAGGGCGTCTCGTCAAGGAAAAGAACATCGCCATCTACATGCGGGTGATGAACACGCTCAGCGCCAGGGGATTGAAAGTGAGACCGCTGGTCATCGGCGATGGCCCGGAAATGCCCACGATGAAGGCAGGGCTCAAGCACGGCGTTTTCGTGGGCTTCCTGCACGGGGAGGAACTGGCCCGCGCCTATGCCTCCTCCGACATCTTTTTCTTCCCCTCGGAAAGCGAGACCTTCGGCAATGTCACGCTGGAAGCAATGGCTAGCGGCTTGCCCGCGGTCAATGCCATTGCCAGCGGCAGCAATTCGCTGGTGGCGGATGGCATCACCGGACATCTGGTGAGTGCGCGCGACGAAGAACGCCTTGCTGCGAAGCTCGAGGTTCTGGTGAAGGACGAAGGCCTGCGCCGCCACATGGGCGAGGCCGCCAGGGCGCGCGCGCTGATCTATAGCTGGGACACGATTCTCGAGGGCCTGCTCAACAGCTATGCGGAAGTGCTGCGCGAACATGGCCGCTGACCCGCAGGTGTGGATCCTCTCCCGCGGACGCAAGGGTGACCTTGACCAGATGCTGGTGCTGGCCAAAGCCCTGGGCTGGCCCTTTGAGGTGAAGACACTGTCTTTCGCAGGGCCTGAAATCCCGGTGCTGTCGCAGTTCCTGCTCCGCAACATGCCGTCTCCTCCCTGGCCGGGCCTGGTGCTCTGCGCGGAAGCATCTCCAAGCGTCATCGCGCGCGAGATCAAGCGCCGGTCTGGCTGGCACACGAAGATCGTGTGCCTGGGCCGGCCCGCGGGTTCTGCTGTGGGCTTCGATCTCGTCATCACCACCGCGCAATACCGCATTCCCTCTGCAGACAATGTGGTGGAACTCTCGATGCCGCTCTCAGACGAGACGTCCGCGACTGCTGGCGAAAGACCACAGGGGCCCATCGCCGTCATCATCGGCGGCCCAGCCTTCCCCGATATTCTGGATGCTGCCGCGGCGGAGAGGCTCACCGCTGACGCTCTCGCCTATGCCGCCCGGAAAGATCTGTTTCTCAGTGTACAGACGAGTCCGCGCACCCCGCCTGCGGCAGTGGCCGTCCTCCAGCGCCGCATATTGCCGCCGCATGTGCTGGGCGTCTTCGGCAAGGGCGAGAACCGCTACCGTGCCGTACTCGAGGAAGCCTCGGAGATCGTGGTGACGAGCGATTCCGTTTCTATGGTGTCGGACGCGCTGGCGACGGGGAAGCCCGTGTCGATCTATCCGCTCGCCCAGGCCCATACGATGAAGTGGCGCACGGGCGAGTGGCTCTATGCGCATGCGGTCGCGCGTCAAAGCCGGCTGTTGAGTCCCGCACGCTGGCTGTTCGACTCAGGGGTGATCGAGGTTGCCCCCGACCGCCGCAAACTTTTTTCCCGCCTCGCCGCGGAACGGCGTCTGTCTTGGTTCGGTGAACCCCCGGCGGAAGCGGATCCGCATGCGGCGCAGCGTGATCTTGCAAGGGCCGCACAATCCCTGCGACAGTTGATGACCAAAGAAAAGGACTAGCACGATGCACCAGCGCAACCTCGGACCACTCACCGTTTCCGCCATGGGCCTCGGCTGCATGGGCATGTCGGATTTCTACGAAGGCCGTGATGACCAGGAATCGGTCGCCACCATCCACCGGGCGTTGGAGCTGGGCATCAACTTCCTCGACTCGGCCGACATGTATGGCGTGGGCCGCAATGAGGAGCTGATCGGCCGCGCCATCAAGGGTAAGCGCGCGCACTATGTGATCGCCACCAAATTCGGCAATGTGCGCGCGGCGGACGGCGCCTTTCTCGGCGTCAACGGCAAGCCGGACTATGTGAAGGCCTGCTGCGAAGCGAGCCTGAAGCGCCTCGGCATCGAGGTGATTGACCTCTATTATCAGCACCGGGTGGACCCCAATACCCCCATTGAAGAAACAGTCGGCGCCATGGCGGAGCTCGTGAAGGAAGGGAAGGTCCGCTATCTGGGCCTCTCGGAGGCTTCGCCCCGCACACTGGAGCGCGCCCACAAGGTGCACCCCATTGCCGCCCTTCAGACGGAGTATTCACTGTGGACGCGGGACGTCGAAGACGAAATCCTGCCAACGGTGCGGCGCTTAGGTATTGGCTTCGTGCCTTACAGTCCGTTGGGCCGCGGCTTCCTCACCGGCCGCTTCAAGGATCAGCAGAGCCTGGACGCGAAGGACTACCGCCTGGCGACGCCGCGCTTCCAGGGCGATAACTTCGAGCGCAACGTGACGCTGCTGGGTGAGGTGGAGGCCCTCGCCGCCGAGAAGGGCGCGACCCCCGGCCAGGTGGCGCTCGCCTGGGTCATGGCGCAGGGCGAGGACATCGTGCCCATCCCAGGCACCAAGCGCCGCCGCTACCTCGAAGAGAATGCCGCAGCCGAGGCAGTGGTGCTCACCGTGAGTGACCTCAGGCGGCTGGCCGCAGCTTTCCCCAAGGGTGTGGCAGCGGGCGAGCGCTACATTCCGGCTTCGATGCGGGCGATTGATAAGTAGGGCTTGCAATTATCCCCCGGTATTGTCCCTTCTCCTCGTTGCCCCGCGATGGGAGAAGGGAAAGTCACCAAGACCTGTAAAGTCCTAGCTCTCCACGAAATCTCCCAACGCCCTTTCCGTGCCCTTGCTCCAGATCTCGCCAAGGCTCTTCGCAAACGCCGTGCGGAACACCTCCGCCTGCGCCACATCGCCATAGACGTCATCCATGGAGAGCCAGGCGAGCGGATCGGCCTTTGCCTTCTGCGCCAGCGCGGTGAGGCGCGGCCAGAGAGGGTCACCTGCGGTGATGTCCCTGCCCGTTTCAGTCTTGCCGAAGCAATGGCGGCACCAGAGCGCCGATTCGAAGGCGAGCGCATCAATGGAGGCACCCGCCTTCAACCTGTCCCGCGCCACGGGCACGATGAATTTCGGCTGGCGGTTGGAGCCATCGAAAGCCAGCCTGGGAATCGTGTCGCCGATTTTCGGGTTGGAGAAGCGGCGGTGGATCAGCCTGTAATAATCCTCCAGCACCACGCCGGGCACGGGCGGCACGGTGGGCATGATGTCCTCACGCTCGATCTTGGCAAAGAAGGCACCGACCAGCGGATGGTTCATCGCATCATGCACGAAGTGGATGCCGAGCAGGCTCGCAGGGTATGCAATCGCCGCGTGGCCGCCATTGAGAATGCGGATTTTCATGAATTCGAAGGGCGTCACATCCGCCACGAACTGCACGCCGGCGGCTTCGAGTTGGGGACGGCCATTGCAGAAATCATCCTCCAGCACCCACTGGATGAATTCCTCGCAATAGACCGGCCAATTGTCCTCGATGCCGAAATCCTGCGCGCAGAGCTGACGCTCGCGATCCGTCGTCGCCGGCGTGATGCGGTCCACCATGCCATTGGGGAAGGATGCCGTGGCGGCGATCCAGTCCGCAAGGCCCGCATCGTAAAGCCGTGCAACACCTGACACGGCATTGCGGGCCACCACGCCATTATGGGGAATATTGTCACAGGACATCACCGTGAAGGGTTTCACCCCCGCATCCCGCCGTTTCTTCAGCCCCAGCGCGATGAGGCCGAACACCGTGTGCGGATCTTGCGGAGTCTTGCCGTCCCGCGCGATCTCCGGAAAAGCCGGATTGAACTGACCCGTGGCAGGATCGATGAAATAACCGCCTTCGGTGACCGTGATGGAGACGATGCGAATCGCAGGGTCGGCCAGCTTCGCGACGATCGCCTCACGCTCTTCCGGCGCGATGAAATCCACCATGGCGCCGGTGACGCGCGCGCGGCTGACATTGGCCTCCTGCTCCACCACGGTGGTGAGCCAGTCCTGCGGGGCCAGCGCATCATGCATCTGCCGGTCGGCGGGCCTGACGCCGGTGCCGATGATGGCCCAGTCCCGGCTTTTTCCCATGTTGAACAGCGTATCGAGATAAACGGCCTGATGCGCGCGGTGAAAATTGCCGAGGCCGAAATGCAGAATGCCGGGCGAGAGCTGATCCGCACGGTAATTCGGAACGGCGATGCCGGGTTTCAAACCGGCAAGTGTGGCACGTGAGAGCATGGTCATTCTCTCAGCTCATCCACTGTCCGCCGTCGACATTATAGGTCTGCGCCACCACATAATCGCTCTCAGGTGAGGCGAGGAAAATGGCGCAGCCCACATGATCTTCGGGCTTGCCCATGCGACCGAAGGGAACGCCCTCGCCGACAAGGCGCTTCTTCTCGCCCTTGGGGCGGTTTTCGTACTTGGCGAAAAGCCCGTCCACATGCTCCCACATGGGCGTATCGACGACGCCCGGAGAGATGCCGTTGACATTGATCCCATGGCTGATGAGAGCAAGCCCCGCGGATTGCGTGATCGAAATGACGGCGGCCTTGGATGCGCAGTAGATCGAAACCAGCGGCTCGCCACGGCGGCCGGCTTGCGAGGCGAAATTGATGATCTTGCCGCCCTGGCCCCGCCGCTTCATGCTCTCCGCCACCTCCTGCAGCATGAAGATCAGTCCCTTCACATTGACGGAGAAGATGAAATCATAGCTCTTCTCGGTGATCTCGCCCCAGGGTGCGAGATCAAACACCGCGGCATTGTTGACCAGAATGTCGATGCCGCCGAACCGCTGTTCGCAGGCGGCGACGCAGGCCTTGATCTGATCGAGCTTGGTGACGTCCAGCGCAAAGGCGAAGGCGCCGTTGCCGATGCGCTCCGCCGTTTCATGTGCTTCGGCGAAGTTGAGATCCGCCACGCAGACGCGCGCACCTTCACGAGCGTAGCCTTCGGCGATTGCAGCGCCGATGCCGCGCGCTCCACCGGTGATGATGGCGGTTTTTCCCTGAAGACGCATTAGGCCAGAACCTTTCCCTGAGAATCAAAACGATGGATGCGGGCCGCATCGAAGCGAAGGGTGATGGGGTCACCCGGCCTACCCCCGAAATCGCCCGGCGCCCGGATGATGAGGCGCCCGGCCTCCGGACTGTCGACATGGAGGAAGGAATCCGCCCCCAAGTGCTCGGTCAAGGCAATGGTGCCGGAGACATCCCCCCCTGACGGAACGATTGCCACATGCTCCGGCCTGATCCCCACCGTGGCCGCGTTAAATTTCGCCGCAACCGCACCGCCGATCAGGTTCATCTTGGGGGATCCGATGAAGCCCGCGACGAACACGGAGTTGGGCTTGTGATAGAGATCGAGCGGAGAGCCCACCTGCTCGATCCTGCCCTTGTTCAGCACCACGATGCGGTCTGCCATGGTCATGGCCTCGACCTGATCATGCGTCACATAGATCATGGTGGCGCCGAGCACCTGGTGGAGCTGCATGATCTCGACGCGCATGTTGACGCGCAGGGCGGCATCGAGGTTCGAGAGCGGCTCGTCGAACAGGAAGCATTTGGGCTGGCGCACGATGGCGCGGCCGATGGCAACGCGCTGGCGCTGCCCGCCCGAAAGCTGGCGGGGCTTGCGGTCCAGATAATCCGTGAGGTTCAGCGTGGCCGCGGCCTTCGTCACCTTGGCGTCGATCTCATCTTTCGGCATCCCCGCCATCTTGAGGCCGAAGGCAATATTGTTCCTGACACTCATGTGCGGATAGAGCGCATAAGACTGGAACACCATGGAAAGCCCGCGCTTGGCGGGCGGCACGTCGGTGACATCCTGGCCATCGATGAGGATGTGGCCGGAGGTCAGATCCTCGAGCCCCGCAATCAGCCGCAGCAGCGTGGACTTGCCGCAGCCCGACGGCCCGACGAAGACCACGAACTCGCCATGCCCGATTTCGAGATCGGCCCCCGGAATGATGACGGCATCGCCGAAGGCCTTGCGGACGTTCTTCAGGGAAATCGTGCCCATGTTACTTCACTGCTCCGAATGTGAGGCCGCGGACAAGTTGCTTCTGCGCAAACCAGCCCAGCACCAGGATGGGGGCAATCGCCATGGTTGAGGCGGCCGAAAGCTTGGCCCAGAACAGGCCTTCGGGGCTCGAATAAGAGGCAATGAACTGGGTCAAGGGTGCTGCATCCTTGGTGGTGAGGCTCAAGGTCCAGAACGCCTCGTTCCAGGCGAGGATGATGTTGAGGAGAACGGTGGAAGCAATGCCCGGCACAGCCATGGGCGCCAGCACATAGATCAGCTCCTTGCCGACGGACGCGCCATCCATGCGCGACGCCTCCAGAATCTCACCCGGAATTTCCTTGAAGTAAGTATAGAGCATCCAGATGATGATCGGCAGGTTGAGGAGCATCAGCACGGTGACGATGCCAATATGCGTATCCAGCAGCTTCAGGTCCCGGAAGATCAGATAGATCGGGATCAGTGCGCCCACCGGCGGCATCATCTTGGTGGAGAGCATCCACATCAGAAGATCCTTGGTGCGCTTCCCCGGTGCAAAGGCCATGGCCCAGGCAGCAGGAATGGCGATCAGCAATGCGAAGGCCGTGGAGCCCAGCGCCAGGATCACGGAATTCATCGCGAACTTCACATAATCCGAACGCTCCTGCACCACCCCATAATTTTCCGTCGTCCAGTCGAAGAAGATGAAGCTCGGCGGAATGGAGACGGCCTCACCCTCGCTCTTGAAGCTGGTGAGGATGGTCCAGAGAATGGGAAAGAAGATGACGAAGGCAATCGCCCAGGCGATGGCGGTGAAGATGAGCCTGCGGCGGACCGGAACTGCGCGTGCCATTGTCTCATGCCTCCAGGTTCTTGCCGATCATGCGCATCAGGAAGAAGGCAACGACATTGGCGAGGATCACCGCCACGATACCGCCCGCCGAAGCGCCCCCGATGTCATTGCCGATCAGCCCATATTGATAGACGAGGAACGGCAGATTGCCCGCACGCCCGCCCGAACCCGTGACATAGATCTCCGCGAATATATTGAGGAGGAAAATCGTCTCGATCAGGATGACGACGGTCATGGGCCGCGCCAGATGCGGCAGAATCATGTACCAGAAGAAGGACAAGGGCGGTGTGCCATCCATCTGGGCGGCTTCCTTCTGCTCCTCATCAAAGGATTGAAGCGCAGTGAGGATGATGAGCGCCGCAAAGGGCAGCCACTGCCAGGACACCATGATGACGATGGCCGTCATCGGATAATGCGCGAACCAGTCAATGGCGCCGAGCCCCAGTGACTTGGTGATCCAGGCGAGGAAGCCCTGCACCGGGTGCATCATCATGTTCTTCCACACGAGAGCTGACACGGTGGGCATCACGAAGAAGGGTGCAATCACCATCAGCCGCACGATGCTGCGGCCATAGATCGCCTGGTCCAGCAGCAGCGCCAGCAGCGTGCCGCCAACGACGGATATGAACAGAACCCAGCCCACCAGCAGCAGCGAGTTGCGCATGGCCTTGAAGAAGGCGGGGTCGGTGAGGAAGTAATAATAATTGGTGGTGCCGGCGAGGCAGCGGTTGGCCGCATCCATCAATTGGCCGGGCGTCAGAAGCGAGCAGGCGGGGTTGGGGTCGAGAAGATTGTAACGCAGGAAGGAAAACCAGATGGTCATGCTGAGCGGCACGATCATCCAGAGGAAGAGTGTCAGGACCGATGGTGCAACGGCTATTCTGCCGATCGACCGCGTCTGCTGCGTTGCCATGTGTGCGCCCCGGCTGATGTTAAGGTGTCGTCGCGGGCCGTTTGAGAAAATGGCTGCCCGGGTTTGGAGGCCGGGCAGCCCAGTTTTGGGAGGAGCCGCTTACTTGATGTAGCCGGCCTTGGTCATTTCACGCGTCGTCACATCCTGCGCTTCCGTCAGGGCTTCGTCAGCCGTCTTGTCACCTGCAAGGGCGGCCGAGAAGATCTGGCCCACGGTTGTGGCGATTCCGGCGAATTCGGGGATCGCCACGAACTGCACGCCCACGTAAGGCACGGGCTTCACGGTGGGCTTGGTTGGGTCAGCCGAGTTGATCGAATCGAGCGTCATCTTGGCAAACGGAACCTTGGCATATTCCGGATTCGCATAAAGCGAGGTGCGCGTGCCCGGAGGAACGTTGGCCCAGCCTTCCTTCGAAGCCACGAGTTCGGTGTAGTGCTTGGACGTGGCCCAGTTGATGAACTTCTGCGCCGCCTCTTCCTTCTGGGTGCCGGCAGGAATCGCGAGCGACCATGCCCACAGCCAGTTGCCGCGCTTGCCGAGGCCGTTGTCAGGCGCCAGCGCGAAGCCGACCTTGTCGGCAACCTTCGAATCCTTCGGGTTGGTCACGAAGGAGGCCGCCACCGTGGCATCGATCCACATGCCGCATTTGCCGGCATTGAACAGCGCCAGATTCTCGTTGAAGCCGTTCGAAGACGCGCCCGGAGGCCCGTCCGTCTTGAGGAGGTCGAGGTAGAAGTTGAGCGTGTCCTTCCATTCCGGCTGGTCGAACTGGGGCTTCCAGTTCTCATCGAACCAGCGCGCGCCGAAGGAGTTGGAGGTGGCCGTGAGGAAGGCCATGTTCTCGCCCCAGCCGGCCTTGCCGCGCAGGCACACGCCGTAGATTTCCTTGTCCTTATTCGTGATCTTGCCGGCAATGCGCTTGATGTCCGCCCAGGTGGGGGCATCCGGCATCTTCTCGCCCGCGGCTTCGACAAGGTCGGTGCGGTACATGACCATGGAGCTTTCGCCATAGAAAGGCGAGGCCATCAGCTTGCCATCGACCGTCAGGCCGCTTGCGATGGCGGGCAGCAGATCTGCCGGATCATCAACCTGGGTCAGCGGCACGAGCCAGCCCTTCTTGCCCCAGATCGGCACTTCATAGGTGCCAATGGTGAGAACGTCGAACTGACCGCCCTTGGTGGCGATGTCGGTGGTCACCTTCTCGCGCAGCACGTTCTCCTCGAGGGTCACCCACTCAAGCTTGATGTCCGGATTCGCTTTGGTGAAGTCCTCAGTCAGCCCCTGCATGCGGATCATGTCGCCGTTGTTGACGGTGGCAATGGTCAGGGACGTTTCGGCCGAGGCGGTGGAGGCAAGGGCGGCGAGGCTGATCGCGCCCAAAATGCCTGCCAAGAGAGTTTTCATGTGGTCCTCCCGGTATAAGAGCATTTATTTGCTCAATGAGCGAGCATATGTTCGGTAAAGCCGAGCGGTCAAGCAAGATCGCATGCCGCACTGCACACCGATTATTGCGGTGCAATATGGCTTTGTCTGTGCTTTCTGCACCTCGCAGCCTTCATGTTATTCGTCAAGGGCGCCCTCTTGGTGAGCAAATGCTCACGCCAGACGATCCTTCTGAACGGAATGCCCAGACTTTGAGCAAATCCGCAAATCACGGCAGTCTCCCGTCGAGGCTTGGGAACGAGCCGGACCGTTCGCAAGGCTTTGTTCCGCCTCTGTTCGAAATTCCTGCAAACGTTTGCAAGATTGCAGTTTCAGCGGGTTTTTGCAGACGGCTGTTGGTCGTGCATAAGTCATTGAAAAGGCATCGTTTTCGTGAAAACGATCAAACTTTAATCAAAACCTGTTCTGCAACCCTTTTCAACGAGCCTTTTTATATTCACCTTACGTTCCCGGGGAGGCTTTACAGGAGGGGGGTCAGCAGGCGGAGGCCGGATTCCAAGAGCCGCTCTCCCAGTGGCCGTTTCTGCCATGGTGTGAGCACCATAAGACTGGCATTCTCCATGTAGCTCTGCTGCAGCTGACGGAGGTCCGAGACGAAGCCCGCATCATAGACCAGCAGCGAAACCTCGTAATTGAGCCACAGGCTCCGCATGTCGAAATTGGCCGTGCCGAACAGCGCCGTCTGGCCATCGACGGTCATCGACTTTGTGTGCAGCAGCCCGCCATCGAATTCATGGATCTCGCAGCCCACGTCGCTGATCTCATCGAAGAAGGAGCGGCTGGCATAGCGCACCATAATGGAGTCGACGCGCTTGGGCAGCACCACCACCACCCGAACACCCCGCGCCGCAGCGCCCCGGAGCGCCAGAACGAGGGAGTCCTCAGGCACGAAATAGGGCGTGGTCAACACCAGCTCGCGCTGAGCCGCGTTGATCAGCGCCAGCATGATCTGCAACAGCCCGTCCGAGGATTCGCCGGGGCCCGAGGACAGCACCTGAACGGCTGCCTCGCCCATCGCAGGGGTGGGGGTCAGTTTCGTCTCTTCCAGCACCTGGGTGAGCTCGTCTCCATCCTCTGCCACCCAATCACTGATCATCACCGCAGCGAGCAGCCCCGCCACCGGGCCCTCGATCCGCACCATGGCATCAACCCATTCGCCCACCCCGGCATTCTGCTTGAAGAACCGGGGGTCCACCATGTTCATGCTGCCCGTCCACGCCACCGCGCCATCGACCACCACGATCTTGCGGTGCACCCGCAAATCGGTGCGCCCGGCAAGGCCGCGCAGCAGGCCAACCGGCAAGGCGGGCCGGAGGCTGACGCCGGCCGCGCGCAGGGCCTGGGGTTCGTCACATGTCCACCAATGGCCCGCTCCCACGGCGTCGACCAGCACCAGGCAGCACACGCCGCGGCCTGCCGCGCGGATCAGCGCGTCGAGCACGTCCCGCGTCAGCCCGCCCTCGTTCCAGATATAAAGCTCAACCAGCACGCTGGACGTCGCGGCATCGATATCGGCTGCAATGCGGCGGAGGATGTCGAGAGTGTCGGAGGCCAGCGCCAGGCGATTGCCGGCAATGGCCGGTGCATTGAAGAAGGTTTCGCCGGCGCGCTCCAGGGGTTCCTGCACCAGCGAGAGCAGCACCTTGCCCCGCTGCGCCCGGTTCATTTCCACATGGGGCGCGGTGATCTTGCTGAAATCCACCCGCAGCTTCGCAAGGCGCGCGGCCCTGCGGCGCGAGATTCGCCTCTCGCCAATCAGGAAATACAGCGCCGCGCCCACATAAGGCAGCGCAATGGCGAGGAGTAGCCAGGCCAGCGCCACGCCACGCGCTGGCCTCCGCAGGAGAACCCGAAGGATCACCGCGGCCATGAGCCCGCCGTGAAGAACGATCAGAAAAGACGCTAGCATCAGCCCAACTAAGGGCTTTGCCCCAAGCTGGCAAGGCGTCTCCGCAGCCGAAGCGCGGGGGCTTTGAGCTCTACTTGGCGTCGAGCGCCGTCAGCCCCTCGTTCAGGCCTTTGAGGGACACGGTGAAGGTCGTCGGCTGCTGCACGGCGCGCATCTTGAACGTGACGCTGAAACTGGCCGCAGAGCGCAGACCCGTCAGCATCGCCTCATCCACCGCCACACTGGCGATGCAGCCGCGCGGCAGGCAGGTCTGCAGGCGGTACTGGAATGTGGCGCCCTCCCCGATCTTGCCGGTGATGGGCACGGGAATGTCGAGGCCCAGTGGCAGAATGGCCGTCAGCCGAAGCTCCCCGCTGTCCTTGTGGCGGGCGAGCGCGAAGGTCGCGACCGGCATCTTCGTCTGCGCCGAGACGAGCTTTTGGTGCAGGGCGCAGGCTTTGTCGCCGGGGGCGATTTCGGTGCAGTGCAGCCGCCAGTCGCCGAAACTCTGGGTGGGCTGGGGCGTGGCCGTGTCCGCCATCGCGGCAGGTGCTGCCGCCATCACGGAGAAGAAGAGCGCCGGCATCAGCAGGGTCGTGATGTTTTTCATGAAACTGTCTCGGAAGCTTTCCAGAAGCAGCGCCGCGGAAACGCAGCGCCTGGCGACATTAAGGGGGAGAATGTGGCCATTCAAGCGCCGGCGGGCGAACCACGGCCCGGGGCCGATTGACGCAACGTGCCATTGTGTTATCGTCACTGGCTTGGAATGACGTGAAGTTCCAAGGGGGCTCCCGCCATGACGCATGCCCGTGCCTGGACAGTTTCCGCAGCATTCCGTTCAGCCTTCCTGATCATCGCACTCTGGTTTGCGCTGGCCATGGGCACCGCCCCCCAGGCCCTTGCGGACGCTCAATGTCCGGTTCCTGCAAACGTTTGTGGCTGCAGTTCCTGTGGCTGCGGCGAGGGCGGGGTCACGCCGCGCTGTCCGGCGGGCCAGGAACCCTATGATGATTTCTGCCTGCCCTCCTGCCCGGACGGCTGGAATCGCTACCCGGGCTACCCCGGCCTCTGCACGCCCCCCTGCCAGCATGGCTGCCCGGAAGGCTTCGAGCAGGTGCCGCTGCCCAGCTGCCCCGAGGGCTATCACCGTGACATCGGCAGCCTGGATGATTGCATCGCGGACTTTGACCCGCGGGACCCGAACATGGCCGGAAGGCCGTCCTTCTCGCAATGTCCGGAAGGGATGACGCTGTCCCCCAATTCGCGTCAATGCGAAGTGGAATGCCCCTTCGGCACCTATCCGGATGAACAGGGCCTGTGCCGCAGCTATTACCAGGATCCCTGCCCGCCGGGCTTCGGGCGGGATGCCCAGACCGGGCAATGCCAGCCGCCGGGCCTCTGGCCGCCAGGCTATCAGTGGGTCTGCCTGCCGCTCTGCCCGGAAGGCACCTTGCGCGACATCTATCATCCCACCCGCTGCCTGCCGCCTCCTCCCTCCTGCCCGGATGGCTTCGAGGATTGGCGCGGCCGCTGCGTGCCGGTTTGCGACCAGGGCGCCACGCGCGATCCCTATGGCTATTGCGCGCCGGAAACCTGCCCGGAAGGGTCCTACCCGGATCTTCAGGGCAATTGCCAGCAGCCCGAATGCCCGCAGGGCTTCGACAGTGTCCGCGGCCAGTGCCAGCCGCCGTGCGAGAATGGCGATCAGCGGGACCAGAGCGGCCGCTGCGTACCGCAGGATGAAGGCTGCCCGCCGGGCACCGAAGATGTGCGTGGCCAATGCGTGCCCGCCTGCCCGCCGGATTATGTCCGTAACCTGCAGACGCTCGAATGCCAGCCGCCGGAGCGCGGCTGCGATCAGGGCGAGGAATATGTTCGCGGCCAATGCGTGCCGGTTTGCCAGCAGGGCTCGGTGCGCGGCGAGAACGGCCGCTGCGTGCCCACCGGCTGCCCCCGCGGCCAGGAGAAATTCGGCGCCAAGTGCCTGCCCATCTGCCCCGCCAGCCAGACGCGGGACAACCGCGGCAATTGCACCTGCCCGCAGGGCACGGAAACGGTCCGCGGCCAGTGCCTGGCTTTCTGCCGCAAGGGGCTGGTGCGCCTGCCCGGCGGCAGCTGCGGCTGCCCGCAGGGCCAGGACTTCGTCCATGGCCGCTGCCTGCCCGCCTGCGAGCAGGGGCTTGTGCGCGACAAGAACGACCGCTGCATGCCGCCCCAGTGCCCGCCGGGCACCGAGCGCTTCCGCAAATCCTGCCTGCCGGCCTGCCTGCCCGGCCAGCTGAGAGATCAGCGCGGCCGCTGCTACTGCCCGGATGGAACGCGCCTGTCGGCCAAGGGCATCTGCCAGGAGATCAATGTGCAGCGCCCCTGCCCAGACGGCTTCCGCAGGGATGACGGCGGCAACTGCGTGCCCAGCCGCCGGGTGCCTCAGTCCTGCCCGGACGGCTTCTTCTACAGCAAGCGCAAGCACACATGCGTGCCGGAGCAGCGCGAGCAGCCGGACGCACCCGTGCTCCGCCAGCCCAAACTGCAGATCGACCCCGGCACACTGCAGCTTCTGCAGCCGCCGCGCCGCAAGGGCGGGGGTGCGGAGAACAATGTGCCCAACATTCAGGACTCATGCCCCAAAGGCTACATGCGCGACGACAATGGAGACTGCATCCGGGGCTGACCGGTCACCCCGCGGCGCATTGATCCTTGAGGAAGCGGTCGAAGGCGGCCACGAATGATGCGTCATGGTAAAGCTTGGGGGCATTGGCGCGCAGCCGTTCGGCTGCATGCAGGCGCTGATCCCTGTCACGGCCCATGGCGATCAGCTTCCGCACGTATTCTTCCGGCGAGGTCGCGGTGAATTCCTCCGTTCCCATCATCGAGAACATGGCGGAGGTGTGCCGCCCGCGCATGAATTCGCCCGCCATCGTCACCAGCGGAACGGCAGAGGCAATCGACGTGAGGCTGGTGTTGCCGCCGCTCCAGCCCAGGCTGTCCGCATTCACATCCATCTGCCGCATCAGTTCATCGAAATCCCGGCCGGACTGGCGCGGCATGAACATGATGTGCCGCTCTGCATCCAGCCCATGCGCCGCAAAGACGGCCGCGAGCCTCTGCCGGAAAATCTCCGTCATGTAGGGCGCAGCGCCCTCGATGAACACGAACAGCGCGCCCGGCACCTCGCGCGCGATCTGCGGATAGACGTCATCATAACGCGGCACATATTTGAACAGGGATTGCAGGCAGCCAAAGAGCACGCGGCCCTCGGGCAGGCCGAAGCTCTTGCCGCTGGGCGGCCTCTCCTCGGGCTCTTCGAGATAGAGAGCAAGATTGGGCAAACGCACCAGCCTCTCGGTGTAATGCGCCTGCGCATCCGCGGGCTCCATCAGATCGCTCGAGAGATAGAAATCCATCGCCGCCGCGCCGGAGGTGACGGGGTGCCCCCAGGCCGTGAACTGGCAGGGTGCGATCCGGTTGATCGACAGGAAGCGGCTCACCGGCGTCATTCCCACATCCGGCAGCATCAGCACATCGAGCCGGTCGCCGTGCATCCGGTCCAACACCTCCTGCTGGCTGGACGCGTCAAAATTCATCTGGCGGTGTGTGCCGAGCGCTTCGAATTTAGCCGAGAGTGTGTCCTGCAGAGTATCGAAATTATAGGTGAAGAAGCTGTAGTCCTGACGCGGCAGGCGGGCCAGCCAATTGTAAGCCCAGTTCGCCCCATTGTGGTTGCGCAGCCGCTGTGAGGCGATGCCGATCCGCATCGGGCCTTCAGCCCTGCTGCGCCGTGGCAGGTCACGCTGTTCGACACCCATCAGCCGTGACGCGGCGGTGGAGAGCTTCCGCATCGTCTCCCGGTCATTCATCTGTTGATAGGCGAGGAAGAAACCTGTGAGATTGCCGATGCCCCGCGCCGCGATCTGACCTTCGGAAGGTGACAGCGCATGGCCTTGCTGATGCCGGTCGAGCAGGCCGTCGAGCATGGCATCGACCTTGTTCCGTGTGGCGTGGATCTCGGCTTCCGTTTCGTAGACCCCGGGAATTGAATCAAGCGAGAGGAGCTCTGCCCAGTCGGCTGCGAACGCCTCCGCCGCGGCGTCTCCGCGTGCCGAAAGCCGAAGGTAGATGGCGGTATCTTCACCCGCCTCCTCAAGCCGTAGCATCTTCCGCAGCACCTGTGCCCGGTTGATGTAGGCATCCGCATGATCGGGCTTGAGGCGGATAGCCGTACTGCTGCTGTCCAGCGCCTCATCCAGCCGGTTCAACTCCTTGAGCGCGATCGAACGTCCGGTTTGGGCCTCCGCATAGTCCGGCCTCAGCGCAAGGGCCTGGTCAAATCGCACCAGCGCCTCCTCGAACCTGAACAGCGTGCGCAAGACCGAGCCGCAATTCACATAGCCCTCGGGGTAGTTGGGCCACAGGCTGATGGTGCGTTCGCAGCTTGCCAGCGCCTCCGGCAGGCGGTTCAGCTGCTTCAGCACATTGCCCCGGCTGTTGAAGGCCTCGGCATAATCGGGCTTGAGGCTCACAGCCCGGTCATAGCTGGCAAGCGCCTCCTCCAGCCGCCGCATCTCGAGCAGCGTATTGGCCCGGTTGCTGAAGGCCTCGGCATGGTTCGGCTGCAGGCTGATCGCCCGGTCATAGCTCGAAAGCGCCTCCTCGAAGCGCCGCAGCTCATTCAGCGCATTGGCCCGGTTGACGAGGGCATCGACATAGGCCGGCTGCAGCCTGATCGCCGCATCGAACAGCTGGAGGGCGGCCGTCCATTCCTTCTCGTCGGACCGGACGACCCCCAGGCTGTTCAGGAAGGTGGGAACCTGCGGGTTCAGCTTGAGGGCCCGGTTGATCGCGTCCGCTGCCTCGGCAAAGCGCCGGAGCTCGCGCAGCACATTGCCCCGGTTGCAATGCGCCTCGGCATAGTTCGCGGTGAGCGACAAGGCCTTGTTGAAATCCGCCAGGGCCTCGTTCCGCTGTCCCAGCGCCTGGTGCGCCAGGCCGCGGTTGTTGAACACGCTCGCCATGCCGCTGTTGCGCTTGATGGCCTTGCTGAGCAGCTCAACGGCGGTTTTGGCGTCTCCCGCCTGGTAAACCGCCAGTCCCTTCAGCTGCAGGGCATCGAAGTTCTGCGCGTCCATGGCCAGCACGGCATTATACTGCCGGATGGCGTCCTGGAGCTTTCCCTGCTGATGGGTGGCAAGCGCCTTCTGCAGCATCTGACGGTAGATCTGGGACATGTTTCTGGCGGCTCGCGGGGGCAATCTGGTTCCGTTTCAGCGTTCCTTAGCGCCCCAAGGCCCCGAGTGCAAAGTAGCTGTCCCGCCATCGCTTGAGCCCGCACTTCCCATATGGCCGCCATCGGGTATTATTGCGCTATGAAGACAGCGGTGAAGCGAAGCAGCCGCCGGCCCGTGAAGCGGGCGGGCACCTCGGATGAGCGTGTTCATCTGAACCTCCACAAGGCCATCATCGACCACCGTATTGCGCCCGGAACCCCGTTGCAGGAAGATGCGCTCGCCCAGGCCTTCGGCGTGAGCCGCACGGTGATCCGGAAGGCGCTGCAGCGCCTCGCCCATGAGCGGCTGGTGGAATTGGTGCCCAACAAGGGGGCCTTCGTGGCCAAGCCTTCGGCCGAAGAGGCGCGCCAGGTGTTCGATGCGCGCCGGGCGCTAGAACGCGTGCTGGTGGAGCGCGCGGTGGAGGCAGGCGGCGACAAGGACATCGCCGCACTCATCGATACCGCGCGCCAGGAAAAGAAGGCCGCCGACAAGGGCGACAAGGAAGAGCGCCTCAAGCTCTCCGGCGCCTTCCACTGCCAGCTGGCCCGCATCGGCGGCAATGAGGTGCTGACGGAGATCCTGACGGATCTCGTGTCCCGCACCTCCCTCATCATCGCACTCTATGAGTCACCTGGTGCAGTTCCCTGTTCACATGGCGAACATCTGGAGATCGCCACCGCCATCCGCCAGCGCAACCGCGGCCGCGCCGTTCAATACATGAACCACCATCTGCAGCACATCGAGGCGCAGCTGGACCTGAGCAATGCGCTGGTGAACGTGGACTTCAACCGCCTGTTCAGGAACGAGGCGCAGCCGGACTAGAAGGCGCATAGGCCGAAAGCACGCCCTTGTAAGGCTTGTGCAGCGGGAAGGCGAGGTCGCCCCGCTTGCTAGTGCGCAGCCCCAGCGACACCAAAGCCTCCGCGAACTTGACCGCGACGGTGACACCATCGATCACCGGCACGCCCAGCTTTTCCTCGAGATACTGGTTGAGGTCCGCCATGCCGGCGCATCCCAGGACGATGGCGCCGGACTTGTCTTCCAGAATGGCGCGCTCACATTCGGCCAGGATCAGCGCGCGGCTGTTGGAATCCGGATTTTCGAGTTCGAGCACGGGAATGTCGGTCGCCCGCACGCCGCGGCAATGATGTTCCATCCCGTAGTTCCGCACCAGGTGCTCCGATATGATGCGGGTGCGCTCCAGCGTGGTGACGATGGAAAAGCCGGTGGCGATGAAGCTCGCCGCATGCATCGCGGCCTCGGCGATGCCCAGCACGGGACCCGCCGCGATTTCGCGCGCGGCCAGAAGGCCGGGGTCGCCGAAACAGGCAATCACATGGGCATCGGCTTCGGGGCCTTCCCTGATGGCGTCGACCAGGCCAACTATGCTCATCGCCTCGTCATAATGGCCTTCGATCGAAACGGCGCCTGAGCGCGAGGTCAGCGCAATGATCTCCGTGCCGGGTGCTGCAACAGCAGCGGCCGCCGCAGCGATCCGCGCCGTCATGGACGCGGTCGTATTCGGGTTGATGATCTTAATTCTCATATCGCATCTCTGTTTCTGACGGCTGGCCGGTTCGCCAGGCCTGATCAGAGATTGGGCAGGCTGCCTGAAAACCGAGCCAAGTGTATACACTTGTGTTTTTTCATTGCATGTCCCGTCATTCGAGTCCAACCTGATTTCAATCCGGCTCGCCAGAATGAGACCGCATGCAATGCGGCGGCGCCGGGCAGAACGATGGGACAAAACGCCAGACCCGACAGGAGGACTCACATGACCATTCTCTCTCGCCGTGCTTTGATTGGCGCTGCCAGCGCACTCGCCCTTTTCGCAGGCGCTTCTGCAGCTGATGCCGCGGACGCAAAACTCAAGATTGGCTTCGTCGGCGTCACCAGCGGGCCCGCCGCCGCCTGGGGCACGTCCAACGTGCGCTCAATGCAGACGCTTGCCGAATGGTACAACGAGCTGGGTGGCGTCAAGATCGGTGACAAGACCTACGAACTCGAGATCGTCACCTTCGATGACCAGAAAGACCCCAAGCGCGCCGTCGAAGGCATGGAGAAGATGGCCCAGGAAGGCATTCATTATGTCGTCGGCCCCAATGTCGACGACGGAGCAGCCGCCGTTCGCCCGGTGGCGGAGAAGAACGGCATCATCTACTTCCCCTACGCCTTCCCGAAGGAGCTCTACGCACCGCCGGCCTCCAATGCCATCCTCGGCATGATCGCCAGCTATCAGTCGGGCCCCGCCATCTACAAATTCCTGATGGACAACAAGGGCGTGAAGAAAGTGGCCTTCGTGGCCGCCAATGAATCGGATCCCTTGAGCCAGCGTGACTCAGGCGTTGCCGCCGCAAAGGCGCTCGGCCTCGAGGTGGTGGCGGACAAGGACACCTACCAGAACGACACGCGGGATTTCACACCCGTGCTGACGCCGATCGTGGCGCTGAAGCCCGATCTGCTGGTTCTCTCAGGTGTTGCGCCCGCCAATGCGCCGCTGCTGATCCGCGCCGCGCGCGAGCTGGGCTATGAAGGCCTGATCTCGACGGAAACCGCGCAGGACGCCAAGGTACTGGAAGAGGGTGCAGGCGAACTGGCCAACGGCTTCATCTCCGTGGGCGGCGCTTCGACCCCTGCAATCGCCTCCGACCACATGAAGGAATTCGTGGAGCGCTACACCAAGAAGTTCGGCGAATACAATGACGAATCGAACACCAAGGTCTATGCGCTCGACTACATCCTCGAAACCATCAAGGCCAATCCGGCCGCTCTCGACAATGTCGATGAGTTCAAGAAGACGGTGGACAGCTTCGAGGCGCCGAACCCCTATCTGAAGGACCCTGCGGCCAAGCTCAAATATGTCGGCAGCACCTCCTTCGGCCAGAAGCGCCAGGTGGCGGTTCCGATGGTGGTCAACGAATACAAGGACGGCAAGTTCGAAACCCTCTTCGTCGGCACCGTCGATTGACGGCAGGCTGAACTGGGGCGACACAGGGGGTCCGGCCCGGCCGGGCCCCCTCGAGCTTTTCCTTCCAAGATCGGCGGCTGATGGAACAGGTAATCGCGAACGGTCTGTATCTCGGGGCACAATATGCCTTGATCGCGCTCGGCCTGACGCTGATCTTCGGGCTGATGAATGTGCTGAACTTCGCCCATGGCCAGATGTATGTGCTGGGCGGCTTCATCACCTACACCGTCTATGGCCGGCTGGGCCTGCCCTTTGCCGTGGCCGTCCTCTGTTCCGGCGTGACCCTTGCGGTGATTGGCGGCTTCATGGAGCGATATCTGTTCCGCACCGTCATCCGCCGCAGCCATCGGGAGGAGAGCACCATGATGCTCGCCGCCGCCACGGCCTTCTTCTTCGACGCCGTCATGCTGCTGGTGTTCGGCGAAAAGCAGCGCGGCGTTCCGAAGATCGTCAAGGGCGTGTTCAACGACTTCGGCGTCATCCTCCCCTATGACCGCATCCTGGTTGGCGCCATCGCCGCCGTGCTGATCCTCGGTTTCATCGCCTTCATGAAATATACCAAAACCGGCCGCGCCATGCGGGCCCTCGCGCAGGACCGGACGGCCGCACAGCTGATGGGCGTCCGGGTTGACCGCTACACCATGGTGGGCTTTGCCCTGGGTGCCATGCTGGCGGGCGTAGTGGGCGGGCTTCTCGTCTCCATCACCGGCGTCAATGCAGGGATCGGCGGTCCCATCTCCATCAAGGCCTTCATGATGATCATGATCGGGGGTGCCGGCGTGGTGGGCGGCGCCATTGCCGGCGGCTTCATCCTCGGCATGATGGAATCGGTTGGGCTCACCGTGCTGCGCGAATATGGCGACGTCACCTATCTCGTCATCTTCGCCGCCCTCATGGTGTTCCTCAGCATCAGGCCCAACGGCCTGATGGGAAAGCCCTGGGGTTGAACCGCATGGCTTGGAAACTCTCGGGCTTCATCATCTTCCTGCTCGCCGTCTTCATCGCCGTTCCAATGCTGATCGAAGCGACGGGCCGGACCGATCTCTATTACGTCTTCACCTCCGTGGCGCTCCTCTCGATTGCGAGCGCGGGCGTCTGGCTCACCTTCTACATCGGCCGCATCAACATCGGCCAGGGCGCCTATGCGCTGATGGGGGGCTACGTCTCGGCCATTCTCGTCATGTATTACGGCTGGTCCTTCTGGTGGACGCTACCTGTCGCCGGCATCTTCTGTGCGCTGGCCAGCATCCTGATCGGCTATCCCATCCTGCGGTTGCGCGGCGTCTATTTCGCCATGGTCACCTTGATCCTGACGGAGGTCATGCGATTGCTGGCGCTGGCCGTGCCCATCACCAATGGCGCCAAGGGCATTACCTCCATTCCGCCCCCCGGTCCCCTCACCCTGTTCGGCATCACGCTGGTGCCCGATTTTGCAACGCTCCAGAACCCGCGCATCGCCTTCTACTATCTCTCTGCCGTGCTGATGATCCTGTGCTTCGCCGCACTCTACCGGCTCGTCCACTCGCGCATCGGCCACATCTGCATGTCGCTGCAGCAGAATGAGGAGCTGGCCTCCTCGATCGGCGTCAACATCGCCGCGTTGCGCGTCATGGCCTATGCCATTTCGTCTTTCTTCGGTGGCTTGAGCGGTGCTGTGTTCATCGGGGCCACGCAGTCGATCTATCCGTCCAGCTTCACGGTGACGGACAGCGTCAACTTCATGCTCAACTGCTTCCTCGGCGGGCTGGGCTATGTGTTCGGGCCAATGCTCGGCACGCTCGTGCTCTATCTGGGCTGGAACCTGTTGTTCTCGACAGAGCAGTATCAGCTGCTGATTTATTCGGGCGTCATGATCATTCTCATGCTGGTGCTGCCCAACGGGCTCCTGAGCCTGGCGGCACTGAAGCGGAAGGGCTGAGAGCATGGGCCACATCCTCGAGGTCACGGAGCTGACCAAACGCTTCGGCGGCCTCACGGCCGTCAATGGTGTAAGCTTCGGCGTCAATGAGCGGGAGATCCTCTCCGTCATCGGGCCCAATGGCGCAGGAAAGTCCACCCTCTTCAAGCTGATCTCATCCTTCCTCAAGCCCAGCTCCGGCGAGGTGACCTTCAAGGGCGAACGGATTTCCAACCTCGCCCCGCATATTGCGGCGCGCAAGGGCGTGGTCCGCACCTTTCAGGAGACGACGATCTTCCGAAACATGAGCGTGCGGGACAATGTGATCGTCGCGCACCAGCTGCGCGCCAAAGCCTCCCTCTTGGGCTTCTTCATCGGCTCCGCCGAAGCCCGGCGCGATGAGGCCCGCTTTGCCGAGTCCGCTGATGAGATCCTGTCCTTCCTCGGGCTTGAGGGCATCGCCACGGAGCTTGCCCGCAACCTGCCCCATGGCCATTTGCGGGCCCTGGGCATCGCGATTGGCCTCGCCACCAGCCCCACGGTCTTGTTGCTGGATGAACCCTTCGCCGGCATGAACCATGATGAGACGATGAAGGCGGTCGCCATGGTGCGGAAGCTGCGGGACCGCGGCCTCACCGTGCTGCTGGTGGAGCATGACATGCCGGCCGTCATGAAGATTTCAGACCGCATCGTGGTGTTGAACTTCGGCGAGAAGATCGCCGAAGGCACGCCCGCCGAAATTCAGAACAATCAGCGCGTCATCGAGGCCTATCTGGGCGTCGAGGACGAGGCGATCGGACTTTGAGATGAGCCAGATCCTCGATTTCAGGAACGTCGATCTCTTCTACGATCACGTCCACGCCCTGCGGGACGTGTCGCTGAGCGTCAAGGAGGGTGAGACCGTGGCGCTGATTGGCGCCAATGGTGCCGGCAAATCCTCGATCCTCCGTGCCATCACCGGCCTGCGGCCGATCCGCAAGGGCGAGATCCTTTATAATGGGGAGCGCATCGATGGGCGCGATCCGGCGGATCTCGTCAAGGCCGGCATCGCCATGGTGCCGGAAGGCCGCCGCGTCTTCCCCTATATGTCGGTGAAGGACAATCTGCTGATGGGCGCCTTCACCCGCTCCGACAAGGCGGAAATCGCCCGCACGCTGGACATGGTGCTGACGCGCTTTCCCCGCCTCAAGGAACGCTATGGTCAGGGTGCCGGCACCTTGAGCGGCGGCGAACAGCAGATGATGGTGATCGGCCGCGCGCTGATGGCCAAGCCCCGGCTGCTGCTTCTCGATGAGCCCTCTCTCGGCATCGCCCCCAAACTCGTGCAGGACATCGCGCGCTCGATCGTCGCCATCAACCGCGACGAGGGGGTGAGCGTGCTGCTGGTCGAGCAGAACTCACGCATGGCGCTCCGCATATCGCAGCGCGCCTATGCCCTGACCACCGGCAGCGTCGCGCTCACCGGCAACTCCGCCGATCTCCTCTCGGATGATCGCGTAAGAGCCCTCTATCTCGGCGGCGAGATCTAGAGCGGCGGACGGCCGGTGTTTCGTTGCCGGGCTGGAAAGCGCCAGGGTGGACGTGCATTGTCCCAAGTCTGACAAGGGAAAAACCCGCCGTGACAGCGCTGCAGACCGCGCGTCTCACGATCAGCCTCTGCACTCCGGCAGATTTTGCAGAATTTATTGCATTGGAGCAGGACCCCGAGGTGATGCGCTTTCTCAACGGCGGCCGCGCGGTTGACCGCTCTCAAAGCCAGCCCGGCGAAGCATTTCTCAAGCCGGAAGGAACGGAGCCCTATGTGTGGACCGCGCGCCGCAATCTCTCGGGCGCCTTCGTTGGCTGGTTTTGCTTGTCAGATGAGGGCGGGAATAGCGCCGAGCTCGGCTATCGCCTGCGCCGCGCCGACTGGAGCCAGGGGCTGGCCACGGAAGGCGCCCGCGCCTTGATTGACTGGGGCTTCCGCAAGGCGGGCTATCAAAGGGTGTTCGCCAGCACCATGGCCGCCAACCATGGCTCCCGCCGCGTGCTCGAGAAGATTGGGCTTGCCCACACCCGCACCCTTTGCGTGACCTGGTCAGATCCGGGCCCCGGATATGATGAGGGTGAGGTGCTCTATGAGGCAACCCGCTCGCAATGGCTTGAGAGCAAGCGTTGAGCCGCTGCGCCGCGCGCCATCACATCGTACCCGGCAGCAATCCCATCAGCCCAGCGGGAAACAGGGGGATCCCACCTGGCCGGTCAAGATCCTCGAGGTCATACCAATCAGCCACCACCGCCGGGCCATCGTCTTCCACAAAGGCGAGCCCTGCTGCCGAAAGCAAATCCGATTCCGCATAAGAGAGGCTGAAGACGAAGACGATCTCATGCCCCGGAGCGCCCTCATGCGCAAAGATGTTTTGGAGAATCATGGGTGGACCGGAAGGGGTGACGGCCAGGCCCAGCTCCTCCCGGAACTCGCGGACAACAGCCTCTTCGGCCGTCTCGCCGAATGCCACGCTGCCACCCAGCGGCCGCACCCCGGTGAGCTGGCCAGCATCATCACGCACGCCCGCCGCAAGCAGCCGCCCCGCTCGCCACAACAGCCCTATGGCTTTGACTGAAATCTCGCGCGGGGGCCGCCATCTGCTCATGCCAATGCAGCTACAGCCTCGCCTGCAAAAGGCAAGAGCCCCGCAACGGCTCACCACCGGCAGGGCTCTTGTTTGGTTGCGGGAGCCAGATTTGAACTGACGACCTTCAGGTTATGAGCCTGACGAGCTACCGGGCTGCTCCATCCCGCGTCATGAACGCGAGGTGTATGTAGCAATGCCTATCCTGTTTGTGAACCCCTATAATGAATTTCTTTCTGCATCTTCTTATGCAGAGGGAAATGGCCTCGCTTCCATTTCACTGCCCGCCTGGCTGCGCTAATCTCCCCGCACATGACCGCTTCGCATGCTGCCCCTTCCGCATGGGCCACCGTTACCACTGTTTTCATCACCTTTGGCGTGGCCATCGGCGCATTGGCGGGCTCGATGCCCTCTGTCATGCGCAATGCCGGCATTGATGCGCAGACATTCGGGCTGGGCCTCACCCTCTCCACCTTGCTGACCGTCGCCGCAATGTCGGTTGGTGGACAGATCGCGCGCGTGGCCTCGAACCGCGCCGTTCTCCTGTGCGTGCTGCCGGTCTTTGCGATTGCCCTCTTTGCTTATTTGACGGCGGCAAGCCCCTGGTGGTTCTTCATCGCTGTCCCCGTCATGGGCTTCTGCTTCGGCCTCACCGACCTGTTCATGAATGCCGAAGCCGTGGCCCTCGAGCATGACATGCGGCGGCCGGTGTTTCTGGCCTTCCACGGCGGCGTCTCGGCGGGTGTGGGGGTGATGGCGGTCTCGGCCAGTTTCCTGTCGACGGAAGTCGGAACCTGGGCGGTGGGTGCTGCCGCAAGCCTCATGTTCGCCCTTTCCTGGACCATGGTATACCGGGCCATACCGGCGAGGCCACTGGCCAGGGGCAAGGCGGCGCACATCGGCACCTTGCCGAACAAAGTGCCGCTCATGCTGCTCGGCGTTGCAGCGGGTCTCATCATTGCAGCTGAAACCTCCGCCATATTGTGGTCCGCCAAGCTGCTGGACGATATGGTGCCGGCGCTGGCGGCAATCTCCGGCGTTGGCGCCGCCTTCTTCGGCCTGTGTAATGCTGCCGTCCGCTTTCCGGGCGACCGGATGCGCTCTCTTCTGGGCGATCTTCCGTTGATGTTCGGGTCGCTGGTGATCTCGATCGCGGGCTTCGCAGCGCTGGGCCTTTCGAGCCACTATGTGGTGAGTGTGCTGGCCTTTGCTTCGGTGGGCCTCGGCATTGCGCTGCTCATCCCCTGCATCTTCGCCATGTCTGCCAATCTGGTACCGGAGAACCGGGCAGGCGCCTTGAGCTTCGTCTCCATGTTGACGGCAATTCCCCGCGTCTTGACGCCTCTGGCCTTCGGCCTGGTCGCGGCCCGCTTCGGCACGTCCATTGCCTTCGGACTGGTCGCAGTGGGGCTCCTGGCAGCACTGGTTCTGGTCACCATCTTCTCCCGGCGGAGATGAACCATTTTTCGACGCCAAAAAACCCCGCTTGAGCATTTCTGCTTTTAGCGGGGTTTTGTGGGTTGTTTTGTGAATGAAGGGTATTTGTATTCTTCTGTCATTTGCAGGCCTGGCAGCGACCTACTCTTCCGCGTCTTAGGACGAAGTACCATTGGCGCTGGGGCGATTTACGGCCGAGTTCGAGATGGGATCGGGTATGGACGCCCCGCCAGAGCCACCAGGCCGGCGAATGACAGAAGGGTTTTTCGAGCACATATGTTTTTTGCTGGCGCGAATGCGGCAAGCCGCAAGCGCGCTGTTTTGCTGGCGCGAATGCGGCAAGCCGCAAGCGCGCTGTTTTGCTGGCGCGAAAGGGGCGGGCCCCAAGTGCGCTGTCTTTCTTGGATCTTGGTGTCCATTCACATGGACATTGATAATGAGAGCGATCAAGCCGATCGAACGATTAGTACCAGTAAGCTACGGACATTGCTGCCCTTCCACACCTGGCCTATCAACGTGGTCGTCTTCCACGGTTCTCAAGGGAGAACTTGTTTCGAGGTGGGTTTCCCGCTTAGATGCCTTCAGCGGTTATCCCGTCCACACATAGCTACCCTGCACTGCCGCTGGCGCGACAACAGGTCCACCGGAGGTGTGTTCATCCCGGTCCTCTCGTACTAAGGACAAATCCTCTCAATTCTCCTACAATCACGGCAGATAGGGACCAAACTGTCTCACGACGTTTTGAACCCAGCTCACGTACCACTTTAATCGGCGAACAGCCGAACCCTTGGGACCTTCTCCAGCCCCAGGATGTGATGAGCCGACATCGAGGTGCCAAACGATTCCGTCGATATGGACTCTTGGGAATCATCAGCCTGTTATCCCCGGCGTACCTTTTATCCGTTGAGCGATGGCCCTCCTCACGTGGGACCACCGGATCACTATGGCCGTCTTTCGACTCTGCTCGACTTGTTTGTCTCGCAGTCAGGCAGGCTTATGCCATTGCACTCGACGACTGATTTCCGACCAGTCTGAGCCTACCTTCGCACGCCTCCGTTACTCTTTGGGAGGCGACCGCCCCAGTCAAACTACCCACCATACACTGTCCCGGGCCCCGATAGAGGGGTCGCGGTTAGACATCCATGTCGCCAAGGCTGGTATTTCACATTGCGGCTCCACGAGAGCTAGCGCCCCCGCTTCAAAGCCTACCAGCTATTCTACACATGCCAGCACGAATGCCAGTGTAAAGCTATAGTAAAGGTGCACGGGGTCTTTCCGTCTGACCGCAATTACCCCGCATCTTCACGGGGAGTTCAATTTCACTGAGCCGATGCTGGAGACAGTGGGGAAGTCGTTACGCCATTCGTGCAGGTCGGAACTTACCCGACAAGGAATTTCGCTACCTTAGGACCGTTATAGTTACGGCCGCCGTTTACCGGGGCTTCGATTCAAAGCGTGAACCTCTCCTCTTAACCTTCCGGCACTGGGCAGGCGTCAGACCCTATACGTCGTCTTGTGACTTCGCAGAGCCCTGTGTTTTTGCTAAACAGTCGCTACCCCCTGGTATGTGCCCCCCGCCCCTGGTTGCCCAGAAACGGGGCCCTCTTATCCCGAAGTTACGAGGGTAATTTGCCGAGTTCCTTCAGCATCGTTCTCTCAAGCGCCTTGGTATACTCTACCTGCCCACCTGTGTCGGTTTCGGGTACGGGTTGATGTGGGGGCTATTTCCTGGAACGCATGCGCTGCCCTCCGAATCCAATAACATCGGACAGCTTCTTGCATTCGTCACCCACCACTAGCTCAGGAATATTAACCTGATTGCCATCGGCTACGCCTCTCGGCCTCACCTTAGGACCCGGCTCACCCTGCTCAGATTAACTTTAAGCAGGAACCCTTGGGCTTTCGGCGACAGTGTCTCTCACACTGTTTATCGTTACTCATGTCAGCATTCGCACTTCCGATACCTCCAGCTGCCCTCACGGGTCAACCTTCACAGGCTTACGGAACGTTCCGCTACCGCGCAGCCCTTGCGGACTGCACCCTAAGCTTCGGTATATGGCTTAATTCCCGATACATTTTCGGCGCAAAAACCCTTATTTAGACCAGTGAGCTGTTACGCTTTCTTTAAAGGATGGCTGCTTCTAAGCCAACCT